>CACCEJ010000004.1 GCA_902545035.1 uncultured Pelagibacteraceae bacterium | reverse complement strand
TTTCAAAATCTTTTCGATCTTATTTTTGATTGAATTTGAAGTATGCTTATTATTAAATCTTATATTAAATGTAGCATAAGCAATCCCAGGAATAACATTATCAGCCATATTATGTATATTAATCTTTGTAATTTCCAAGTTTGTAGGTTGAAAATCTTTTGTACCTTTATCAAATTTTATATCTTTAAGTTCATTTAGTATTTTTACAATGGTTGTAGAAGGGTTATTTGCTCTATGAGGATAAGCTACATGCCCTTGTATACCGGTAATTCTTAATCGACCAGTCATGCTACCTCTTCGCCCAATTTTTATCATTTCTCCTAATTTATTTGGATTTGTTGGCTCTCCAACTAAGCAAAAATCTATTTTTTCTTTTCTCTTTTTTAAGTAATCAACAACTTTTTTAGTTCCATTAATAGCAATACCTTCCTCATCTCCAGTAATCAAAAGACTTACAGATCCCTTAAACCCTCTATTTTTTTGAATAAAAATACTAACTGCAGACACAAATGCAGCAATTGAGCTTTTCATATCATTTGCTCCTCTACCGATTAAATGACCTTTCTTAATTGATGGTTTAAATGGGTTTACCGTCCAATCATTTAAATTTCCAGCAGGGACAACATCTAGATGTCCTGCATAACAAAAATTAGGACCATTATTTCCCAATCTTGCATATAGGTTTTTAACTGGTTCACTTCCTTTTTCTTTAAACTCAAGAATTTTAGTTTTAAAACCAAGTTTTTTTAGCTTCCTTTCCAGAAATTTCATAATTCCTGCATCTTTAGGAGTTACAGTTGGAAATCTAATTAGCTCCTTTGCTAATTGTAATTCATTTATTATTGCCATTTAAATTATTCTCTCAAGAGATCGTTAATAGAAGTTTTTGATCTGGTTTTCTCATCAACTTGTTTGATTATTACTGCACAATACAGAGAGGGTGCAGATGAATTATTTTTATCTGGAAGTGAACCTGGAACCACAACTGAATAAGGAGGAATTTTTCCGTAAGTAATTTCACCAGTTTTTCTATTAACAATTTTTGTAGATTGTCCAATGTACATTCCCATACTCAGAACAGATCCTTCTCCTACAATTACACCCTCTACAACTTCAGACATTGCACCCAAAAAAACATTATCTTCTATAATTGTCGGAAGTGCTTGTGCAGGTTCTAATACACCACCCACACCTGATCCTGCAGAGATATGACAATTTTTTCCTATTTGGCTGCAGCTTCCTGCTCTTGCAAATGTATCAATCATTGTACCTTCATCAATATATGCGCCGATATTAACGTAGCATGGCATTAAAACTGCATTTTTGCCTACAAAACTTCCTTTCCTTACTGGAGAGTTAGGTACCATTCTAAAACCAGCTTTTTCATGATCTTCTTTTGTCCATCCTGCTGTTTTACCTTTAAGTAAATGCGATTTATCATACCAACTACTGTAAGGACCATTCAAATTTTCCATAGGATACAATCTGAAACTCAACATGATTGCCTTTTTTAAATGTTGATGAGTTACCCACTCACCATTTATTTTTTCAGCCACTCTCGATCTACCACTATCCAAATCATCTATAACTTGATTTATTGTATCTTTAAGAGACTGTTCAGATGATGAGTTTACCTGATCTCTATTTTCCCAAGCATCATTTATAATATTTTTTATACTCATAATTTTACGACTTTTTTAATAACCTTATTTCTTTTAAAAATAAAGAGAGATTTTCTATTTTGTAGTCAATATATTCTTTGTTAGATTCTTTTTTTCCCCAATACTCGTTATTGATTAGCCAAACTGTTGTAGCCCCTCTTTCTTTTCCAATTGACAAATTTTTTGCAATATCTTCAATATAAATTGTCTCTTTTGGATTAATATCAAATTTTTTAACCATTAAATCGAATGCTTTTGCGGCTGGTTTTGGATGATAATCAGCATCAACAATGTCAAATACATCATCAAATAAGTCATCTATACCTAAGTGTGTAGTAATGTTTTTAACATGTTCCTTACTTCCGTTTGTAAAAACAAATTTTCTGAGATCTAATTTTTTTATTTCTTCTCTTAAAACAAGGTCTTTCTCCATAAAAGATAAATCAATGTCATGAACAAATTGTAAAAATTCTGTTGGGGGAATGTCATGGTGTATCATTAACCCGTTCAGACTTGTGTTGTATTTGTGAAAATAATTGGTTTGAAGCTCTTTTGCTTCTTTTAAATCAATCCTCAACTTTTTTGAAATATACTGAGTCATTCTTTTGCTTACTTGACCAAATACTGCCTCTAGATCTTGATAAAGTACACCGTCACAATCGAATAAGATATTTTTTATGTGCTTCATTTTCTTATTAATGTTCCTGCACCTTTATCTGAAAATAATTCGAACAGAATTGAATGTTTTTTTCTTCCATCTATGATTCCTACTCCTGTAACCCCATTCATTACTGCATCAAGGCATGTATTTATCTTTGGTATCATGCCCTCTGTGATTGTTTCATTATTTATCATTTCTAAAATTTCAGAAGAGCTAATCTCTTCGATAAGTTTTTTTTCTTTATTTAAAACTCCTTCCACATTAGTCATTAATAATAATCTTCTACATTTTAAAGATTTTGCTATAGCTCCTGCAGCTGTATCTCCATTAATGTTATATGTTTGATTATTTTTCCCCAGACCTAAAGGGGATATAATTGGTACTGCATTTGTTTTGATTATATCATTTATTATGCCTACATTTATTTTATTTGGAATTCCAACAAATCCTAGTTCCTCTGCTTCTGGAATAACCTCTATAGCATTGTTTTTCTTTGTATTTAGAGAAACTGCATTTGCACCTTTTTCGACTAAAGAATTTACAATATCATTATTAAAGTCGATAAGGACATTTTCAACTATGTTAATAATTTTTTCATCTGTAACTCTTAATCCTCTTATAAATTTTGATTGAATATTTGATTTATCTAATTCTCTTTTAATTCTGGGCCCGCCTCCATGAACTATAATTATAGAAAGTCCTAGTTTATTTAAAATACTGATATCTGAGATAAAATTATTAAATATTTTTCTATCAATAAAAACATTTCCCCCATATTTAATTACAATTAACTGATCTTTATATTTATTTATGTATTTTTTAAATTCATCGATCGTAGGACCATCCTTAGGTACAATTTTTTCTATTTCCATTTTTAAACGGTTTTGACAGTCGTTCTCTTAATGATGATGTACTGCTGAGCCATTGTTAATATGTTATTTATAGTCCAGTAAATGACTAGTCCAGCTGGGAAAGGAGCTAATATTACTGTTAAAAATAAAGGGAAAAACATAAATATTTTTGCTTGGACAGGATCAGGTGGTGTTGGATTTAGCTTTTGTTGCATCCACATTGAAACACCCATTAAACATGGCCAAACACCAATAAGTAAAAATGAAGGAGGGTCCCATGGGATTAAACCAAACAAATTAAATATAGAAGTAGGATCCCTTTCACTTAAATCTTTTATCCAACCAAAAAATGGTTGATGTCTCATTTCAATAGTTACAAATAAAACCTTATAAATGGCAAAGAAGAATGGAATTTGTATGAAAATTGGAAGACACCCACTGATTGGATTAACTTTCTCTCTTTTGTACAGTGCCATCATTTCTTGTTGAAGTTTCATTTTATCTTCTTTATGTAACTCCTTTAGCCTTGTCATCTCTGGTTGGAGAACTTTCATTTTAGCCATTGATTTAAATGAGTAATTAGCAAGTGGAAAAAATACTAATCTAATACAAGCAGTAATCATAATAATTGCTATTCCAAAATTACCAGCAAGATTAAAGAAATATTGAATTGCAAAAAATAAAGGTTTCACGATAAAGTAGAACCATCCCCAATCTATAGCTAAATCAAACTTGCTAATATTTTCTCTTTCAGCATAGCCATCAATAACGTTTACCTCTTTTGCAGCTACTATTGCTCTGATAGAATTAGTTTTTATTTCATTAGCACCAATTTCAGTTGCATCAGTCTCTATAAAATTTGCTCTAAATTTATTTTTATAATCAAAATCAGACCTAAACCTTTTCCCATTTTCTGGAATAAGACTAGCAATCCAATATTTATCAGTAATACCCAGCCATCCAGTATCCGCATTTACAGAGTATTTTTTTTCCTCTATATCATCATAATCTTCTTCAACTAATTGATCGTCAAAAACACCAATTAGTCCCTCATGCAAAATATAAAAATTTGTTACTTCTGGTGCGATGTTTCTTATGATTTGACCGTAAGGATAGAAATTATAAGTTTTATCAGATTTATTTTCTATAGTTTGTTTAATGTCAAAAAGATATTGATTATCAATACTAATTTCTTTTATAAATTTGATATTCTGATTATTTTTCCAACTTAATTTTATAGACGAATTTGGTGTAAGTTTGTTATTTCCTTCAATTTTCCACAATGTTTTTGAATTTGGTAGATCAATATTTTTATTAGTAGTTGCCCAACCAGTTTCTACATAGTATCCATTTTCAGATTGTTTAGGATTTAACAGTACAACATTATCATCTCCATTTAGAGTGTTTGTGTAATTCTTAAAAGTTAAATCGTCTATAGATGAACCGAGCAATGAAATTGAACCTTTAATTTTATCATTTTCGAATAAAACTCTTTGACTCTCCTCCAAAGCTTCATCTCTTGAAATCTTAATTATTTTCTCATCTTGGACTAAAGAAGGTGCATCTGATGAAGAATTTTGACTAGAAGTGTTTTTATCATTTGAGATATTTTTTTGATCCACAACAGGAGGAGCAAAAAATAAACTGTAAAGTATTATGACAGCTGCACTTAAAGATATCGCTGCGATTACATTTTTCGTATCCATAAACTACTTTTTCTTTTTGACAGGATCAAATCCTTCGCCACCACCTAGAAATTTTACAGGGTGACAACTTAGAATTCTTTTGAATCCATTAATACTTCCTTTAAAAATTCCGTACTCTTTTAGATTTTCTATAAAATATTCTGAACATGTCGGAAGATATCTACAGTTGTTTCCTAAAAATGGGGATATTACTATTTGATATAATTTGATAATTTTGATCATTAAATATTTTATAGGTTTATTCATTTAATCTTTTTAAAATCCTCAAGTGTTACCATTTTTATTTTCTCATAAGGATCATTGTTAACAGATATTCTTGCAATTAATAAATAGCAATAATTTAGATTTATATTAATTGTTTTCAAAGCGTCATTCATTATATTTCTTAATCTTCTTTTAATTCTATTTCTAATTACGGCATTTCCTATTTTTTTTTTGGCTACAAAGCTAATATTTAATTTGTTAGTATTTTTATCTGAAAGTTTTTTAAAGAAAATTGTTAAATATTTATTAGCAATCTTTTTCCCACTAAGAATTGACTTAAAGTCTTCATTTTTTGAAAGGCTAACAATCTTTTTTTTCATTAAGCGTTTGTTAATTTTTTTCTTCCTTTAGCCCTTCTTCTTTTTAATACTTTTCTTCCACCCTTAGTTTTTCTTTTAGCCCTAAATCCAACAGCTTTTTTTCTTTTTCTGTTACTTGGTTGATATGTACGTTTCATTGTTGTTAAATAAATGTTAAATTTCGGTAGTTATACAAATATATGTATATAAGTACAGCGATTTTTAATAAGTTAAAAATCAATGAATAGAGAAAAAAAAATTAAACTATTTTTAGGTTCTGCCTACATTTTGATAGTATTTGTTTTTTTGTTGATTTTTTTTAACAAATTTTCATTTCAGGATTTTTCTAGTTATGAACTAATAAGAGAAAATAGAGATGCTTTGGAGGAAATTAAAAATAGTAATATTTTTATTTCAAGTGCTATTTTTTTATTAGGTACAATAGTGTGGGTTCTTTTATTGGGTTTTGGCTCACCTGTATTTTTAGTTGGCGGTTTTATTTTTGGAAAGTGGTTAGGAACTTTGCTTGTAGTATTTGGATTGTCTATTGGTGCAACACTTTTATATGTATTTGCTAATTATTTTTTAAAAGATTTAGTTGAGGAGAAATTTTCATCACGTTTTAGTAATTTGACTGAAAAGTTTAAAAGGAACGAATTTATTTTTTTTCTAATTTATAGGTTTGTTGGTGGTATCCCTTTTTTTATTTCAAATATTTTACCAACAATTTTTAATGTTAAAGTTAGAAACTTTTTTTTAGGGTCAATAATTGGAATGACTCCACAATTATTTGTTGGTGCATCTCTTGGTGCAGGATTGAACAAGATTTTAGAAGAAAACTCAGATGTGCCCAGCATTTTTGAATTAATATTTTCTCCAGATATTTATTTACCAATTATTGGAATTATTATTTTAGTTTTAATTGGATTCTTCTTTAAAAAAAAATTTTACACAAAATAATAGTGGTGCCCTCGACGAGAATCTAACTCGTAACTGACCCTTACCAAGGGCCTGTTTTAACATTAAAACTACAAGGGCAATTTTCATAATAATTAGTGTATAAATTTGAATTTTTCAAATTATTGCCTTAATTTTTTTTAAAAATAAGTTATATCTATTTTAGGAAAATGTTATGGGAATTCACTACACATATGGAGCTAATAAAAATGCAAAGCTTATGGAAAAGAAAGCCAAAAGAGAAAAAAAGCTTGCAGAGAAAAGAGCCAAGAAGCAGGTGAAAACTGGCCCAGTTAAAACAGAGGAAGATAAAACTATTCCTATTGACCAGGTTATAACTCTTGATCATCTTACGAACCCTGACAAAAAATAAATAATGAGTTCAAAGAAGAATAATTTAAGTAAACTCGAACTTGCTTTAAGAAAAAATTTAAAAAAAAGAAAAGAATTTCAAAAAAAAACAAAGAAAAAAAATAAATAATGTCAGTTCAATCTGATAAATGGATTATACAAATGGCACGAGATAACGATATGATCTCGCCTTTTGAAGATAAACAGATCAGGGGAGATAAAATATCATTCGGTGTTTCATCATATGGTTATGATGCAAGAGTTTCAGATGAATTTAAAATTTTTACAAATGTAAATTCTGAGATTGTTGATCCAAAAAATTTTAAATCCTCGAACTTTATCACTAAAAACTCATCTGAATGTATAATACCACCTAATTCTTTTGTATTAGCAAGAACTGTTGAATATTTTAAAATTCCAAAAAATGTTTTGGTTATATGTTTAGGAAAATCTACTTATGCAAGATGTGGGATAATAGTTAATGTTACACCTCTTGAACCAGGATGGGAGGGGCATGTGACTTTGGAATTTTCGAATACAACACCATTACCCGCAAAAATTTATGCTAATGAAGGAGTTGCTCAATTTGTTTTCATTAAGGGCAATGAAGACCCGTTAGTCTCATACGCAGATAGAAATGGCAAATATCAGGGTCAAAAGGGAGTTACACTTCCAAAAATATAACAATGGATAAATTTATTGTTAGAGGCCCTAGTAAATTAAAGGGTGAGATTGCAATCTCAGGATCTAAAAATGCTGCATTGCCAATTTTGGCATCAACAATTTTATTTGATAAGGAAGTTATAATTAAAAATCTACCTCGGGTTAAAGACATAGATACAATGATTAATCTTTTAAAATCCCTTGGTTCAGAAATAAAATTTAGCAAAGATAAAAAAATTGTAAGAATAACGAAGAAAAACAAACACAAGATTTTTGCTTCGTATTCTCTTGTTAGAACAATGAGAGCTGGAATATTAGTTCTAGGTGCACTGGTTACTAAGTATCAAAAATCCGTTACTTCTTTGCCCGGGGGATGCTTAATTGGGGCAAGACCTGTAAATTATCACTTAAATGCACTTAAAAAACTTGGAATGAAATATGAAATCAAAAAAGGTTATATTTATGCAAATACTAAAGGAAAACTAGAAGGTGCTAAAATAAGATTTTCAAAAATTAGTGTTGGAGCTACTGAAAATACTATTATAGCAGCGTGCTTAGCTAATGGAATTACAACACTAAGAAATTGTGCTATTGAACCTGAAATAGTCGATTTAATAAATTTTTTAAAATCAGGCGGTGCAAAAATTAAATTTGTTGGCAAACGAACCTTAAAGATTGAGGGAATTAAATCTTTAAAAAGCACAAGTTACTCAGTCATGTCTGATAGAATAGAGGCTGGGACTTTTTGTGTGGCAGCATGCTTAACTGGCGGTAATTTAAAAATAAATAATCTATATCCAAAAGTTATAAAAACAGAATTGACATTACTAAAGAAAGTTGGAGCTAAAATAAAAACAAATAAAAAACAAATTCACATAATAGGTCCAAAAAAAATTAAAAACATAAGTAATTTAGTCACCAAAGAATACCCAGATTTTCCAACAGATTTACAAGCACAATTCATGGTACTTCTATGCAAGGCAAAAGGCAAAAGCTCCATAACAGAAAGTATTTTTGAAAATAGATTTATGCATGTAGCTGAATTAAGAAGACTGGGTGCTGAAATTATAATTAAAAAAAATAAGGCTTTAATTTTAGGTAATACAAGTTTTAAGGCTGCAGAATTAATGTCTAGCGATCTAAGAGCTTCAGTTGCATTAGTTTTAGCCGCTATGGTTGCCAAAGGATCATCTATCATAAATAGAATTTACCATCTTGATAGAGGGTATGAAAATATAGAGAATAAACTCAGAAAAGTAGGTGTAAATATAAAACGGATTAGTTGATGGTAAATCAATATTTAAAAAAGATAATTGCACAGTCTCCTGAGGATCTTCATATAATTTCTGCTTGTTGTTCTGAAGGGAAGGTTAGTGTTAAAGATTTAAAATATTTAGCATTAAATAAGATTTTTCTCATGTCAATTTCAAGATTCAGTAAAGAGGAAGAGAATAAAAATAAGTCAATAAATAGTATTATTAAATTTGAATTTATAAATTCTACCAAATCTAAGAATATAGACCAAAAAGATCCTAATCTTTTATTAAAACTCTTAACAATTGATATATTCAAGAAAAACGAGAATTTTGAAATAATTATGTTATTTTCAAAAAATAGAATTATAACTCTTTCCGCCGAAGTAATAGAGGTAACACTCGAGGATCAAAAGATAGAAAATGATAAAAGAAATTAATTGTAATAAAAAAAACTATTTAGATATTTTAACAAAATTTTTAGACCACAGAAGGTCTGGAAAAAAATCAGAAAATAAAATCATATCTAAAATTCTTAATGATATTAAGAAAAATAAAATTAAAGCACTTATTAAATATGAAAAAAAATTTAGCAAAAATACTCAAATTAAGCCAAGTATTAACGAAATAAATAATTCAATTAAATTTCTCGATCCTAATATTAAAAAGGCTATAGATTTTGCATACAAAAGAATCCTTGATTTTCACAATGCTCAAAAAACCAAGAATATTTTTTATAAAGATAATTTAAATAATAAAATAGAATATAAGTATGTACCAATCCAATCAGTTGGAGTATATGTTCCTGCAAACTTACCATCCACATTATTAATGAATGCAATTCCTGCGAAAATTGCGGGTGTTAAAAAAATTGTTCTAGCAAATCCAAAAAATAATGGAAAATTAAACCCAGCAGTTTTATATGCAGCTAAGAAATTAGGTATAAATGATATTTACTCTATGGGTGGAGCACAAGCCATAGGTAGTTTAGCTTACATTCAAAAAGTAAACAAAATTGTTGGTCCAGGAAATATTTTTGTTGCTGGTGCTAAAAAGCTAGTTTTTGGAGATGTTGGTATTGAAGGAATGATTGCTGGTCCATCTGAAATAACAATATTAGCAGATGGCAAAACTAATTTAAATGAAGTTACAACATCAATGATTGGCCAGGCAGAGCATGATATAAATTCACAATGCATTTTAATTACAAAAGATTCTAATTTAATTAAAAGATTCAAAAAAGATTTGATTTCTAAAATTAAAAAAATACCACGACAAAATATTGCTAAAAAAAGTATAAAAAATAACGGACTTATTTTAAAAGTTTACAATGATAATCAGATCATAAATGCAATTAATGAAATAGCTCCTGAACATTTGGAGATAAATGTAAGTAACTACAAAAAATATAAAGATAAAATTTTTAATGCAGGAAGTATTTGCATAGGTAAATACTCTCCTATGGCTTTAAGTGATTATGCAGTTGGGACAAATCACGTATTACCCACAAATTCATCAGCTAAATTTTCTTCAGGATTAAGTGTTAGTGAATTTTATAAAAAAATTAGCCTTATAACGCTCTCAAAAAAAGGTGTTGAGAAAATAGGAAAATACGCTACACATCTCGCAGAGTATGAAAAATTAAAAGGTCATGCTTTGAGTATAAAATCTAGAATAGATAAGGAGTAAAAAATTTGTCAAAACAAGATTTATTGGAATTTAAAGGTAAAGTAATCGATCTATTACCAAATGCGATGTTCCGAGTAAAACTTGAAAATGATCATATTGTAACTGCACATACAGCAGGCAAATTAAGAAAAAACAGAATTAGAGTTCTACAAGGTGATAATGTTACAGTTGAGGTAACACCTTATGATTTGACAAAAGGAAGAATAATTTTTAGGTTTTAAAATATGGCTTCGTAGCTCAGTTGGTAGAGCAGAGCCCTGAAAAGGCTTGTGTCGCTGGTTCGAGTCCCGCCGAAGCCACCACAAATTGTTAATAGTGCGCTTGATTAAAGCTTGCATTCAAATTTAAAATCTAATAACTATCCCGCTAGCTGAAGTTTAGCTAAGTTTAATACAATAAAGAAAGAGTAAACAAAAAGTATGAGTACATTAAAAGGTAAAGTAAAGTGGTTCAACGGTAAGAAGGGCTACGGGTTTATAGAAAGAGAAGACGGAGAAAAAGATTGTTTCGTTCATGCAAGCGCAGTTCGTGAAGCAGGACTTCGTTTTTTGAATGAGAACGACGCTGTAGAATTTGAAATTCAGGATGGAGATAAAGGTCCTAGCGCTGTAAATTTAAAGAAAACATCTTAAAATTTATTTCATTTAAAATTTTGTATAGGAATATGGTAGGCAAACCTACTAATATTCCTATACAATACATACTTGCATTTTAAGTTTAAAATGTTAATTAACTCTCATGATTAAAAAAAGTTATATAGTCGTAAATCATAAAAGACATCATTTTCATGCTGGCTTGCAGCTAGCTATTTAACTATTTATAAATTTAAATTTAACTCTAATTAGTATAAAACAACAATAAGCCCTGGTGGTGAAATGGTTATCACGTCAGTTTGTGGAACTGAAATTTTTGGTTCGATCCCAAGCCAGGGTACCAAAAAATGAAGAAAGAAAATAAATTAATACCTGGGTTACCCTCAGGGTTTGAAGATCGTTGGGATAAAAAACTCCTTCTCAAAAAAAAGCTCTTATCAGCAATTGAGAATGTTTTTACTAAGTTTGGTGCCGAACCTCTCGAGACCCCATCATTTGAGATCAGTGAAAATATTGGATCTTTTTTGGCAGAAGATGAAGATAATCCTATGTCTGATGTATTCTCGTTTAAAGATGGAGATAAAAATATTACTCTTCGATATGATCTATCAAGTCCCTTAGCAAGATTTGTTGCTCAAAATAATCAAGAGTTACCCTCAATTTATAAAAGATACGCTATTCAAAATGTATTTCGTAATGAAAAGGCAGGAAATGGAAGATATAGAGAATTTTTGCAAGCAGATTTTGATATTGTTGGAAATGTTAATTCCTCACAGGCTAATGCTGAGCTTTGTAATTTAATTTCAGCAGCATTACTTGAATGTGGACTAAAGAAAGATCAATTTACAATCAATGTAAGTAATAGAAAAATAGTTCAGGGATTGTTAGATGATTTGAAAATATCTAATGAAAAGCAATTAAAAGTTATTAGAGCAATTGATAAACTTGATAAACCTGGTTTTGGTTTAAAAGGTGTAGAAGATCTCTTAAGAAAAGAGCGAAAAGATACTAGTGGAGCTATCACAAAAGGTGCAGATTTAAATGATGAGCAGGTTGGCCAAATATTAAAATATCTAAAAATAAAGGATTTAAAAGAATTGAAACAAAGCTTAAAAAATCCATTGTCACAAGAGGGAATAAAAGAGTTGGAAGAATTTTTTCTGGTTCTTGGGTATGGATCAAGTTTAGATCAAGTAAAAACCAATTTCACAATTGTGAGAGGTTTAGCTTATTATTCAGATTTTATTGTAGAAACAAATTTAAATTTTAAAGTTACAAATAACAAAGGCAAAGAAGTAGATATCGGTAGTATCTGCTCAGGAGGAGCTTATGCAAAGCTTATATCTAGATTTAAAGGCGTAGATATTCCAGGGACAGGCATAAGTTTTGGCGTAGACAGACTTTTATTTGCATTAATGCAATTAGATCAAATTCAATTAGATGAACAAAAACCAGTTTTGGTATGTGTAATGGACCAAAAATATTTAAAAAATTACTACGAAATTTTAGATCTCTTAAGACAAAACAATATTAATTCTGAAATATTTTTAGATTCTAAAAAAAATCTCGGTAAACAGCTTACCTTTGCAAATAAACGCCAATTACCGGTTGCCATTATCTGTGGAGAAAATGAGTTTAAAGATAATACGGTGACAATTAAAAATTTAAAAGGTGTTAAGGGAGAGAATAATAAAACTTTTTCAAAGAAAGATTTAATTAATGAAGTCAAAAAACTTATCTGAGAATATTCTTAAATCTTTAAAATCAAGTGGATTTGATTACATCGATTTAGACACAGTAATACCTACCAATTTAATTCTTGAGAGATCTGGTGAGTCATTTAGGAGTTTAATTTTTTCATTTGTTGATCAGAATGGAAAAGAAATTTGTTTAAGACCGGATTTAACTGTTGCGTCTTGTATTAAATATCTTAATCAAAAAAAAAAACTATCTTCAAAAGTTTTTTACAGCGGGCAAGCATTCAGAAAAGTTCAGAAAAAAACCGATAAAATTATTAGAGATCAAATAGGTTTCGAGATTTTAGGATCAAAAGATGAGAAAAGAGATGATAAAAAAATCATAAATACAAGTATTAAAGTTATAAATAAATTTAGATACAAAACCGGAAATATTACAATTGGGAATGTTGAAATTTTTCACTTATTAATAAATAAATTAGATATTCCAAAAAGATGGAGGCTTAGATTACAAAGACATTTTTGGAGAGAAAATTATTTTAATGAATTGTTGAAGCGTTTAGAGACTAACTCAGATGTAGATGAAACAGTAGTTGAATTGGATAAAAAAAGATATTTAAAAATGTTTAAACAAAATCAAGATAGAAATATTGCAGGACGTACTTTGAGAGAAATTTTGATGAGGTTTGATAATAAAATTAGAGATCCTAGAAGACAAATAAAAGGCCAAAATGTTGTAAAAATTATTAGAGATTATTTAAAAATTAGTTGTCCTATGAGCAAAGCAGCAGCTACTCTAAATATTTTTTTTAAACAAAATAAAATCAATCTTAGTGTTGGAAAGAATTATTTCCCAATAACTACAGATAAAGTTTCAAAGTTAAATGTAAATTTTTCATCTTCATTCGGTAGACATTTAGAATATTACACAGGTATGGTTTTTAAAATTCAAACAAAGGTAAAATCAAGAAAAATTGAGCTAAATGGTGGCCGTTATGACAATCTTATTAGTGATTTAGGATCTAAAATAAAGGTACCAGCTGTAGGAGGTGCAATAAACTTAAATGATTAAAATTGGCATTCCTAGCAAAGGTAGACTTAGAAAAGATACTTTAAGTATTTTTAAAAATAAAAATCTTAAAATTTTATCAGAAAGAGGAGAAAGAGACCTTTTTGGATATATAAAAGGAAATAAAAAAATTAAAATAGTATATCTGCATGCAAGAGAAATTATAGAAAGATTAGGGGATGGTTCTTTAGATATAGGTTTTTCAGGTTACGATTTATTAAAAGAGTCTGAATTAAATATTCAAAATAAAGTTATTATTAATAAAAAACTCGATTACGGAAATGCAACTCTAGTTGTAGCTGTTCCTGACGAGTGGATAGATGTCCAAACACTTGCTGATTTAGAGGAAATATCTTTTGATTTTAAAGATAATAAGAAAAGTAGATTAAGAGTTGCAACAAAATATCCAAATTTGACCAAAGAATTTTTATTTTCAAAAGGAGTAACTCAATTTAAATTAGTGCCTTCTCTTGGAGCAACTGAGGTATATCCATTTACTGGTTCATCTGAGATTTTAACTGATATAACAAGTACAGGAGAGACTTTAAAAGCTAACAATTTAAGAATTTTAAAGGACGGAAATATTCTTAAAAGTACAGCAATCTTAATGTCGAATAAAAAATCAATTAACGAAATTGGTTTAAAGAAAATTTTAAATTTACTTAGTTCTTAGCTTTTCTAATTGAATTTTAAAATTTCACGTATATCCTACGAATCATGAATACTATAATTCTTATTTTACTTTCACTCTCACTTATTAGTTCAGTATTAATTATATATTTGAATTTTAAATCAAAGAATGAGTCTCATAATGAGAAGGAAAATCAGGAGATTCAAAGACTAAATCAAGAAATTATAAATTTAAAAGAGTCTTTAAATACAACAATAAATAGCACTATGAGCTCAATGGCTACTTCTTTTAATAATCTTTCATCAGGTGTAACAAAAGATATGACAAATGCTTTAACTCAAGTAGATCAAAAAGTAGCTTCCTTTAATGCTCAAGTTGAAAATTTGAATGAAAGTCAGAAGGGGATTAATCAAATATTGGCAGGTGTTAAAAAGTATGGAACCTTAGCTGAGTTTAGTTTGGGCTCCCTGATTAAGGATTTGTTGCCAGCATCTCAATATTCATCAAATGTGAAAATGAAAGAAGATACGGGTGAAAATGTTGAATTTGCAATTAAACTTCAAGATGGGATTTTGGTTCCAGTTGATAGCCACTTTCCAGTTGAAAGATTTAAGGCCATCCAAGATGCTCATCAGGAAGATGACAAAAAAGCTATGGCTGATGCAAGAACTAAACTTGCTAGAGCATTTAAAGAAAAAGCTAAAAGCGTGAACGAAAAATATATCGTCCCACCAAAAACGACAGATTTTGCGATTGTTTATGCTCCAACTGAAAGTTTATTTTTAGAATTAGCTAATTATCAAGATCCAACTACAAAAGAATTATTAAGTCAAGAATTAATGAAGAAATATAAAGTAACTATCATGGGCCCTAATAATTTATCTGGTTACTTACAATCACTTCATATGGGATTTCAGAGCTTACGAATTAAAAAACATGCATCTGAAATATATGATCATTTAAAAAAAATAAGCACCAGATTTAATATGCATTTTAATAATGTTTTAGTTTTAAGAAAAAAATTAGAAGAAGCAATGTCAGTCGTTGATAGTTTTGGCAAAGATGCTAGAGCAATAAACAGAAGTATTGACTCAATAAAAAATCCTAATGATGACGATGATCCAGATCCAAGTTCTCCATCTCCAATTTCTGGTTATGGTCAGGATGAAAAACGAAAAGTTTCTTAAAGACCAAATGAATGAAATGGAGTAATAAATTTATTTATCCAAAATCTACAAGGTCAATAGAGGATGGATATAGAAAATATTCCTTAGGTGAGGAAAAACTACCAAGTGTTACTACAATTTTAAGTGCTACTAAATCCGAAGAGGAAAAGGCAGCTATCAAAAATTGGCAGGAGCGGGTAGGTTTTAAGGAAGCAAATAGAATTAAGACTGAAGCCTCTTCAAGAGGAACGTCAATGCACTCTTATATTGAAGATTATTTAAGAGGAAGAATTAACGAAAGCTTTTTTGAAAGTAATGAACAATACAAAAATATGGCCAAAGAAATAATTGAAAAGGGTGTAAATAATAAATTAGACGAAATTTATGGGATGGAAGAAACTATTTATTATCCAGAGCAATATGCTGGAACTGCAGATTTAATCGGAATTTATCAGGGCAAAGATGTCATAATAGATTTTAAGCAGAGCAATAAACCTAAAAAAACAGATTATATTCAAGATTATTTCTTGCAACTTGGAGCATATACTTTGGCTCACGATGTTGTACATGGAACAAAAATGAAAGCAGGGATAATCTTACTCTGTACAAAAGATATTCTATTTCAAGAATTTAAAATTGAAGGTGCAGAATTAGAGATGTATCAAAATTTATTTATGGGAAGAGTTAAAAAATTTTACGAGATGAATAATATAGCTTGACTTTAACCAACCAATACATAGAACAGAAGAAACTAACTAGAAGCTACTTGTTTAGATGCAAAGGTTTAGTCTTAAAAAACTTTCCAAAAACCCATCAAAACGTAGCTAATTTGAGGTTAATAATATGAATTTAGCAATTTGGGACATAGAATCATCGAGCGCCAGCACTGACTTTGGCAGCATCATAGAGATTGGGGGAATACTATTTGACGAGAACTTTAAAGAAAAAGATAGATTTAATCTTCGATGCAGACTTCATGAAACTGAGATTTTTCAAGCAGCAGCCTTGATAGTCAACAAGACATCAATTAAACAACTTACTCAAACAAATCTAAGCCATTACCAAATGCTTGGACAGGTAGAAAAAATCTTTAAGAAATGGAGCCCTGCTATTTTCTTGGGATGGAGTTCGCTAAATTTTGATGAGGAGATGATAAGAAAAGAATTTTTCAAAAGCATTAGGTATCCTTATTTGACAAATTCCGCTCCCAATACAAGACATGATGGAATTAATATTGCAAGAGCTGCATACGCAGTAGATCCGACAGTTTTAGAAACTGAAATTAATGAAAAAAATAACCCAGTTTTTAAATTAGCATCTCTGGCTCAGATGCAAGGCATAGATGCAAGTGATGCTCACTCTGCGTTAGCTGATGCAGAACTTACTGCAAAAGTTTTGAAAATTGTAAAAAAAAAACAAGAACATACTTGGGAGTCTTTTTTAAGCACTGCAAATAAATCTAATACTGAAACTATTATAAAAAAAGGAGAAATTATAACATTAAATGAATATTATTATGGAAAGTCCAGGCTTCATTTAGTTGTACCGCTACATGCAAAACATTGTATGCATCCTATTTATCAAGGATGGTATTACACAATAGATCTTAGAACAGAAATTCAACCATTGATTAATAAATCTATAAATGAATTAAAAACCGAGATGAAAAAAACACCCAAGTTTTTAAGAACGGTTAGATCAAACAAAGCACCAATAATTATTGATGCAAAATATGGCTTGAAAGTTGAACCATATAATAAATTAGATAAAAATGTTATTAAAAAAAGAGCTGAATTTGTTCAAAACAATGAACAGTTTTCACAAAATATTTTAACTGCCCTTCGTGAGGTTGCAGAAGAAAAAGAACAATCAAAATCACAAGAAGATATATATGCAGAAGAGAGTATTTATACAAAATTTACATCAAATAAGGATACCGCTTTGTTTCCAAGTTGGCATGATGCGCCATGGAAAGAGAAATTAAATTTATTAGATAAGTTTGACGACGATAGATTGGTAAGTTTTGGTAAAAAAATCATCTTTCAAGAAGCTCCGGAGATACTTCCAGACTCTATGTATAAATCAATCAGAAGAGATATAGCAAAAAGAATACTGAGTGAAAAAAAAGAAAAATGGTGGACTATTCCAACTTTATATAATGAAATTGATACTTTAAGAGAAAAATATACTAATGAAAACGACAATGAAAAATTAGCACTTTTGGATGAGTTTAATAATTATGCAATGTCAATTCAAAAAAAGTATGAAAATGTTTAGTGTATAAATCTAAATTAATCTCAATTTTACCTATTGAATATATACAAAATTAATCTATATCCTTCTCATGGCAACAATAAATGTAACTGATGAAAACTTTGACGAAAAAGTTTTAAAAAGTGATAAACCAGTTCTTGTAGATTTTTGGGCAGAATGGTGTGGACCTTGTAAAATGGTTGGCCCTATTTTAGAGGAAATATCAAATGAAATGGCCGAGGAAGTTGTGGTTGCAAAACACGACATAGACTCTCAACCTAACGTTCCAACGCGATATTCGATAAGAGGAATTCCTACAATGCTCTTATTTTCAGGTGGAGAGTTAAAAGCTACTAAAGTTGGTGCTACACCTAAAAGCGATATTGTTTCTTTTATTAAAGAAAATATCTAATTTAATTTTAAAATTTCTCCTGCAAGATAAAGTGAACCTATACAAACATTTATTGTATTTTCATTTTTTGATAACGATTTTATAGCACTTTCGATGCTTTGTGATTTTTTAATATTTAAATTTAATCCATTTAACTTACTTTCTAAATCTTCTTTTGATATTGCACCATCCTGATTAGGAATATCAATCAAAGTTATAGAATTAACTATATTAACGAAAGATTTTATAAATTCTAAATGTTCCTTATCTTTCATCATTCCAACTATTAGATTTACCTCTTTATTTTGGTTTTTAATCCAATTAGCAATAGATAAACTTGCACTTATATTATGACCACCGTCAACAATTAATCTATTATTTCCAGTGATCATTTTTAACCTACCAGTTTTAATTTCTTCCAATCTTCCTCTGAGTGAAATATTTTGAATACCATTAATTATATCATTATCTTTTATATTAAATATTTTTCTTGATGCAGCAATCGAAGTACTGACATTATAGAGCTGATGATCTCCAAGAATACTTGGTTCAGGTAAAACCATTTCTCCTAAACGATCTTGATATTGAATAAATCCGTTCTCAGACCTTGCAATATTAAAATCTTTACCAAAAAAATATTTATTTGATGTATTTTTTTCTAATGATTTTTCTATTTTATCTCTTATTTCATTATTGAATTGTTTATTAATAAATATATTGGAGTTTAAAAGCTTTGCTGTTTTTTCGTGGATTACACCTTCAATTGATTTATTCTCAAGCCATTGTAAGTGGTCATTATGGATGATACCAATAAGTGTAATTAAATTTTCTTTGAATACATTTGTACTATCAAATTGATGAAATAATCCTGCCTCTATAATATTAATATTATCTTTGTATTTTTCAGCGTGCTTAAAGAATGCACAAGTTAAAATTTCAAATAATGTTGCATTATCATTTCCTAACGTTTTCTCAATATCAGTTAGTAATTTTATTAAATCTTCTTCATTGATTTCTTTATCATCAAAAATGTATCTTTCCGTATAGGAGAGTAGGTGTGGTGAAGTGTAAAGATTTGTCTTGTAGCCAGCTTGGTTTAGTATTGACTTAAGACTATAGCACATACTTGCTTTAGCGTTAGTTCCAACAACTGTTATGACATTTTTTAATTTATCCTGAGGATTACCAAGCTTTTTTAAAAGATTAAAAGTTCTTCCTAGAGATAAATCTAGTTTTTTTTTATGATGCTTCTCTAGTTTGGATATTAGTTCCTGAAGTTTCATTTAAACTTTCTGAATTTACTTCAGAATTCTTCTTTAGCAATATTTTTAATATTCCTAGTATTTTTTCGTTTATTTCTTTTCTATCAAATACTCCATCACACATACCTTTTTCAACCAAAACCCTACTAGATTGAAAACCTTCAGGTAAATCCTCACGTGTTTGGTTTTTTACTATGTGTTGACCGGCAAAACCAACCATAGATGGCTCTGCAAAACAAATGTCTGCTATAGATGGAGCAGCAAAACTTGCAGTTATACCTCCATAACATTTATTTGTGTAAATATTTATAAATGGTAATTTTGTAGAGTCTTTAAATGTATTTGCTGCTAGAACAGTTTTTACCATAAAATGTAATGCTATGTTTGATTCTTGCATAGCCTGGCCCCCACCTTCGCTCCAAGCTACAACAGGTGTAAGATCATCGATGGCTTTCTGAAAACAATACACTATGGCTTCTCCAGCAGAAGCATTTATAGAACCACCATTAAAACGACTATCAATTGCAAATGAAGTAACTTTAATTCCATCCTTTACACCTTGTGCAACCATTACAGCACAATGATGACCTGTAATTTTTCTTCCTCGTTCAAGCTTTTCCTTATAACCTGGAAAATTTAAAGGATTCTCTGTTAGTTCTGGTGTTTTAATTATCTCGTAATTATTTTTACCAAAAAAATGATCAAATCTTTCTCTTGGTGTAAATGGATAATGTTTATTACAATTAGGGCAGGTATTGAGTTGTTCTTTATTAAATATTGTTGATTTTAATTGGGGTGCATTCCCACAGCAGGCTATCCATTTTGAATTAGCTTGATCCAGCTTAGAAGGTCTTTTTCTAAGTACCTTCTTTATTTTTTCTCCAAAATTAATAGCTTTTGTTAACCAATTCATGATAATTTTTTTCTTAGTTTACCAACCATCTTACTTACATTTATGACAGGATTTTGTCTATTGTTTAAACTTCTAGTAATTTCTTTACAAATTTGACTTCCAACCACAATTCCATCTGTATTTTTAAAATTTGATATGGTTTTTTCAGTTATTCCAAATCCAATTACACAATTTTTTTTTGGGCTTATATATTTTATTTTATTATAATTTTTCAATATTTCTTTGGGAGAAACTTTAAGCTTTCCTCCTGTTGTGGACAACATACTTATATAATAAATCATATCATGAGAATCCTTAGTTATACTCTTTAACCTTTTGCTTGATGTTGTTGGTGATAATAATTGAATAAAGATAATAGAATTTTTTTTACATTTTTTTGAAAAAACTTTATTTTCTGGCCAGGGTAAATCAACAACAATCAAACCATTTACACCAGATTTTTTGCATTCTCTTACAAACTTATTTTCACCATACTGATAAATCATATTGTAGTAGCCCATAAGTATTATTGGTTTAGAGTTTTTGCTTCTTTTAAAATCTTTAATAATTTTAAAAATATCATTCATTTTAATACCGTTCTTAATTGCTCTGTATGAACTAGTTTGAATTTGACCACCATCTGCTACAGGAGTATTATGAGGAACTCCAACTTCTAAAATATCAGCATATTTAGATATTGACTTTAATATTTCTAAAGATTGTTTTTTTGAATTATCTCCAGCAACAGTATAGGTAAGTAGCGCTGGCCTTTTCTCATTTTTAGCTTTTTTAAATGCAATACTAATTTGATTTAACATACTTCTTTCCTAATTTTTTTTCTAAAATTCCTCGGTCTTTATAAGCATCTCCACAACTATTTATAATTACTATTGTATCCTTGCTAAATTTTTTTGCTTCTTTTATTGCAACTGAAAATGCATGACTTGGTTCAAGAGATGGTCTTAAATTTTCATACTTAGTAACGATTTGGTAAGCCTTTAATGCGTCTTCATCACTAGCAGCTGTATATCTTGCTCTTTTTGTATCTTTTAGAAAACAATGGAGTGGAGAAATGCCTGGATAATCAAGCCCTGCAGAAATAGATTCAGTTTCCTCAATTTGACCGTCATCATTTTGATTTACATATTGAGCAGCACCATGAAGTATACCAATTTTCGATCCATAGGTTAAGGGGGCGGCATGTTTTTTACTTTTTGCAGGTCCACCAGCTTCAACACCAATAAACTCAACCTGTTTTTTGTTATAATCCATAAATTCATTCCAAAACCCAAAACTAGAAGAGCCACCTCCTACACAATTATATAATTTAAGTTTTTTAGGAATAGAACCAAATTCATTTAACAATTGTAATTTAAGCTCTCTAGAAATTTGACTAGTACTCCATCCACATATTCGAACGAAAATTGCAGGACCCACAGTGCTACCAACACACATAGCTGTAGTATCACAATTTGCAACCCAATATCTCATACACTCCGATACAGCATCCACAAGTGTTTGACTCCCCGAGTAAACAGGAATTACATCTGCACCATTTTTTTTCATTGCTTTAACATTTGGTTGTTGTCTTTTGATATCTTTTGCACCCATAAAAATTTTACATTTTAAGCCAAATTTTTTAGCAGCCATACTTAACATTTTACCTGCATATCCAGCTCCAGTGTCTCCAATAATAACTTTTTTTCCAGATCTTTTTGCCAACAAACAATGAACGGTAGCATTGTATATTTTATGAGCTCCCCCGTTAGCATCAGATACAACTTTTGACCAAATCTGAGCTCCACCAACATGTTTTGTTAAATTATGTAATTTAATAAATCTTGTAGGTGAGCCAATCCAATTTTTAAAATACTTATCTCTTTCTTTTATAAAATTTTTATCATTCTTTAATTTATTAAATAGTATCTCAAGATCTTCTATTGGTTTCTTAAGTGTTTCAGGTACAAAATTACCACCAAACTTTCCACCCCAAAAACCTAGTTTGTCTCCTTGATCAATAACTGGTATACCTTTTTTAAGCTTCATTTTTAGCTGCCATATTTAATAGCTTATTTATTTTATCTAAATCCTTTTTACCATCCTTATTCTCTAAAGAACCACTAAGATCTATAAAATAGTCTTTATTTTTAAACTTTGGAATATCTTCTATTTTAATATTTCCAGCAATCATTTTATTTACTGAAATAGTTACAGAATTTAATAATTCATGATTAAATCCAATTGACTTCTCATAACCTTTTCCATCAAAAAGAATTAAATCTGAAATTTCAGAATAATTTTTGTATATATCAATATCTTTTTGAGAGACTACTGTTATAGCAGTAATAACTTTAATTTTATATTTTTCTTTTATTATTTTTGTCCTCTCAGGACTTACATCATACATCTGATAAAAATCAAAATTTAGATCTTTAATTTTTTCTAATATTTTATCGTTTGGATTAACAAGTACAGATACAAAACTTGTCTTATTTTTTTTTATACTAACTAATTTTTTTAAATTTTCATAATCAACATACCTTCTACTTTTTTTATAATTAGTAATGAAACCTATAAATTTTGGCGGAAATTGATGATTTAAAATAAAGTTTAAAGTCTCAAGATCTGAGATCCCACAAATTTTAATTCCTTTGACCATTATTTTAAATGATTAATTAAATTCTCAAGATTTTTTTTAATATTTCCCTTTGTAATGGGTCTTCCAATAACTAACCAGTCACTTCCATTCTTAAATGCTTGCTTTGGATTTAGAATCCTTTTTTGATCATCAATAGTTTTACCCAGTCTTATACCAGGAGTAATTATCTCTTTTCTAAAAACTTTTTTAACTATACTCACTTCATTGGGACTACAAACTATTGCATCAAGTTTCGCTCTTTGAGCTATTTTTGCTTGTTGATAAACAATATATTTTATTTTCTTACTATATCCAATTTCACTTAAAGCTTTATCATTTAGAGAAGTAAGAATTGTTACACCAACTAATTTAGTTTTACCTGAAACTTTTTTAGCTTCTTTTAATGCTTTTAAACCTGAACTTATATGTATTGTTAAATAATTAAATTTTAAATCTCTTACTGCTTTAATTGCCGATGAGCATGTATTTGGTATATCTGAAATTTTATAATCTCCAAAAGTTATTTTATTTTTTAGCTTTGAAACAAAATTTCTACCATATTTGGAATTTAAAAATTCTAAGCCGAATTTATAACCAATTTTTAATTTTGAATTTTGAGATTTTTCAATTATCTCTTTAACTTTATTAATATTTTTACTGTCACAAGCAATAAATATTTTATTCTCTTTCATTTATTTTTTTTGTCCACTCCTTAGACATCCTAAATAATATTGATTTTTTTTCTGGTGTATGGACCTTTTCATTAGTTTTTGGGTTTCTTGATATTCTTGATTTTTGAACCCTTGGTTCAAACGAGAAAACATCTCTCAACTCAACTCTTTCTCCTCTTCTTAATGCTTCTTGCATTTCATAAATTGCTATATCAAAAAGTTTTACCAAATCTTTTTTTAAAAAATTTGGGTAATTTGTTGATAGTTCTTTAATTAAGTCTGATTTAACTACAGACAATTTTACTCAGTATCCTTTTTATTTTTCTTATTATCTAATTGTTCAGATAATTGTTCCGAAAGAGATGAGAAAGGAAGATTCTTTCCACTTAATGGACTTGAATGCTCTTTTATTGCTTTTGCATTCATTATTTCCTCAAGTAATTTAATACTTAATGAAACTTTTCTTTTGTCAAAATTAAGTTCAGATATTGCTGCATCAATTCTTTCACCACCTACAAAACGAGATGGCCTAGCATCAGAAGCACTCATAGCAATTTGAGATTTTTTAATCAAAAACTCAATATCACAACCTTCTGGCTTAACAAATAGCCCTTTATTATCTGATGAAATTACTTTTACTGTAATTGCATCGTTAACTTTTTTATCTTTAAACCAATCGAATGGATCTTTTTGTAATTGTTTTAGACCAACCCTTACCTTTTGATCAGTTTTTTTAATTTCAAGAATTTTTACTTTGAGTTTGTCTCCTTTTTTATACTTTAATAACTCTTCATCAGGTTTTCCCGTGTATGAAAGGTCATTTGAATGCAAGAAGCCATCTATGTCAAAATCTGCTAACTTAACATAGATTGCATACTCATTCATGTTACTAACAATACCATCTATATCTGACCCCACAGGAAAATTATTTTCTAATTTTGAATATGGATTATCTTGGGTTAGCCTGTGTGAGATCGCGACTCTTCTTTTATCTTTATCAATTTCTGTAATTACACAATCTATCTGATCACCAACATTAAAAATTTTTTTTGGAGAAATATTTTTTTTCGTCCAACTTATTTCACTACTATGAAGTAATGTACTTAGGCCCGGCTCAAGTTCACAAAAACATCCGTAGTCTGTAATTTTTACAACTTTGACTTTATATTGATTTCCAATTTGATAATTTGAAATATGTTCAAAGGGGTCAGGAGAAAGCTGTTTTATTGAGCAACCTACTTGTAATTTTTCCATATCAACAGATATTACTTTTAAATCATGTTTTTCACCTATATTAAAAATCTCATCTGGATGATTTACCCTGCTATAACTAATTTCCTGTAAATGACAAAGAGTATCCAATGTACCTTCGGGAGTGGTAACCTCAAAAAAACAACCAAATGACGAATAACCCTTTACTACAGCGTCTTTAATAATATCTCCAACTTTAATTTTTTCTATAATTTTAACCTTATCTTCTTTTTTGTTTGAAGAAACTACCTGTCTTCTCGATACAACGCTATTTCCTCTCACCATATCAAGCTTTATTAATGCAAATTTTTGTTCCACTCCTATCAAATGATCAAT
Organism: uncultured Pelagibacteraceae bacterium; assembly: GCA_902545035.1. Taxonomy (GTDB): domain Bacteria; phylum Pseudomonadota; class Alphaproteobacteria; order Pelagibacterales; family Pelagibacteraceae; genus Pelagibacter. Next base: position 47,831 of record CACCEJ010000004.1, on the reverse strand, counting down.
ATTTTTCAGCGGTTTGTCTGAAATTTGAGATCCTGGACAGAACATTAAAGAACCTGTTTTAACATGTTCAACAATTACTCCACCTTTAGTTTTTTGTGTTATTTTTCCGTCTATTAATTCATTATTTTCATAACATTTAACTAACTCATTCCATCCTTTAATTTTTTGAGCTTTTTGAGCAGAAACGACAACATCACCATTTTTATCTTCAATTTTTTCAAGTAAGACCGAGATTATTGATCCTTCTTTTATTTCTTCGTCTAAGCCAATCATTTTAATTTCATTTACATCAATAACTGGTTCACTTTTAAGTCCTTGGATAAATAAAAATACATACTTGTTTGTAATTTTTGTAACTTTACCTTCTATTATTTTACCTTCTTCTATTTTATTTTTTGATAGTTGACTATTTAGTAACTCTTCAAATTGTTTAGTAGCAGGTGATGACAAATCTTTGTAAATTTCCATTAATAACTTAATTTTTTATCCATTATAGTTCTTATTTTTTTAAAGCACGCTTTCTTACTTAATTTACTCGTATTAATCAAGATAGAATCTTTTGTTTTTTTTAGTGGCCCATACTTTCTCTCTTTATCTGATTTATCTCGAATTTTGAGGGTTTTTAGTACTTCTTTATACGTGATTTTTTTTTTTAAATCTTTAAATTCTTGAAATCGTCTTTTTGCTCTAACCTCAAGGCTTGCAGTAATATAAAATTTAAACATTGCATCTTTTATTTGAACAGTAATTATATCTCTACCATCTAAAACTGATCCATTGTACTTTTTAGGAGGATAGTAAGCACATTTTTGCTGAAATTTATGAACTATATCTCTAATTTTTTTATCTTTAGCAATTTTTGATGCAGAAATAGCGATATTATTTGATAATAAATCATTATCTTTTAGTTGTCTTATATTCAAACTATTAATTTTTTTTTTTACTAAATTATATGAAAATTTTTTTTTATTTTGTAATTTTAACTTACCTATATATCTATAAATTTTACCAGTATCCAAATAAAATAAATTATAGTATTTTGATATCAATTTAGCTTGTGTTCCAGCCCCAGCCGCAGCCGGTGAGTCAATTGCTACAGTTATAATATTTTTTCTTTTTTTCAATTAATTTTTGCTCCAATTCTTTTAAGAATTTTAATAAAATTTGGAAATGATGTATTAATTGCATCTTTATCATGAATTTTCCATTTACCACCTAAGGTTAATGCTGTAATACATGATAGAAAAAAAATTCTATGATCTTTTAAAAAATTTTTCATTTCAAAATTATCTTTTAAAAATAGATTCGGTTTACCATAAATTTTTATGTTATCTTTGTTTCTCTCTACTTTTATACCTATTAGTTTTAAAAATTTTATACCGAGGTCCAATCTTTTTGACTCTTTCTTGTTCATTTCTCCTAAATCTCTGAATTTAGAAATTCCCTTAGCTTTTGCTGAAACTAAAAAAATAATTAAGAATTCATCTATCGCCGAACTATTGAGATTAGATGGGCAATTTATCGAGCTCAAATTTTTGACACTTTTTACATGTATATCTCCAACTTTCTCTCCATTATAAACATAATTATTCTTTATTTTGATTTGTGCGCCCATTTTATTCAAAATAGTTAAAATTCCCATTCTGCTAGGATTAATATTTACATTTTTTATAATCATTTTCGATTTTCTGGAGAGAAGTGTTAGCACAATAAAAAATGCCGCTGAACTTATATCGCCAGGCACATTGTATTTAAAAGCCTTAAATTGTCTCAATCCCTCTACACTAATTTTATCAAATTTTTTTCCTTTTTGAATTTTTATTGGGTACTTAAATGATTTGAGCATCAGTTCAGTATGATTTCTTGATTTTTTCGAATTTATAATTGTAGTTCCCGGAGTATTTAATGAACTTAAAATAATACAAGATTTAACTTGAGCACTACCAATATTTTCATTGTATGTAATTGGTCTTAAAAAATTTGTTCCTGTAATTTCAATTGGGAGGCAATTATTTTTACTTTTAATATTTACACCAAAAAGCTTTAATGGTTTTATAACTCTAGAAAAATCTCTTTTTGATAAACTTTTGTCTCCTATCAGTCTGACTTTAGTTTTTGACTTTACCAACATACCTAATATTAATCTGGCTAATGTTCCCGAATTTCCTGCATTAATTGTAATATTTTTCTTAATGTTAAAACCATTTAGTCCAAATCCCTCAATATGATAAACTTTGTTATATTTTTTATAATTAATTCCAAGCAATTTTATTGCTTTAAGAGTATTTATAACATCTTCTGACTCGAGAAGATTTGATATTTTGGATGTTCCAACAGCTTGTGAAGCTAAAAGTATTGATCTTATAGAAATACTTTTATCTGGTCCAACAATAATCCTCTCATTAAAATTTTCGATTTTATTATTTATTAAGATATGTTTAGTCACAGATGAATTAATTTATTTTAAATTCATCACCAAAATATGCATTTCTAGCACTTGAGTCTTTTACTATTTCATCAGGACTTCCTGAGGCAATAATTTTTCCATCTGACAAAACTATTGCTCTATCAACACAACTTAACAAGTCCCTAGCTTGGTGATCACAAACAACTACAGTTATATGCTCAAAAGATTGGAGATTAACTATTATTTCTTGTAACATTTTAATTGTTAATATATCTAAAGCAGCAAATGGTTCATCTAGAAGTAAAATATTTGGATCATTAATTAATGACATTGAGATAACTAACTTTTTTTTCTGACCACCAGATAAATGTTTTGCTTTTATTTTTAATAATGGATCAAATTCAAATTGTGATATTATTTTTTCAATTTTCGCTTTTCTTAAATCTTTTTCTTTAATATGAATTTCTCCAACTAGGTTCAAATTTTCCAATAAACTTAAATCTTGTATAAAGCCTCCATATTGTGGAACATATCCAAGTTTAAATCTTGTTGCTCTCTCATAAATCGGAATATTTGTACAATCAATTCCATCAATTAAAACTTTTCCAAAACTTGGGTCTTTCAATCCAGTAATAATTTGAAAAATAGTAGATTTACCCACTCCATTTGGGCCTAACATTCCTAATATCTCTTGCCTATTGATATCTAAATTTAAATTATTTAAAATTTGTCTTTTGTTGTAAAACATAGATATTTTTTCTAATTTAAGTATTGCTCTTGTTTCTTTAAATTTTTTAATTCTAAATTTTTTTATCAGTGCCATTAGTTTGAGATAACCTCTATTTCTGAGGATGAAGTTTCTGGATTTATATTTATATTTTTAGTCTTTAGGTCAAATTCTATAATACCTGCTTTCATTACTGACTTAGGGTCTACAATCACAACATTATTATAGGCTATTGCATTATTTGTTTCCATATTAATATCGAAATTTTCACAGGTTATTTCTTTATCCTGATAGTTTATTTTGACATTTTGATAAAACTTAGAATTTAAACTTACAGTGTTATATTGTGCATAGTCTGAAACAATAAATATTGTATCTCTTTTATCTGATTTTATCTCCCCTCTTACATCGTCTAAATCTAGAATATCATTATTATCAATATTAGATCTCCCTGAGTTAGCTAAAAGAATAAATTGATTTCCTTTTTGATCTATAGAGGTATATTCAATGTTCTTTACGATATTTTTAATTTCTTTTTTTTTTATTTTTTTCTTTTCATAATCTTTTTTTACTTCTTCTTTTTTTTTATTCTCTTTATTTTGTTCAATCAAATCTTTTTCATTTTCATCTTTTTGAACTTTTTCTTCTGATTTTAACAGATTTTTTTCTGACAATTTATTTTCATTTTTTTTAATCTTTTTATTAAGCTCTACATTTCTTTTTTCTAGGTTTTCGATTTTTCTTTCAAGCTCTTGAAACTTTTCGTTTTCATTTTCTATTAAACTAATTTCTTCAACTGCACTCTTCTTAGTTTCAAAATATTTAAAATATACAACACCTATAATAGTAATTATTAAAAATATTATAAAAAATTGTGCTAAAGCTTTAATTGACATTTACGTTATATTTGCATCTAAAATATTATGAATATGAATAAAACCAATTGTTTTATTTTTTGTTTTGTTTTGATGCACACATAAACTTGTTATTTTCTTATTGTTCATGATCGAAAGCGCTTCTGCAGCTAGCATATTTTTATCAACACTGATAGGATTTTTTTTCATTACTTTTTTAATGTTTAAATTTTGAATATTTGTTTCTAAATTTGAAACTCTTTTTAAATCTCCATCAGTCAATATTCCTGTAGTACGCTTTCTATTATTTACGATTATAAGCGTTCCTAGCCCTTTTTTAGCAATATATTTTAGTGCATTTTTCATTTTAATTTTTTCAGAAACAAATGGTATCTTATTACCAACTAGCATAAGATCTTCGACAGTCTTTAATTTAATTGAAAGTGAGCCACTTGGATGAAATTTTTTAAAATCGTTTTTACCAAATTTTTTATATTTCATACAAGATATAGCAATTGCATCACCCAGTGCAATTTGAACAGTTGTTGAAGATGTTGGAATAAAACTTCCTGGACCTGCCTCTTTTACTGAGGGTAATAAAAATTTTATGTCAGCGTTTTTGAAAAGAATAGAGTCTTTCTTTGAGGTAACTGCAATTAATTTTATACTCTTATGACGGGATGTATACTGAATAATATTTTTTAATTCATCACTTTGTCCACTTAAACTAATCAGTATTACAACGTCATTAACAGTTATCTGTCCCATATCACCATGGCTTGCATTCGATGCATCTAGAAAAAAAGATGGTGTACCTGTTGAGGAAAGAGTTGCGCACCATTTTTTTGCTATAATTCCACTTTTGCCAACACCAGAAATAATAATTTTCCCATTTTTACAATTGAGTATTGTCTTAATTACATTTTCAAATGACTTTCCAATATTTGAACGGAGTTTTTTCAGAGAGTCTAACTCAACTTTGATAACTTCTTTTGCGATTTTTACTAAATTTTTTTCATTCATTTTTAATGAGACCATATATCTTCCTTGAAAGATGCAGAATCAAGCTCAACTCTTAAATTGATAAATTTTATTGTTTTTTCATAGAGGTCTATTCTTTTTTCTCTAACTAATATATTCTTAAGACACTCATATATTTTATGCAAGTAAACAACATCTTGTGCACAATACTTAAGTTGTTTATCAGTCAAATCTCCCCCAAAATCTGATGACTGTAATTGTTTACTTACATCTATACCGATAAATTCCTTAATTAAATCCTTTAAACCATGCTTATCAGAATAACTCCTAGCAATTTTACTCATTATTTTTGTACAATCTACGTTTTTAACATCAACCTTTAAATATTTTTTAATAAATAAAAGATCGGCCCTAGCAAAGTGAAATAATTTATTGATATCTTTATCGTTTAAAACACTTTTTAGATTAGGTGCGTTATATGTATCTTTATCCAATTGAACAATATGTGCATCATTTTTGCCGTTAGATATTTGAATCAGACATAGTCTGTCTCTATCAATATTAAGTCCTGTAAACTCACAATCTATTGCAATCTTGTCACTGAAGTTGATTTCATCTGGTAAATCACCTTTATGTAATTTAATATCTAAATTCATTAAGTAGATATATATATATGAAAAATCAGGATTCAATTTTAATATTTGGTGCATCTGGTCAAATTGGAAAATCTTTAATAAGAAAATTTACAAAAAATAACTATAAGGTTATAGCGGTAACTAGGAGTATTCATCAAAAAGGTTACCAAATTAAAACGCAGTCAAATTATGGATATTTAGAGTTAGAGGAGATTAATTTATTTAATCAGGAAAGTATTGGAAGATTGATGGAAAAATCCTCTGTTTGTATAAATCTTATAGGTATATTGTTTGAAAAAAAAAAAAATCACTTTAATTTAATTCATTCAGATTTACCATCTTTATTATCTAGAATAGCTTCTCAAAAGTCAATTAATCAGTTCATACATTTGTCAGCTCTTGGAATAGAAACTGCAACAGATAGTGATTATGCAATGAGTAAACTTAAGGGAGAGGAAAACGTGAAACAAAATTTTTCAAAGTCTGTTATTCTAAAACCCTCTATTGTTTATTCAGTAGACGATAATTTTACTACAAATCTAATGAGATTATTGAGTATTCTTCCAGTTATGCCTTTGTATTATGGTGGTAAAACAAAATTTACTCCAATTCACGTCTCTGATCTTGCAGATATAATATTTGAACTTGTAAGAAAAAAAACAACTGGAGAAACTATTGAATGTATAGGACCTGAGATATTTTCATTTAAGCAAATATTATTAAAAATTTTAAAATCCATAAACAAAAAAAGATTACTATTTCCTTTACCTTTGCCTTTAGCAAAACTTAATGCTAAAATATTTCAATTGATGCCTAAACCTCTATTGACTATTGATCAACTAAAATTGTTAAAATATGATAACGTTCCTTCAAAAAAATATATGACAAATTTTGATTTAAAATTGGAAGCAAACAAAAAATTTGATGATGAAATAAATCGTTATAGTTTTAACTGGACTAGTGGAGGTCAATTTTCAAAAAAAAAAATTGATAAGGTTAATTAATGCTTACTAATATAATTTATTTTACAGTATTTTTAATTTTAGCTTTTGTATTATCTATCGCAGTTAAAGCAATTACAAGAGGAGTCGAGGCAAAACAAATTATAAAGGAAGAAAAAAACTCAATAAAAGATACAGAGAATGGTAACAAAAGTTTAGAGGTTATTGATCAGATTAAAGAGCTAAAAGATTTACATAATGAAGGCATAATAAATGATGACGAGTTTAAAAAAGCAAAAGAAAAAATATTGAAATAAATTAAGCTGACTTGACCTTTTTTTCTATAAATTTTGGCACTTCTTCATCCTTATCCACAACTTCCTCTCTTTTACCTTTTGGTTGAAAAACTATCATTAAATGTAAGGGACAATAAGAAAACTTTTCCACAGTTTTTCTACCGCAAAACGATGAATCTTTTTCATCTGGATGTCCCTCCATATACTTACAAGTATGTTCATTTAAGTCCTCTAGTTGAAGATTTTTTGCTGGTTCAAAATTTTTATCTAGAAGTAAAGATTTAAATCTATGTTTTCTACTAATCTTTTTTAAACTGCTATTATTTAAGTTTAAAGAGTTAGTATTATTTTGAGAAACAGTAGATCTAGTTTTAATTTTCGCTGATAAATTAAGTCTGTGTGCTTTCCCGATAACTGCATTTCTACTAACTCCTCCAATTATTTCTGCAATTTGACTTGCAGTTTGACCTTTACCCCAGAGATCTTTGAGTTTAGAAACTTTCTCGTCAGTCCAGCTCATATTACTATATTTAGTATATATTTAAATTTTTATTACACTATCTTGAAATCATAGATAATGCATCTAAACAAGCTTTTTTTTTTGTTTTTTAACAATTATTAAAAAAAATGTTTATTAATAAGTACTTATGGTTGAATTAAAGAAAAATTATCAAATAGGAAATAGAAGATTTGGTCTTATTAACTGGGTAGGCACTTACTCATTATTTAAAAAGGAAGTTTTAAGATTTTTAACAGTTTCTGGTCAGACATTGTTTGGCCCAATATTAACTAGCATATTGTTTTTAACTGTAATTTCACTCGCAATAGGAGATCAGAGATCAGATGTATTAGGTGTTCCTTATATTAAATTTTTAGCAAGTGGTTTAATTATGATGCAAGTTATTCAACAAAGTTTTGCACATTCTAGCTCTTCTTTAATGATGGGTAAAATGATGGGTACAATTACTGATATAGTTCACAGTCCTTTATCATCATCAGAAGTTGTATTTGCAATAACATTAGCTTCTGCAGCTAGGGGCTTGTTGATTGCAACAGCTTCAAGTTTAATTTTTATTTTTTTTATAGATTTATCAATTCAAAATTATTTTTTATGGTTTGTTTACCTTCTTTTAGGTGGTTTGGTTATGGGATCGCTAGGAATAATAGTTGGTCTATATGCAGATAAATTTGATCAAATGAGTACTGTTACTAACTTTATAATTGTGCCCTTAAGTTTTTTAAGTGGCACTTTTTATAGTATTGATAAGTTACCTGATTTTTTAAAAATTCTAAGTAATTATAATCCATTTTTTCATATGATAGATGGTTTTAGGTACTCATTTATTAGTCAATTAGATGGGTCGGTACCATTTGGTGTTGCATTGCTTACTTTTCTAAGTGTAGCTATAACATATTTTGCTTACTTTTTAGTTCACAAAGGTTATAAAATTAAATCATAGTACAAAATGAGCTCATTAGCTAAAAATTATAAAAGAAGAAACATATCTTTTGATAAAGGAAAGGGATCTTTTTTGTACACAAAGAGAGGAGTAAAGTTTTTAGATTTTGTCCAAGGAATTGCTGTAAATTCTTTAGGTCATGCAAATCCTAATTTGGTAAAAGCAATTAATAAACAATCAAAAAAACTTTGGCATGTTTCTAACTCCTTCATAATTCCAGAAGGAGAAGAGTTAGCCAAAAAATTAACAAAGAGAACTTTTGCTGACGCAGTTATTTTTCAAAATAGTGGAGCAGAAGCTACTGAGGCCGCTATAAAAGTTGCTAGAAGATATTTTTATTCAATGGGTCAAAAAAAAAAAAATAGAATTTTATGTATAAAAAATTCTTTTCACGGAAGAACTATCGCAGCAATTAATGCCAGTGGATCTAAAAAAATGGTCGAAGGATTTGGCCCAAAAGTGGGTGGATTTGATCATTTTAAATTTGGTAACCACAAGGAACTAAAAAGAAAAATTACAAGCAAAACAGCGGCTATAATGATTGAACCAATAATGGGTGAAGGAGGTATTAAAGTCATACCTTCATGGTGTCTTAAAGAATTGAGAAAGATTTGTAATCAAAAAAAAATTCTCCTTATATTAGACGAAGTTCAGTGTGGAATTGGCAGATCAGGTAAGTTTTTTTCTTATGAATATGCAAACATAAAGCCAGATATAGTCCCAATTGCAAAAGGAATTGGAGGTGGGTTCCCAATAGGTGCAGTGTTGATGACAAAAAAAGTTTCTAAGGCTATGGTTCCGGGTACACATGGATCTACTTTTGGTGGAAACCCTTTAGCAATGTCAGTTGGTAAAGCTGTGATGGATGAAATTTTCAGAAAAGGCTTTCTTTCAAAAGTTAAAAGTAATTCAAAATATTTTATCTCAGAATTAAATAAAATTAAAATCAAATTTCCAAATATTATTAAAGATATAAGGGGAATAGGATTAATTCTGGGAATACAATTACATCATGACCAGACAAAATTCATACAAAGTTTAATGAAAAATAAACTACTAACAATCAGAGCAGCTGAAAATGTTATAAGAATTTTACCTCCATTAAATGTTAATAAAAATGAAATAAATTTAGCTTTAAAAATTATTAATAAAGTTTGTGAAGGATATAAAAAATAATGAAAAACTTTCTTCATATTAGAGATATTCCTCTTAAAGATTTGAAAAAAATTATTTCTGATGCAAAGAATAGAAAATCAAAAAGAAAAAAATTAAATACCCTTGATCCAGACAAAGACTCACCTTTAAAGGGTAAAATTCTTTTACAGATGTTTGAAAAATCTAGTCTTAGAACTAGATTAAGTTTTTATTTAGCTATTAAACAATTAGGTGGAGGATCATTAACTTTAAGACCAGAGGAGTTACACTTAGGTATTGGTGGTGAAAGTATAGCAGATACATCTAAAATTTTATCAACTTATGGCAATGCTTTTATGTTGAGAACAAACTCAGATAAAAAATTAGATCAATTCAAAAAACATTCAAGTATACCAATAATTAATGGACTTAGTCCATCCTCACATCCCACCCAGGTTTTGTCAGATATTTTTACTATTCAAGAAATTAAAAAGAAAAGTATTTCAAAATTAAAACTATGTTGGATAGGAGATGCTAACAACAATATGATGAATAGCTTAGTAGAAGCTTGTATAAAATTCTCTGTTTACCTTAATATTGCATGCCCTAAAAGCTATCAACCAAACAAAAAACTTATTTCTTTGATTAAAAAACAAAAAGGAAAAATAAAAATTTTTAATAAAAAAGAAATAGCTATTAAAAATTCTGATGTTGTAATGACAGACAAAATCATTTCTTTAAACGATAAAGTGAATAAGAAAAAGAAACTTAAATCATTCAAAAATTTTAAAGTTGATACAAAAACTATGAATTTAGCCAAGAAAGATGCAATATTTTTACATTGTCTACCAAGAGGAAATGAAGTTACAGAAGAAGTATTTCTTGGGAAACAATCTAAAGTGTGGCAACAAGCTCTTAACAGAGTTTATGTTCAAAAGAGTATTTTATTATATTGTTTTGGCAAATTAAGGTAGTTGTAATGGACTGTCAGCATTAGCATTCATATATAAGATTACTGAAGCTCTATCTTTCTCTTTTTTTAATCCTGCGAAAGCCATTTTGGTACCCTTTATATATGAAGCAGGTTTTATTAAAAAACTATTCATCTCTTGGAACGTCCAATCTTTTCCAAATGCTATCAAGGCTTTTGAATATTTATAATCTTCCAGAGCACCCATGTTTCTACCTAGCACATTATAAAGTGCTGGACCAATATTGTTTCTTCCACCTTTTTTAATCGAATGACATGCACTACATTTCTTAAAAACTTTCTTTCCGTGATCAACACTTCCCATGGCTAATAGAGCAGATATATCAACTGTTTCAACAGCTGCCGAAGCTTTGGCATTATCTGTTTCAGCAAATTCAACTTTGTAAGCTGATTGACTTGGCTTCTCTACGTAGTAGATAATATCTGAAATTTTAGTTATTCCAAATATAACAACAAAAATTACTAATACGGCTGCTATAATTTTATTAATTTCAAATGAGTCCATGATTTTTAATTATTTACCTCGTATAACATGTTAAACAAAAAAAAAACTAAATTTAAATTTAATTATTGCGTCTGAAAGACGCATAATACTTAGTTTATGAGCAATACAGTAATTTTAATTCCTTCAAGATTGGCTGCAACTAGGTTACCAAATAAACCTTTATTAAAAATCAATAACATTTCAATTATCAATCATGTTTACAAAATTGCAAAATCATCTCTTATTGGAGAAAGTTATGTTGCAACAGGTGATAAAGAAATATTTGAAGAGGTCACTAAGCTTGGAGGAAAATGTATTTTAACCAAAAAAGATCATAAAACTGGAACTGACAGAATTTTTGAGGCTTATCAAGAATTAAGAGATGACAATATTGAATATGTAATAAATCTTCAAGGAGATGAACCAATGCTTGATATTAAAGATGTGCATAATCTCCTAAAAAAAACAATTGAAAAAAAATCTAAAATTTCAACATTAGCCTGTCGAATTGAAGACGAAAAATTTTTCTTAAATAAAAATATTGTAAAAGTAACTACAAAAGAGAAACTTCATCAAAACAATCTTTCAACAGCATCATCATTCACGAGAGAAATTGAAAATACTCAAAAAAACATTTATCACCATATTGGAATTTATATTTATAATGTTTCATATTTAGAAAAGTTCGTGCAATTAGAGCAAACTCAGAATGAAAAATTGCAAAAATTAGAACAATTGAGACTAATAGATAATAATATTGAAATAGATGTTGGATTGGCGAAAAATAAACCAATTGGTGTAGATACAGCTGAAGATTATCTAGAAATAAAAAAAATTATGGAATATAAAAATTAAATTATGAAAATTGCTTACCAAGGTGTTGCAGGAAGCTACAGCGAAAGTTGTGCTAAAAAAATGTATCCAGAGAGCGAAACAATACCCTGCAAAACATTTGATGAATGCTTTGAAAGATCTAGTGAAGATAATTCAATTAAATCTCTAATTCCAGAGTCAAATAAAACAACTGGAAATATTGGTGTCGAGTATTTAATCTTTAAATATAGATTAAATATTTATGCAGAGCATTTTTTTCCAATTAATCATAATCTTTTAGGATTAAAAGATTCAAATATAGAAGACATAAAAGATGTTTACTCACATGCACAAGCATTAAGCCAATCTTCAAGTTTTATTAAGAAAAAAAAATTTACAGAGAATGTTAGAGCTGATACAGCTGGTTCAGCAAAATTTGTTTCAGAAACTAAAGATAAATCTAAAGCTGCTATAGCGTCTAGTCTTAGTGCAGAAATATATGGTCTGAAAATTCTACAAGAAAATGTCCAAGATGATAAAGATAATGTGACAAGATTTTTATTACTTGGGAAAGATATTTTTCAGCCAGATTTTTCTGATGATAGTCATATAACATCAATATTATTTAAGTTAAAAAGTAAACCCGCTGCTCTTTATTCTGCACTGTCAGGATTTGCAATAAATGGAGTTAATATGAGCAAATTACAAAGTTTTCCCGAAAAGAACTCATTTTCCTCATATTTTTTTCTATGTGATATTGATGGACATATAGAGTCCCCTAAAATCAAAAACTCACTTGAGGAATTGGGTCTGCATTGTCAAGATATGCACGTTCTAGGTGTTTATAAATCCGATAAATTTAGACAAAAATAAATTTATAACTTTCTTGTAGAATAGAAATTTTTATTGATATAATAAAGTCGGAGGCCAATCAGGTGGTGTTACCACAAATCCCCTAGGATCGAAAGATAGCAAGGGTAGTGAGTAACTTCCAGGTTGGTTGGTCTCCTTAGAAATGACAGAAAATTCAAAAGTATTAGCTTTAAAATATAGACCTCAAGTATTTGAGGATTTAATTGGCCAAGAGGTAATTGCTGAAACAATTAAAAATTCAATAATTTCAGATAAGTCACCTAATGCATTCTTGTTTACAGGAATTAGGGGAGTAGGAAAAACAACTTTTGCAAGATTAGTTGCAAAGTCATTAAATTGTGAGCATGGAATTGAAAACATGTGTAAAAAAAAATGTAATAACTGTGATGCAATCACAAACTCAAATCATATTGATGTATTAGAGATGGATGCTGCAAGTAAGACTGGAGTTGATGATGTAAGAGAACTTATTGAATTTTCAAGGTATGGACCAACGACTGCCAAATATAAAATATTTATTATTGACGAAGTTCATATGTTAAGTAAACAAGCATTTAATGCACTTTTAAAAACATTAGAAGAACCACCGAAATATTTAAAATTTATTTTTGCTACAACTGAAATCAAAAAGATACCTGTAACAGTAATATCTAGATGTCAACGTTTTGATCTTTCTAGAGTAAAATCTGAAGAGCTTTTTAATTATATAAAAAAAATTAAAGACAAAGAAGGTGGGAGAGTGTCCGATGAAGCTTTAAAATTAATTGTTAAAATTTCAGAAGGATCTGTTAGAGATGCTTTATCTTTGTTAGATCGTGGACTTGTAGCCAATCAAAATGATGAGGAATTAAATCTAGATAAAGCTCAAAGTATTTATGGATATTTTGATAAAAGTTCTCTGATAGAATTAATAAAAAATCTGTTTAGTGGTGATGAAAAAAAAGTATTTGAATTGTATAGAAATATTTATGATTCTGGTGTAGATCCAAAAATTTTTTTGAATGATTTTCTTGAGGTTTTATACTACCTAAAAAATATTAATTTTATAAAATTAGACGGAAATAATTTTTCTTTAAATGATCAAGATTTTAGTAATCTTTCCACAATATCTGAAAATTTAGATTCAAAGGACATAATCCTTTTTTGGAAATTTACACTTGATACAATTGAGGAAATTAACATTGTTTCAAATCCAAATTTATCTGTTGAAATGTTCCTTTTCAGATTAATGAGAATAAAAGGCTTTAAGGAGAAGGATGCTGAGGAAAGCTTTAATGAAAAAAGTCCTGATTCTTTAACTAAAGAACCTGAAAAAAAAATTATAAGTAAAACAATAGACCAAATTAAAAATATTTCACAACAAGAAAAAATTGAACCAAATTTAAATAAAGATGAAGTAATAAATGAACTTAAAATAGGTTCATTTGAAAGTTTGATAAATCTATGTACGGAAAGGAAAGAAGCTAAGCTTAAATATGAGCTTGAAACTAATACAAATTTAGTTTCATTCTCTGAGGGTTTAATAGAAATATCTTTTAATGAAAACTTAGACAAAGACTTTATTAAAAATCTATCTAACAAGCTGTACGAATGGACATCCAAGAGATGGATTATCTCTCTATCAAAAAACCAAGGACAAATTTCAATAAAAGAAAAAAATAAAATTGATGAGAAAAAAATATTTGATGATGTTAAAAAGTCTGAGGCATATAAAAAAGTGATCGAAGCATTTCCTGATGCAGAATTAATAAATGTTGAGTTTAAAGAGGATTAGAATGACAGATTTTTCTAAATTAATGGAAAAAGCTAAAGAAATTGAGAGCAAAATGAAAGAAAGCCAAGAAAATATTAAAAAGATCGAGGTTGAGGGTGTCTCAGGAGCTGATGATGTAAAAGTTACATTAAATGGAGAGGGAACCATGATCTCAATTAAAATTAGTGAAAATGTTTTAAAAGAAGAAAAAGTAATAATAGAAGATCTTATTACTGCTGCTCACAATAACGCAAAATCGCAACTTAAATCAAAAACAGCAGAGGAAATTTCTAAGGCTTCGGGAAATTTTGGAATACCTGGATTTAAGTGGCCTTTATAAATTAAATGCAAAATATTCCTGAAATAGAAAATTTAATTAAACTAATATCTAAATTACCAGGATTAGGACCTAAGTCTGCAAAAAGAATAATATTAAAAATGATTAATAACCGACAAGAATTACTAAAGCCTTTGGCTCAAAATTTGAGCGAAGTTTATAAAAATGTTGTTAGATGTAAAATTTGTGGGACATTAAAGCCTAATACAATTGAGTGTAGTTTTAATAATTGTGAAATAGTAGAAAAAAAATATAACAAAATTTGTGTTGTAGAAAATATTTCAGATCAGTGGGCAATAGAAAGTTCCTCAATTTTTCAAGGTTACTATCATATTCTTGGAGGAACTCTTTCAAACAATAATAACAGTAATAGAGAGGACTTGCTTATTAACTCTCTTATAGAAAGAATAAATAAAGATGATATTGAAGAAGTAATTTTAGCAACTAGTGCGACTGTTGAAGGACAAACTACTGCATTTTATATTCAAGATAGTTTAAAAAAAACTGACGTTAAAGTTTCAAAACTAGCTCAAGGTTTACCAGTAGGTGGAGAAATCGAAAATTTAGATGATGGTACACTTATATCTGCATTTAAAAATAGAAAAAATATAGAGGCTTAATTAGCTCTTTTTAATTAATCTGTTTAAATGCAAAAGTGGTTCTGTATAGCCAGAAGGCTGTGATTTTCCATGAAAGATTAATTCACATGCTGCTTTAAAAGCAATAGATTTATCATACTTTGGTGACATGCTTTCGTAGCTAGGATCGTCTCTATTTTGTTTATCCACAACCTTTGCCATCTTTTTTAAAATTTCCAGAACCTGTCTATTCGAGCACAAGCCATGATGCAGCCAATTGGCAATATGTTGAGATGAAATTCTCAAAGTTGCTCTATCTTCCATTAATCCAATATCATTTATGTCTGGAACTTTGGAACAACCTATACCTTGATCAATCCATCTTACCACATAACCCAGAATAGTTTGTGCAGAATTTGAAATTTCAGTATTAATTTCTTCAACAGACCAATTAGGACGATCTGCTACTGGAATAGTAAGAAGATCAGATAACTTTGATGGTGCTCTTTTTAATATTGCTTTTTGTTTTTCAAAAACATTTACTTCATGATAATGCATAACATGTAATGCAGCGGCAGTTGGAGATGGTACCCATGCACAATTTGCACCAGCATTTACGTGTACAATTTTTTGTTCCATCATTTCGTTCATTTTGTCAGGCATGGCCCACATTCCTTTACCTATTTGTGCAACTCCTGAAAACCCACATTTTAAGCCTATATCAACATTATTATCCTCATACGTTTTAATCCATTTAGACTCTTTCATATCTCCTTTTTTGATCATCGGTCCAGCTTCCATTGAAGTGTGCATTTCATCACCAGTTCTATCTAAAAATCCAGTATTGATAAAAAACACTCTGTCTTTGAGTGTCCTAATACATTCTTTAAGGTTTGCAGATGTTCTTCTTTCTTCATCCATAATTCCACACTTAATTGTGTTTCTTTCCAATTTTAAAACTTCTTCTACTTTTGTAAAAATTAAATTGGTAAATTCTGTTTCCTCTGGCCCATGCATTTTTGGTTTTACAATATAAATTGATCCTTCTCTTGAATTACCTTTTCTTTTTAAATCATGAATACAAGCTGCCGAAGTAATGAAGGCATCCATTATCCCCTCAGGAACTTCTGATCCATCATTTAAAGTTATTGCTGGGTTTGTCATTAAGTGCCCAACATTCCTCACAAGCAAAAGACTTCTTCCGTGAAGTTTTAACTTTTCACCATTCAATGAAGTGTAACTCCTGTCTGGATTAAGTTTTCTTTCTAATTCTTTACCGTTTTTTTCAAATATTGATTTTAAATTTCCTTTCATTAATCCTAGCCAATTTCTATAACAAGTTACTTTATCTTCAGCATCTACTGCTGCCACACTATCCTCATGGTCACAAATTGTTGAAACAGCAGACTCAATTATAATATCGCTTATACCAGCTGCATCTCTTGCGGCACTAAATGCTCTAGGATTAATAATTATTTCAAGATGAAGATTATTATTTTTTAAGATAATAGCATTTGGTTTGGCTGCATCACCTCTATGACCAATAAACTTCTCTAAATCTGATAAATTATATTCTTTATTATCCTTATAAATTGAAAGTTTTTTATTATTTACTGCTAAACCAGTAATATCTTTCCAGTCAAGATCATTTATTGGAAAATATTTGTTCAAAAAGTTTCTAGTATATTTAATCACTTCTTGTCCTCTTAAAGGATCATATTTTTCACTTCCACTTTCTTCAGACTCTATTATATTTGATCCATAAAGACTGTCATATAAGCTTACCCATCTTGCATTCGCAGCATTTAGGCTATATCTGGAATTCATAATTGGAACAACTAATTGTGGTCCTGCTATATTAGATATTTCTTCATCCAAATTTTTAGTTGTTATTTTAAAATCGTCACCCTCTTTTTTTAAATAACCTATTTCCTCTAAAAAATTTTTATATTTATTATAGTCAATTTCTTGACCTCTATTTTTTTTATGCCAAAGATCTATTTCTTGCTGCAAAGTTTCTCTAAATTCGAGTAACTTTTTATTTTTAGGTGCTAAATCATGCACTACTTTGTCGAAGCCTTTCCAAAATTCATCAGTGCTCACATTAGTATCCAGTAAGAGCTCGTTTTTTACAAAATCAGCAAGCTCTTTAGCTACAGATAAATTGTGGATTTTGATATATTGCTCTCTCATAAATTGAAAATCTTATAATAAATTTTAATTTTTGCGCAATCTAAATTACTTATTTAATTTTAACAATTTATTGCCTTTTTTGTTTATAATACTTCTATCAAATGAAAAATTACTTAAATTTTGAAACAGATGTAAAAAAACTTGAGGAAGAACTAGATAAACTTAAAGACCCTTATAATCAGGAAGGTTTATCTGAAGTTGATACATCAAAAATAAGTAAAGTAGAGGAAGAAATAAATAGTAAATTAGAGAAAATTTATTCTAATTTAGATCCATGGCAGACAGCATTAGTTGCTCGTCATGAAGATAGGCCCAAAGCAAAATTTTTCATCGAAAATCTTTTTGAAGATTTTATTCAACTTTCAGGAGATAGATACTATGGTGAGGACAAAGCTGTTATAGCTGGTTTTGCAAAATTCGATGGTAAATCTGTTTTAGTAATTGGTCAAGAAAAGGGATCAGATCTTAATAAAAGAATAGATCATAATTTTGGAATGATGAGACCAGAGGGTTACAGAAAAACAATTAGACTTATGGAGTTAGCTAATAAATTTAAAATTCCAATTATTTCTATTGTAGATACCCCAGGCGCATATCCAGGTGTTGGTGCAGAGGAAAGAGGTCAAGCTGAAGCAATAGCAAAATCTATTGAATGCTCAATGAAGTTAACAGTACCTACAATAGCAATTATAATTGGCGAAGGAGGGTCTGGTGGAGCAATAGCTTTAGCATCATCAAATAAAGTGATTATGCTTCAAAACGCAATATACTCAGTCATTTCACCAGAAGGATGTGCTACCATTTTATGGAGAGACCCAAAAAAAACTTTAGAGGCTGCAACTGCAATGAAAATGTCGTCTAGCGACCTTTTAAAATTAAATATAATTGATGAAATAATTCCAGAACCAGTTGGTGGTGCTCATAGAGACAAAGATCTGATTTTGGATAATGTAAGAGACTCGTTAAAGAAAAATTTAGATTTTTTTCAGACAATGGATAAAGATGAAATTCTTACTCATAGAAAAAATAAATTTTTATCAATTGGAAGAAATAAAGGATTTATAACACAATCTGATGATAGAAATGATTTATCTATGAAGGCAAGTGCATTAGAAAACATTTACCAAAACTTTAAAAAGAATTCTAAAATTTATTATGGTGTAACTGCTACAGTTTTATTAATATTATTTTTTGGTATTCTTTTATAAAGCACCACAACAATGCTTGAATTTTTTCCCTGTTGCTTCACATCTTTCGTTTCTAGTAATTTTTCCTTCTCTATTCGTTACAAGTAAGCATTTTGGATTACTATTTGTATTTATATTTTTTTCATTTTGAATATCATTTTGACCATCATTTTTTTCTATAAGTTTTAAATTAAATAAAATTGTAATTAAATCATACTTAAGTTTACTTAATAAATTTTCAAAAAGAGCAAATGCCTCTTTCTTATATTCTACCAAAGGATCTCTTTGTCCAAAGGTTCTTAGACCAATGACTTGTCTTAATTGTTCCAAATATTGAATATGTAATTTCCAATTTTGATCAATTAATTGTAAAAATATTCTTTTTTCAATTTCATAATACTGTTCCTCATTTAATAATTTTATTCTTTCTTCTATTGAATTTTTAAACTTATTTTTAATTTTATCTTCAAATTGCTTGTTTTCTAAATTTACTAATTCTTCAATTTCACTATCTTCAAATGATTTTCCAAATAATGATTTTAGTTGCATATTAATTTCATTTGATCCTGCATTAGCTAGTTTTTTTGTTTTCTTAAGTTTTAAGTCATCAATAATTTCATCTAGAAAATTTTCAGAATACTGCCTAGAATCTTTATTCTCAATTACTTCATTTCTTTGTGAAAATATTACTTGCCTTTGATCATTTAAAACGTTGTCAAACTTCAAGAGGGTTTTTCTAATATCAAAATTTCTTGCTTCAACTTTTTGTTGCGCTCTTTCTAATGCTTTATTTATCCATGGATGATCTATGCTTTCTCCGTCTTTAAGTCCAAGTTTTTCAAGTATATTATTCATGGACTCCGACCCAAATATTCTCATTAAATCATCCTCTAAACTTACGTAAAATATAGAACTACCTTCATCACCTTGCCTGCCTGCTCTTCCTCTGGCTTGATTATCTACCCTTCTACTTTCCATTCTTTCTGTACCTATAACAAACAATCCACCTAATTTTTTTATTTCAGCTTTGTCACTCTCATCTTGACCTCCTAATTTAATGTCAACGCCTCTTCCTGAAATACTAGTAGTAATTATTATCGAGTTTCTTTTTCCAGCATCTGCAATAATTTCAGCTTCTCTCTGGTGATTTTTTGCATTTAAAACTGTATGTTTTATATTTTTTTTATCTAATAAATTTGAGAAGTGTTCAGATTTATTAATACTTGAAGTGAAAACTAATAATGGCTGTCCTTTTGTGTTACATTCAATAATCTTATTTATTATTGCTTCATCTTTTTCATTACTAGTTCTAAATATTTGATCATTCCAATCTTTTCTTATCATCTGCTTATTTGTGGGTATTGAGACCACTGGGAGGTTATAAATTTCAAAAAACTCTTCCGATTCTGTTAATGCTGTACCAGTACATCCAGATATTTTTTTATAAAGTTTAAAAAAGTTTTGGTAAGTTATAGATGCTAAAGTTTGATTTTCTGCATTAATTTTTAAACTTTCTTTTGCCTCTAGACTTTGATGAAGTCCATCACCAAACCTTCTTCCTGGTAATTGTCTACCTGTTTGTTCGTCAATAATTATTATCTGCCCATCTTTGACTATATAATCTCTACCGCTTTGAAAAAGATGTATTGCACGTAATGACTGATTAACTAAATGAACAATATGAAGATTTTCTGGATCATAAAAGTTTTTATTTTTTAAAATTCCTGCATTTGAAAATATATTTTCAACATTGTCGATGCCTTTATTAGTAAGCAAAATATTTTTATCTTTTTCATCTATCTCAAAATCTTCTTTATTTAAATTTTTTACTAATTTATCAACTGCTATGTATTGATTAGTTTTATCCTCAGTAGCCCCTGAAATTATTAAAGGTGTTCTTGCCTCATCTATTAAACAAGAATCAATTTCGTCAACAATTGCATAATTATGTTCTCTCTGAACCATGGACTCTTTTGAAAATTTCATATTATCTCTTAAATAATCAAAGCCCAATTCACTATTAGTAGAATAAGTTATATCTTTTGAATAATTTTCTTTTCTTTCTTCATCATCCTGTTCAGTGTTTATAAAACCACAAGTTAAACCAAGAAACTCATAAATTTTTCCCATATTTTGACTATCTCTTTTAGCTAAATAGTCATTCACTGTTACTATGTGGACACCTTTTTTCTCTAATGCATTTAGAAAAGCTGCAAGAGCAATGGTCAGAGTCTTACCTTCTCCAGTCTTCATTTCAGCAATTTTGTTTTCATGAATTACTACTCCTCCAATAATTTGAACATCAAAGTGTCTTTCATTATTTGTTCTTTTTGAAGCCTCTCTAACCATAGCAAAAGCCTCAGGTAAGACTTCATCTAATTTTTTACCATTTTCAATTTCTTTGATTAATTCCTCAGTTTTTTTTGGAAACTTGTCATCTGGCAAATTTTCTAAATCTTTTTCATATTCATTAACTTTATTGACTATTTTTTGAATTCTGATTAGTTCTTTATCATTACCGCTTTTAATCAACTTTGAAAATATATTAAGTGGGTTGAACATTTTGATGTAATATTAAATATTAGAATTATATAGTAATTTATTTATTGTTTTAAATATCATGAAATTTAACATAAACAATTTTATTAATATAAGCAGTCAAGGCTCAAAAATTGTTGATTTTCAGGATTTAGATCACGTTGATGGTGTATCAATTTCTGCTGTAAGCGCAGGATTGTATAAAGTTAAAAGGGATGAGTTAGTTTTATTTTATTTTAGAGATGGAGCTAATTATGCATCAGTTTATACTCAATCTAAATTAATTTCTGAAAATTTGAAAT
Source organism: uncultured Pelagibacteraceae bacterium (assembly GCA_902545035.1). Classification (GTDB taxonomy): domain Bacteria; phylum Pseudomonadota; class Alphaproteobacteria; order Pelagibacterales; family Pelagibacteraceae; genus Pelagibacter. Next base: position 26,347 of record CACCEJ010000004.1, on the reverse strand, counting down.
GGAATAAAAATATAAAAGCTAAAAAAATATTTGCTTTGTTGGTAAATACAAGAAATGCTAATTCATTAACGGGATCAGAAGGTTACAATGCTCTAAAAAATATTTCATTAGATTTGTCCGCAAAATTAACAGAAATTCAAAAAAGAGATGAAGGTAATCCAAAAATAATTTCACCAAAAGAGATACTTTTTGGCTGCACAGGTACTATAGGAGAAAAATTTCCTCTGGAGAAAATTAAATTTTCATTACCAGAGTTAATTAAAAAAATAAAGTATACCCAAAATAAATTAATTTGGATGAAAGCTGCAATGGGTATAATTACAACTGATTTAAAACCAAAAGTAGCAATGGCAGAAACTAAAATTGGATCATCTAAAATTAAAATTTATGGAATTGCAAAAGGCTCGGGTATGATTTATCCAAATATGGCAACAACCCTGTGCTATTTATTTACGGATGCAACTTTACCTTCATCAGTTTTAAGAGATATTTTAAAACATAATATAAAAACAACCTTTAACGCAATTTCATGTGATGGAGATACTAGCACAAATGATATGGTTTCAATATTTTCAACAAGCAAAGTCCAAAATCCTGAAATTAAAAAGTTTACTGATAAAAGAATTTTAAGTTTTAGTAATGCAGTCCATCAGGTATTATTAAATCTAGCAAAACAAGTTGTTTCAGATGGAGAAGGAGCTTCTAAATTGATTTCGATTAATTGCATTAATTGTAAATCAGAAAAAGATGCAAAAAATATTTCATTTAAAGTTGCAAACTCTTTATTAGTAAAAACTGCAATAGCAGGAGAAGATCCTAATTGGGGTAGGATTGTGATGGCAATTGGTAATAGTGACTCTAAAATTGCTGAAAAAAAACTATCTATTTCAATTGGACCTTATAAAATTTTTTTTAAAGGTTCTATTTTTAAAAATTATGACGAAAAAAAAGTTTTGGAATACATGAAAGGTAATTTAATTGAAATTGAAATTGATATTGGACAAGGCAACAAAAAATTTAAAGTATATACTATGGATTTAACCAAAAAATATATTGAAATTAATGCAGATTATAGAACCTAGCTTATTGAAATTCTTTAGATTAATATTTACATAAAAGGGAATGATTAAGTATTTGTTAAAATGTAAAAATTGTGAAAATGAATTCGAAAGCTGGTTCAGTACATCAGAAGAATACGATAAATTAAAAAAACTAAAACTTTTAAATTGCCCGAATTGTGAATCGCTTAGTGTTGAAAAATCACTGATGTCTCCAAATTTACTGAACACCAAAAAAAAAGAAAATTTCAAAGATATTAAAAAATTTAAAGATATAAGAAAAAAACTTTCTGATTATAAAAAATTTGTAAAGGAAAACTTTGAGTATGTGGGAGAAAATTTTTCATACAAAGCAAGATCAATTCATTACGATAATAAAAAACCAAAAAAAGGTATTTACGGTAGTGCAACGCTTAAAGATATTAAGGAATTGAAGGATGAGGGGATAGAAACAGATATTATTCCATGGATTGAAGACGATAAAAATTAAAATTTTTTAAATTCCGAAATGTAATTTACAGATTTGTCTGATGAAACCGACCATTCATTTAAAATTGGGTTAAAACTTATTCCATCAATTTTTTTTAGTGCTAAAGAATTTTTTCTACAAATTTTAATTAAATGTTCTGGTTTTACAAATTTTTCCCAATCATGAGTGCCTATAGGGAGCCATTTTAAAACATACTCAGCACCAATTATAGCAAATAAATATGATTTTAAAGTTCTATTTAAAGTGGCAATAAACATTAATCCTGATTTTTTTAAAAATTTTGAACTTTCTTTTATAAAAGTATCTACATCTTCAACGTGCTCAACAATCTCCATATTTAAAATTATATCAAATTTTTTTTTTAGTTTAAAACTTTCTGGTGACAGATTGTAATAATTAATTTTAAGTTTACTTTTTTTTAAGTGATATTTTGCAACTTGAATATTTTTATAGGACGCATCTATTCCAGTAACTTCTCCTCCTAGTCTTGCCATAGGCTCAGAAAGCAATCCACCACCACAACCTATATCTAGAATACTTAATCCTTTAAATGGTTCACGATCTTTTTTAATTTTAAACTCAGTTATAATAGTATCTCTTATATATTTTATTCTAATTGGATTAAATTTATGTAAAGGCTTGAATTTACCATTAGGATTCCACCATTCCTTTGCAATTTTTGAAAATTTTTCTATTTCTTTTTTATTTATTGTGTTATTTTTCATTGATTATTGACATTACAATTAAGATGTATTTTATCAATATATTTTAACGTAAACAAAAAAAAAATATCAATGAAAATAATTGTTTTAAAATTTGGAGGTACTTCAGTAGGTACAACAGAAAGAATTAAAAAAGTTGCAAAGATTATTGCCAAATATAAAAAAAAATACAATGTAATTGTATTGTCTTCTGCAATGAGTGGTGTGACAAATAATTTAATCAAATTATCTAAAAAAATAAGTAGGAATTTTTCAGATTCTGAATATGATGTTTTGGTTTCCTCGGGAGAACAGGTATCTTGTGCCTTAATTTCTGGTGAACTAATAAATAATGGTTTTAATTCAAGATCTTGGATCTCATGGCAAATTCCAATTATTACTAGCGGGAAACATAAATTTTCGAGAATTAATAAAATTAACAAGACTCAAATTATTAGTTATTTAAAAAAAGGGGGAATTCCAATAATCACAGGATTTCAAGGTATTAATAATAATAAAAGGATAACTACTATTGGGAGAGGTGGAACAGATGCAAGTGCAATTATGTTTGCTAAGTTTTTTAATGCTGAAAAATGTATAATATACACAGATGTAGATGGTGTTTATTCTACAGATCCAAATAAACTTAAATCAGCCAAGAAAATAAAAGTTATATCTTATGAGGAAATGCTAGAAATGGCATCTCTTGGTTCTAAGGTCATGCAACCTCACTCCATCCAAGATGCAAGGTTGAACAGGGTAGATATAGAGGTTAGATCTTCATTTACAGACAATGAAGGTACTCTAATTACAAAAAGAAAAAATATAATTAATAATAAGATTATTACTGGTATTTCAAGTACGACTAATGATGCCAAAGTCACTTTATTAGGTGTGAGGGATAAACCTGGCATTGCAGCATCTATTTTTAAACCTTTGTCCGAAAATTCTATAAATGTAGATATGGTAGTACAAAATATTTCTGCAAATGGAAAAGAAACTGACTTAACTTTCACAATAAAATCTGATGATTTAAGCAAAACAAAAAAAATAATTTTGCTAAATAAAAAAATTAATTTTAGAGACATGATTTTTGACAAAAATGTATCAAAAGTATCAATAATAGGAGTTGGTATGGTTACCACTCCTGGGGTTACTTATAGAATGTTTCAGTCGCTTGCTAAGCATAAAATAAATATTCAGGTAATATCTACATCAGAAATAAAAATTTCTGTTTTGATAGATAAAAAAAATGTAGAAAAAGCTATATCTTCTCTTCACAAAGAATTTAAATTAAATAAATAATCCATGAACATAAGACCATTTAGGGAAATAAAAAGACGAAAAACAAAGGAAATTAATGTTGGTCATGTAAAAATTGGAGGAGATAATCCTATTTCAGTTCAGTCAATGACTAACACATTAACCAGAGATGTAAGGGAAACTGTAAATCAAATTAATGATATTCAAGAGGCAGGCGCAGATATTGTAAGAGTATCTTGTCCAGATGAGGAGTCAACAAGAGCTTTAAAAATAATTATTAAAAATACCTCTATTCCAATTGTTGCTGATATTCATTTTCATTACAAAAGAGCAATAGAGGCAGCAGAGAGTGGCGCTGCTTGTCTAAGAATTAACCCAGGAAATATTGGAGATAAAAAGAAAATTAAAGAGGTAATTTCTGCTGCAAAAAATAACAATTGTTCAATTAGAATTGGCGTTAATGCAGGTTCTCTAGAAAAAGACTTGTTAGAAAAGTATAAAGAACCATGTCCTGAAGCTCTTGTTGAGAGCGCTTTGAGAAACATTAAAATTATTGAAGATCTTGATTTTGATAAATTTAAAGTAAGTGTTAAATCTTCAGATGTATTTTTATCTATTGAAGCTTACAGACAACTTTCTAAAGTTACAGATTATCCATTACATTTAGGCATAACCGAGGCAGGAACTTTTTTACCTGGAAGCATAAAATCATCTATTGGTTTTGGATCACTTCTTTTGAGTGGTATCGGAGATACTATAAGAGTGTCTTTATCAGACAATCCAGTAGAGGAGATTAAAGTTGGTAATGAAATACTTAAATCATTAAATTTAAGAAATAGAGGCGTGAAAATAATTTCTTGTCCTTCTTGCGCTAGGCAAGCTTTTAATGTCATCGATACTGTTAAAACACTAGAAGACAGATTATCTCATATAAAAACTCCAATTTCTTTATCTATAATTGGATGCGTAGTAAATGGACCAGGTGAGGCAGCTCAAACCGATATAGGCATCACGGGTGGAGGAAAAGGAAATAATATGCTCTATTTAAATGGAGTTGAAAGTGAAAAAATATTAAGTGATGAGATGATTTCCAAAGTTGTTAGATTGGTTGAGGAAAAAGCAGAGGAAATTGAAAAAGGTAAATAATGGTTCCTTTATCCAAAGTTCAAGATCTAATAGCGAAACATTCTAAATTGGAAAAAGAACTATCCTCACAAGAAATTGATAAAAAATCTTTTGCAGAAAAGTCAAAAGAATATTCTGATTTAAGTGATATTATTAATGAAGCTATTTCTTACTCTAATTTTAAGAAAAACAGAGAGGAATTAATAAATTTAATTAATGATAATAATAATGACAAAGAAATGCAGGATTTAGCAAATATTGAATTAAATGAGCTTGAAAAAAATAATGAGAATAATGAAAAAAAAATTAAATTATTTTTATTGCCTAAGGATGAAGCAGACACAAAAAATGCAATGATAGAAATTAGGGCAGGAACAGGTGGATTAGAAGCCAGTTTATTTGCTTCTGACTTATTTAAGATGTATGAAAAAGTTAGTCATAAAAAAAAGTGGTTGCTTGAGGTGATATCTATTTCTAAAAGTGACGCTGGAGGTTTAAAAGAGGTTATAGCTTCAATAAAAGGTAAAAATATTTATTCTTCGCTAAAGTACGAAAGTGGAGTCCATAGAGTTCAAAGGGTCCCAGACACTGAAACTCAAGGAAGAGTTCATACATCAGCCGCAACAGTTGCTGTAATGCCAGAAGCTGAGGAGGTTGATGTAAAAATAGAAGATAAGGATTTAAGGATTGATGTATTCAGAAGTAGTGGTCCAGGCGGTCAAAGCGTAAATACAACAGACTCTGCAGTCAGGATTACTCATATTCCAACTGGAATAGTTGTGAGTCAGCAAGATGAAAAATCTCAAATAAGAAATAAGGAGAAAGGTTTAAAAATTCTTAGATCAAGGATTTATGAATTAGAAAGACAAAAAAGAGATGAAGAAAGATCAAAAGATAGAAAAAGCAAAATTGGAACAGGAGATAGATCTGAGAGGATCAGAACATATAATTTCCCTCAAGGAAGAGTAACTGACCATAGAATAAATTTAACATTACATAAATTATCTGAATTTATGGAAGGTGAAATATTTGATGAGATGATAGAAAACTTAGTATTACAAGCCCAAGAAAATGAGCTCAGCAATATATAAATATGAATTACAATCAAATTTTGAAAAAAGGTGAGAATTTTTTAAAAGAAAATAATATTAAGAATTCTTGTCTTGATGTTGAGCTGATATTATCAAAAGTAGTTAAAATTAAAAGGGAAGAAATATTATTAAATGTCAATAATAAATTAAAAAACTCAGACATAATAAAATTTGAAAATTATTTATTAAGAAGAATAAAAAAAGAGCCAATGGCATATATTCTTGGTTATAAATATTTTTGGAAATATAAGTTTTTAACAAATAAATCTGTTTTAATTCCAAGGCCAGACACAGAATTAGTTATTGAGGAGGCTTTGCAATATTTACCAAATAACAAGTCAAAAAATATTTTAGATATTGGAACTGGAACTGGATGTATCATAATTTCTTTAAAAAAGGAGAGGCCGAAATGTCGTGCCACCGCAATAGATATATCAATAAAAGCCATAAATGTTGCAAAAACTAATGCAAAAATACATCAATTAGAAAATAAAATTAATTTTATTAATATCGATATTGACAAATATAAATCTAATAACTATGATTTAATTATATCTAATCCTCCATACATTAGTAGTGTTGAATTAAGTAGATTAGATGATGATATAAAATTCCATGAACCTAAACTAGCATTATCAGGTGGTTTTGATGGTTTAAGGGATTTAAAAAAAGTAATAAAAAAAAGTAAAAGTTTGTTAAAAATAAGCGGAAAATTAATACTTGAAATTGGTCATAAACAAAAAAATCAATGTTTGAAACTACTAAATGAAAACAAATTCTTTATTAACCGAATATCTAAAGACTTATCTGGAAAAGATAGATGTATAATAAGTACTAAATTACAATAATGAACAACTTCAAAAATCATAACAATAATAGAAGAGGACGATTTAAGTCAAATGGAGATAGAGGTTTTAGAAGGAATGGAAATGGACATAAGCCAAATGGGGATTTTAGTAACGGGTCAGCATTTAAAAGAAGACACCCGGGAAAAAATAATCAAAATGCTGCAAAGCTTGTTGAAAAATATAATGATCTGGCAAGAGAAGCCTTATCAAATGGAGACAAAATTTTGTCTGAAAACTATTTACAGCACTCTGAGCATTTTTCGAGAATTCTTTTATCTCAAGAAAATTTAAGAAATCATAATGAAAATGCCTCAGAAGCCAATGTTAGCAATCAAATTAAACCTGAGCCTGAAAATAATGATGTTGAGGAAAACACAACTAAATAAGTTACATTTTAGATATTAGTTCAGACTTGAGCACATCAATTTTAATTTTATTTACTTCGAATACTTTACGCTGATCACCTTTTAATATTTTTCCAGATGGAAGCTTTAGTTTTTGTGAATTTATTTTTTTTCCATTTTCAATAACTTCATAATGTAAATGTGGACCAGTAGAAAGACCTGTTGAACCAACATAACCAATTATTTGACCTTGCTTGACTCTAGCACCTTTCTTGATTCCTTTGCCAAATTTTGACATATGAGCATATACTGTCTGGTAAACCCTATTATGTTTAATCTTTACACAATTTCCTCCACCTCCACACCATTGAGCTCTAACCACCAGACCATCTCCTGATGCAAGTATTGGTGTACCTGTTGGTGCAGCAAAATCAGTACCCGTATGCATTTTTGTAAAACCTAGTATAGGATGTTTCCTTTTCCCAAATGAAGACGATAATCTGGCTCCGTTAATTGGAGTTTTCATTAATGTCTTCCTCATACTTTTTCCATTTTCATCGAAATAATCAATTTTATTTTTTTCGTACTCGTATCTATAAAGTTTAAGATCTTTGTTTTGTAAATTTAAATTTGCAAATATTATATCTCCAGTTTCAATCACATTTCCATCTTCGTTAATAAATTCTTCATATATAATTTGAAAACTATCGTTTTTCCATATATCTCTCTGAAAATCGACCTGAAAACCATATAATCTTGCAAATTCAATAATGATATTTGCTTTAATTTTTAAACCCAAAGCGGATTGAAAAAGACTGCTAGTAATTTTACTTTCTTTATATTTTACAACTTTTGTTAGTTCTTTTTCTAATATTTTTGAATTAAAAATATTTTTTTCATAGTCTCTCGCAAAATATATTTCTTTTTTTTTGTTAACCTGAATTATAAATCTATCAATTTTTGGATTATTTTTTTTATCTATTTTAAAAAAGATTGTTTGATTAGGTCTTAATATTTCGATATTTTTATTTTTTTTTACTGTTTCAAGAAATAATTTTTTTTCATTTAGTGATATTTTAATTCCATTAATTATACTTTCAAAATTATCACCATCTTTGATAAGATATTCAAATTCTGAATATCTATTTTCTAATCCAGAAGTTATTTTTGTAAATGTCTTTTGGAAATAAATATTCTTCAGTGTTTTTTTTAAGCTTTCGTATTGAGAATTTTTATTTGTTTTTTGGAAAATTGTTACAAAAACTATAATAATAATTAATAAAACTAGCCATAAAATATGTGAAAGTGATTTTATTTTTCTTTTAATTTTTGTTAACACAATTCGTCCGATAGGTTAAAAATGTTGATTTATATGACTTTTTAACACATTTTTTGTTTATCTAAAAACTTGATTTATAAATTATTTCCAATATAAGCGTCACACTCAACATATAAAAATGTTATTTATTGGGCTTTATAGTCCAATTAGCTATTTGAATTGTTAATATTTTAAGAAGAGAAGTGTGGACGGTTAAGGTTACCAAAATTTGTCGTACACACTTCAACATTACACAGATATTATTCTTAGTATTTGTGTAGAAGCTAGTGTGCGCCGTTTTTAAACTTGAGAGTTTGATCATGGCTCAGAACGTACGCTGGCGGCACGCCTTATACATGCAAGTCGAACGAAGTAGCAATACTTAGTGGCAGACGGGTGAGTAACATGTAGGTATCTTCCCTTTGGTGAGGAATAACACGAGGAAACTTGTGCTAATACCTCATAAGTCTTTACGGAGAAAGCTTTATGCGCCGAAGGATGAGCCTGCACTTGATTAGTTTGTTGGTGGGGTAATGGCCTACCAAGACTTTGATCTATAGCTGATCTGAGAGGATGATCAGCCACATTGGGACTGAGACACGGCCCAAACTCCTACGGGAGGCAGCAGTAGGGAATATTGCACAATGGAGGAAACTCTGATGCAGCGATGCCGCGTGAGTGAAGAAGGCCTTTGGGTTGTAAAGCTCTTTCGTCGGGGAAGAAAATGACTGTACCCGAATAAGAAGGTCCGGCTAACTTCGTGCCAGCAGCCGCGGTAATACGAAGGGACCTAGCGTAGTTCGGAATTACTGGGCTTAAAGAGTTCGTAGGTGGTTAAAAAAGTTGGTGGTGAAATCCCAGAGCTTAACTCTGGAACTGCCATCAAAACTTTTTAGCTAGAGTATGATAGAGGAAAGCAGAATTTCTAGTGTAGAGGTGAAATTCGTAGATATTAGAAAGAATACCAATTGCGAAGGCAGCTTTCTGGATCATTACTGACGCTGAGGAACGAAAGCATGGGTAGCGAAGAGGATTAGATACCCTCGTAGTCCATGCCGTAAACGATGTGTGTTAGACGTTGGAAATTTATTTTCAGTGTCGCAGCGAAAGCATTAAACACACCGCCTGGGGAGTACGACCGCAAGGTTAAAACTCAAATGAATTGACGGGGACCCGCACAAGTAGTGGAGCATGTGGTTTAATTCGAAGATACGCGCAGAACCTTACCAACACTTGACATGTTCGTCGCGACTCTAAGAGATTAGAGTTTTCGGTTCGGCCGGACGAAACACAGGTGCTGCATGGCTGTCGTCAGCTCGTGTCGTGAGATGTTGGGTTAAGTCCCGCAACGAGCGCAACCCTCACTTTTAGTTGCCATCATTTAGTTGGGCACTCTGAAAGAACTGCCAGTGATAAGCTGGAGGAAGGTGGGGATGACGTCAAGTCCTCATGGCCCTTACGTGTTGGGCTACACACGTGCTACAATGGCATTTACAATAGGAAGCAAGATGGCGACATCAAGCAAATCCTAAAAAGATGCCTCAGTTCGGATTGTACTCTGCAACTCGAGTACATGAAGCTGGAATTACTAGTAATCGCGGATCAGCGCGCCGCGGTGAATACGTTCCCGGGTCTTGTACACACCGCCCGTCACACCATGGGAGTTGGTTCTACCTTAAGGCAAGGTTTAAAACCCTTGACTACGGTATAGTCAGCGACTGGGGTGAAGTCGTAACAAGGTAGCCGTAGGGGAACCTGCGGCTGGATTACCTCCTTTCTAAGGATGATTAAGGATTATTTCTTAATCTAAATAATATAACAGGTTAATGTTGACCGTCCTCATTTCTCTTTTTAAAAAAAGTGTTTTTCCTTTTGCAGAAAAGGGCCGGTAGCTCAGTTGGTTAGAGCACACCCTTGATAAGGGTGGGGTCGAAAGTTCGAGTCTTTCTCGGCCCACCATTTTTCTGGGGGATTAGCTCAGCTGGGAGAGCGCCTGATTTGCATTCAGGAGGTCAGCGGTTCGATCCCGCTATCCTCCACCAAAAACACTTAGTTATTTAAATTGTAAATACATTAATATATTATCAATATCTATATCCGATTGTTCGTAGATTTGAACAATCAACAAATATTCGAATAGATGAATATTTATAAAAATTTGATTCAACACAGAATTTTTTTCTGTGCATAAATCAAGCGTTTAAGGGCGTGTGGCGGATGCCTTGGCACTGAAAGCCGATGAAGGACGTGGTATACTGCGATAAGTTACGGGGAGCTGTATGCAAGTTTTGATCCGTAAATTTCCGAATGGGAAAACCTACCACTTTATGTGGTACTTTAAACTGAATACATAGGTTTAAAGAGACAACCCGGAGAACTGAAACATCTAAGTAACCGGAGGAAAAGAAATCAATTGAGATTCCGTTAGTAGTGGCGAGCGAAAGCGGAACAGGCCAGTAGATTTGTTAAAAAAATTTGAATAGTTTGGAAAAACTAACCATAGAGGGTGATAGTCCCGTATGAGTAATGTTTAACAAATTTCTTGAGTAAAGCGGGACACGTGAAATCCTGCTCGAATATAGGGGGACCACCCTCTAAGCCTAAATACTCTTCAGTGACCGATAGTGAACTAGTACCGTGAGGGAAAGGTGAAAAGAACCCCTATTAGGGGAGTGAAATAGAACCTGAAACTGCATGCCTACAATCAGTCGAAGCTCTTTTTAGAGTGACGGCGTACCTTTTGTATAATGGGTCAGTGACTTAATTTATAAAGCAAGCTTAAGCCATCTAGGTGTAGGCGTAGCGAAAGCAAGTCTTAATAGGGCGAATAGTTTTATGAATTAGACCCGAAAACGAATGAGCTTACCATGAGCAGGTTGAATGCAAGGTAACACTTGCTGGAGGACCGAACCAGTTGACGTTGAAAAGTCTTTGGATGACTTGTGGTAAGGGGTGAAAGGCCAACCAAATTCGTAGATAGCTGGTTTTCCGCGAAAACTATTTAGGTAGTGCGTTGAATAAATATGCGTTTAGAGGTAGAGCACTAAATGGGCTAGGGGGAAGAGATTCTTACCAAACCTAATAAAACTCCGAATGCTAAACGTAGTTCTTCAACAGACAGACTGTGGGTGCTAAGGTCCATGGTCGAGAGGGAAAGAGCCCAGACCACCAGATAAGGTCCCAAAATTGTGATTAAGTGTGAAAGGATGTGGAAATTCCATAACAGCCGGGAGGTTGGCTTAGAAGCAGCCATCCTTTAAAGATAGCGTAACAGCTCACCGGTCTAATAGAGTTTCTGCGCCGAAGATGTAACGGGGCTAAAATCACATACCGAATCTGTGGGTTTGTAAAGTTTCCGAACTTTACAAGCGGTAGCGGAACGTTCTGTAAGCCTGTAAAGGGATACCCGTGAGGGATCCTGGAGGTATCAGAAGTGCGAATGCTGACATGAGTAACGATAAAAGAAGTGAAAAACTTCTTCGCCGAAAATCCAAGGGTTTCTGCGCAAGGTTAATCCGCGCAGAGTTAGTCGGCCCCTAAGACGAGGGCGAAAGCCGTAGTCGATGGAAATAAGGTTAATATTCCTTAACCAGGTGGTAGTGACGGATTTTGTAAGTTGTGTGTTCTTAATGGATTGAACATGCCGCGAAAAAGTCCCAGGAAATAGCTCCATCATTAGACCGTACCCTAAACCGACACAGGTGGATTAATAGAGTATATTTAGGCGCTTGAGAGAATGATGTTGAAGGAACTCGGCAAAATGCTTCTGTAACTTCGGGATAAAGAAGACCTTTTTTTGGGCAACCATAAAAGGGTGGCACAAGCCAGGGAGAAGCGACTGTTTATCAAAAACACAGGGCTCTGCTAACACGTAAGTGGATGTATAGGGTCTGACGCCTGCCCGGTGCTGGAAGGTTAATGCGATGGGTGCAAGCTCATTTCTGAAGCCCCAGTAAACGGCGGCCGTAACTATAACGGTCCTAAGGTAGCGAAATTCCTTGTCGGGTAAGTTCCGACCTGCATGAATGGCGTAACGATTTCTCCGCTGTCTCCAACATCAACTCAGTGAAATTGAATTCTCCGTGAAGATGCGGAGTTCGCGTAGTTAGACGGAAAGACCCCGTGCACCTTTACTGCAACTTTACATTGGTATTAGAAAAAACATATTTAGCATAGGAGGGAGACATTGAATCGATGGCGTCAGTTGTCGTGGAGTCAACAGTGAAATACCTCTTTTGTTTTTTTTGATATCTAACTGATTGCCGTTATCCGGCATCAAGACATTGTATGGTGGGTAGTTTGACTGGGGCGGTCGCCTCCCAAACAGTAACGGAGGCGTGCGAAGGTAAGCTCAGAACGGTCAGAAATCGTTCGTAGAGTGCAATGGCATAAGCTTGCCTGACTGTGAGACTGACAAGTCGAGCAGAGTCGAAAGACGGTCATAGTGATCCGGTGGTTCTGAGTGGAAGGGCCATCGCTCAACGGATAAAAGGTACGCCGGGGATAACAGGCTGATACTGCCCAAGAGCTCATATCGACGGCAGTGTTTGGCACCTCGATGTCGGCTCATCACATCCTGGGGCTGGAGCAGGTCCCAAGGGTTTGGCTGTTCGCCAATTAAAGTGGTACGTGAGCTGGGTTCAGAACGTCGTGAGACAGTTCGGTCCCTATCTGCTATGCGTGTAGAAGAATTGAGAGGAGCTGTCCCTAGTACGAGAGGACCGGGATGGACGTACCACTGGTGGACCGGTTGTAGCGCCAGCTGCAGTGCCGGGTAGCTAAGTACGGACGAGATAACTGCTGAAAGCATCTAAGCGGGAAACTCACCTCAAAACTAGTTCTTCCTTTAGAGCCGTGGTAGACCACCACGTTGATAGGCTGGGTGTGGAAGTGCGGTAACGCATGTAGCTGACCAGTACTAATAGCTCAATTGGCTTGATTTATGCACTGAAAAAAATTTGAAATATTTTTATTGGTAAACTAAAACGTTGTAATGAAATAGAATTTTTCAAAATTAGCTCAATTCTCTTAAATTAAATTGTGATCAAAAGAAACAAAAATTTTTGGCGATTTTCTGGTAACGAGCAGAAATACTTAAATCAGATTTTGAAAAAAGGTTTTAAATTTAAAGATAAACCTTTTTCTGAAAAACTTGAGAATAAGTTTTCACAATTGCACAATGTTAAATATTCGATATGTATTAACTCATGTACTTCAGCACTTCACGTTGCATTTTTAGCAATTGGATTAAAAAAAAATGATGAAGTTCTTGTACCAGCACTAACACCTATTATGTGCGGAACCACTGTCCATTTGGCTGGAGGTACTCCGGTTTATGTAGATGTGAATCCGGAAACTTTTTTAATTGATCCAAAAGATATACAAAAAAAAATTACAAATAAAACAAAAGCACTATTGGCAGTACATATGTATGGAGGAGTATGTAATTTAAAAAAATTGAAAAAAATTTGTAAAGACAATAACTTATTTTTAATTGAGGACTGTGCAGAGTCAATGATTGCTAAAGATGAAAATAATTTAATTACTGGTTCTGTCGGAGACATAGGGTGTTGGAGTTTCCAATCTGCTAAACAATTAACTTGTGGAGATGGAGGTATTTTAACAACAAATAATGTCACCCTAGCCAAGAAAATGAGAAAACTTTCAAATTTAGGATTTAGGCTTTTAGACGCCGAAAGTAGCAAAATTGTAGTATCCAAAAATGAAAGACAAGATCCTAATTACAAAAGATTTGACGAAATCGGTTATAATTACAGGATGAATGAATTTTCTGCAGCAATTGCACTTGCGCAGTGTGAAAGAGTAAATTATTTTGTAAAAAATAGAAGAAAAGCTGCGTTATCTCTTACTAAGATTTTAAGAGACAATAAGAATCTTATACCTCAGAAAATTCCTAAAAACGCGTTCTCAACATATTATACTCTTGCAGTTAGATTAATAAGTAAAAATAAAAAAAAATTGAACTGGAGAAGTTTTAGAAAAAAATTTATGCAATATGGTGGAGATGGTATTTATGCAGCAAGTAGATTAATTCATCAGGAGCCCGCTATTAAAAAAAGAAAAATAGGAAAAAAATCTAATTATACGCCAGTAGCAAAACAACTACAAAAACAGTTATTGTTGTTCACAACTAACCAGAGAAACCAAAAAGAGATAAATATTCAAACAAGAGCTTTAAAGAAAACTTTAAATTATTTTAAAATATTAAATTAACTAAATTTAAGTTTTTTATAAAATTTATATATAGTCTCTATAATTGTAGAGAATATTAGAGCTGACAAAAAAGAATATCCAAAAAAAGGTAAAGCTAGAATGTAACAAGTTATTAAACCTTCGAAGGTATAACCGTAAGATCCATTTGTCCAAACTCCAAAGTTTGTAATCACAAAAAATATAAATGCTCCAATTAAACATCCAGATATTCTAAATAAAAAAGATTTATTAAAATAACTAGATATTAAACCAATAAGTACTACACTACCCCAAGTAAATAAAATTGTAGAGTGAAACCCAATTATTAAATCTGTAAATGCTAAAGCTAGTACAACAATAGGTATAAATTTAATTCCAAAAACTGCTGGTATATAAAAACTTAATGCTAATAAACTTGTAAAATTCGGTGGATGAGGAATAAACCTTGATGCAGACAGTAATATTACTGTTAATAGTGTTGCTTTAAAATAAGACATTTTTCAAATTTTATCACTCAATTTTACCAATACAAGTTATTAGTAATTAAACCCAAATTTTAAAATTCTACCCTCTTGATTGTAACCATGTGGTCTTTGATAGTTTTCATCAAATAAATTAGATATTTTGATGTAATAATCTCTATTATTAATATTTTTTGTTAGTTTCATGTCTAATACATCAGTGCTATCCATCTCAATTGTGCTGAAACTTGATGAATGCGTATCAAAATGTTTACCGTAATGATTGTATAAAATATTCAGTTTATAAATACCAAAATATTTACTGTTAAATTTTTTTGACAAATTTACTCCATAATTCTTTTCAGGCCTTCTTAATTGATCTGTGCCATTTTCTTTTTTAGAAGAAAGTAATGATGAAAAAATGCTAATATTTGTATTGCTTGTTTTATAATTTAATTCACTATTTAAGCCTGACTGATTCAAATCCACATTATCACTATCATTTTGATATTGATTATTAATATATTCAATATTATTTTTAATATTAGATTTAAAGCTTCTTAAAGATAAAGCTAAATATTGATTGATTGCTATATTTGAATAAACTTCAAGGGTATTACTTTTTTCTGGGTCTAAATTTCTATTTCCTGAGTATCCATAATTATCAGTACCATACATTTCATATAAAGTAGGATTTCTAAGCCCATTCATAAAAGAAAAACCAAGGTTTGAATTCATAAATTTTTGTTCAAAATTAATTTTTAAAGTATTGTTTCTGCCAGTTTGTTTATGGTCATCATTTCTTCCAAAAAATGAAATAGTTGATTTCTGAAAAATATTCCAACCTATATTTCCATAAATGGCCAAGTTATCTGAATAGCCCTTAGTTGAGGCTTGATATGAACCATTATTGTCAAAATATCCCCAATCATATTTATAATCTGAACCAAGTCCAAATGAAAATTTATCATCAATTACTTTTGATAAATCATATTTTAATCCAATAGCTTTGCTCTCATATGTATCAGCAGTCCCTCTTTCATCGTATTTTCTATCATAGGCGTTATAGTACAAAATATAATTATATTTATTTGATTGATCTAAATTCTCTAGACCTAACTGGAAAGAACCCATTTTATTATCACCCTTATATCCAGTTTGATTTGTGGATGAATTGTCATATTCTGCTTTAGTCTGTCTTAAGTAGAAAGTGTTATATAATCTCGTATTATTATTTAGGAAATTTTCATAATTAATATTTGCTGAATAGTTTTTTAATTCATCATTTTCATCATCAGAATTACCTCTCGCACTTATTGTCTCATTTTTAACACTTCCAACTTTAAGATTTAGCGAAGAGCTGTCAAATACATAAGTTTTATTTCCTGCTAATTCATAGTTGACATCTTTGTCAGATGAGAATTTAAAAGAATCTTTATAGTCCACTTCTAAAATAATATTGATTGCACCTCCAATTGCGTTTGTTCCAAAATGTGAAGCACTAGAACCTGGAAAAATCTCAATTTTTTGTATAGTTTGAATAAAATCTACTCCAAAATCATGTAATCCTTGAGTGGTAGACTGATCATTAATCGGTATACCATTAATCATTACTAAGGTGTGATTGGAACCTGTGCCTCCAAAAAATAAAGATGCTTGTTGACCCTTGGGGCCCGATTGAGTGATATTAATATCTGGAATTGATTTTAAAATATCTATTAAATCAACAGCACCAATATCAATTATGTCTTTTTTTTTTATTATTCTTTTATTAATACCTGGTGTAGAAAATTTTGAAGAATTTGGTATGTAACCTTTTATTTCTATACATGGAATTTTAGAGTTTTCCCACAAACAGGGATCTTTATTATCCTCATCATTTGCTAAAGAAAATTGATTAAAAAATATACTTAAAAATAATAGCAATATTAGCCTTAACATCAAAAATCCTATCTGGAAACAAAGTTTCCTTTTATTAATTTTTGCCTCTGCTAATTTCACATTGTAGAACTAGACTTTTCCTGGCCTTCATTCAACAGGGGACTATGTTGGGTGGCGCTCCGACTTTACGGTTGCAGGTACAGCCAGCGTTTTTCACGCTGATTTCCCACCATGCATTTCAACATAATAAATATCTACAAAATTGGCATAATTAGTCAACCATTTTTTTTTGTCTTTACTAATTTAAATTGAAATATATATTATGTTCAATAATTGAACGCTTATGAACGAAACACAAGATAACTTAAATATATTGAGGAAAGTACAATCAAAACCTAACCTAACTCAAAGAGCGCTTGCAAAAGAACTTGGTTTTAGTACTGGAAAATTGAATTACTGTTTAGCGGCACTTAAAGAAAGAGGTCTTTTGAAGATTAAAAATTTTAAAAAAAATCCAAATAAACTTTCTTATACATATTTTTTAACACCAAAAGGATTTAGCTTTAAAACAAAACTTACAATAAGTTTTATGAAAAGAAAAATGAAAGAATACGACGAACTTAAGTCAGAATTATCGAAAAAAAATAATTATGAAAAATAAAATAAAGGTTTTATTTGTATATCCAAATGAGAGACATATGAGTACTATACCTCCAGCTGTTACTTTGCTCTCACAACTATTAAAAAATAATGGTCATGAAACTGATCTATTTGATACAACATTTTACAATTTTGATGATGATATAAAGCTTGAAAATGCTGATGCAAATATTGAAAAAGCACTACAAGCAAGGCCAGTTCAGGACATCGATGATGATGATCTTCATTATAAAAAATTAGATAGTGATCCAAGCATTGATTTGAGAAATAAGATAATTGAATTTAAACCAGATCTTTTAGCTGTCTCATGCTCAGAAACTACTTTTTTAAGAGGATATCAATTAATTTCTAGAACAAAAGATTTGGGAGTAAAAAACATTTTCGGAGGGGTTTTTCCTACGTTTGCACCTCAACTGGTGATGAACCATTTAGATGTAGATATGCTATGTGTGGGTGAAGGTGAAAATGCATTAGTTGATTTAGCTGAAAAATTAGCAAATGGAGAAGACTACACGGATGTTACAAATTTATGGATTAGACTAGAAAATAATGAAATAAAAAAAAATTCAATTACAAATCCTGTGGATATAAATAAATTACCAGCCATAACAGATATTGGGCTTTTTGGAGAAAAAAGGTTTTACAGACCTATGGGGGGAAAAATTAGAAGACTTCTGCCTGTAGAAACACATAGGGGTTGTCCTTATACTTGTTCATTTTGCAATTCACCATCACAAAATAGATTATATTCAGAAAGAGGAAAGTTTTTTAGAAAAAAAAGTATGAGTTTAATTAAGGAGGAAATTGAAAATCATATTAAAGAGTGGAAAGTTGAATATATATATTTTTGGGCAGACACTTTTCTAGCTTGGTCAAATAAAGAATTTGATGAATTTATAGAAATGTACAAGGATATTAAACTACCATTTTGGTGTCAAACTAGAATTGAGACAATTACATATGATAAGTTTAAAAGAATGAAAGACGTAGGTCTACATAGAGTTACTTTTGGAATGGAGCATGGAAATGAAAAATTTAGAAAAGATGTTGTTAAAAGAAACTATTCAAATGAAGTAGCTATAAAATTAATGAAGATTGTTGATGAACTAGAGATACCTTACTCTGTAAATAATATTATTGGATTTCCAGGTGAGACTAGAGAATTAGCCTTTGATACAATTGAATTAAATAGACATTTTAATGCAGACAGCACTAGCTGCTCAGTATTTGTACCTTTTCATGGCACTGAACTAAGGACTGTAGCAGAGAAACAAGGATTGATTGATGAGAATTATATTTTTACAGTGTCAAATTCAAGCGATGAAGGTGTTTTAAATATGCCTCAGTGGAGTAAAGAAGATGTCGCAAAATTAAAAAATGTTTTTACAATGTATGTTAAGTTCCCAAAAAGCAGATGGCCAGAAATAAAAAAAGCCGAGGATGATCCTGTTCTATTTAATAAATTAAGAAATGAATATGTTGATACATTTTGGTCAAAACAAGATGAGGACTTAAAAGATGCAGCCAAAGGTTTATTTTAGTTAAAAATTAAAATATCAAAATTTTATTACTAAATGAAAAATAAGTATGTTCTTATTACAGTAAGATCAAACTCTAAAAGATTAAAAAATAAATGTTTTCTAAAACTAGGAAACATAACTGTTTTAGAACATGTTATATCTAGATGCATTTTTGGAGAACTAACACCTATAGTTTGTACAACAAAAAATATTAATGATAGAAAAATCATTAAAATTGCAAAAAAACTTGGAGTAAAATATTTTACAGGACCAGAAAAAAATAAAATTTTAAGATGGTTTAAATGTTGTAAAAAGTTAAAAATTAATAAATTCCATACAGTTGATGCCGATGATCCTTATTTTGATTGGGATGCAGTAAAAAAAAGTTTAAGTATTCTAGATAAAAAAAATTGCGATGTCGTTTTACCGTCAACAATTTCAAGGAACGGAGCTGCGAGTGAAGGTTATAGTTTTAAAAAAAGTAGTTTGGTTAAAATTATTAAAAATTATCCATATATAAAAGATATTAAGTTCGATACAGAAATGATTGATAATTTTTTAGATAAATCTTTTAAAAAAAAAATTTTCAGAGGAACTCAGTACCAAAAAAAAAATATTAGATTAACTTTGGATTATAAAGAAGATTTAAAACTTATAAAAAAAATTTTCTTAAATCTTGGAAACTTTTGTCATAGAAAAAAAATTAATACTTTTTTAGACAAAAATAAAAAACTCATTAAAATAAATTATTTTAGAAATATTGATTGGCAAAAAAAACAAAAATATTTATTAGAAAAAAAATTAAAGGTTTCTATATAATTTATTTTATTTTTCTGAGTATTTTTTTCTTATTATGGGCTTTACTTATTAATATGTTTTCTGTTTCCTCTAAAATGTAATGACCTAAAAAAATATGTGCTTCTTGAATTCTTGCAACATTATTATTTTTTATAATAATTGGAATATTAGAGTATTTCTTTGCATTACCACCATTAAATCCAAGCATAGATATAGATTTTATTTTCTTTTGTTTTGATTTCTTTAAAACTTCAATAATATTTTTGGAATTTCCAGATGTTGATATTGTAATTAATAAGTCATTTTTTTTAGCCAATGCTTCAAAAGGTCGTGAAAATACCTTATTGAAATCATAATCATTTGCACATGCTGTTAATGTAGAGGGATCCATAGTTAAACAAATTGCTGGAAATGCTCTTCTATTTATTTTTGGTCTTAATCTAATCAATAATTCAGCTGCCAAATGTTGAGCATCTGCAGCAGATCCACCATTTCCACAAAAAAAAAGTTTACCACCTTTTAACAAAGTTTCTTTTATTAAAATTATTGCATTCTTTATTTGATCATAATTTTTTAATAAAGATAATTTAGCTTCATTAGATTGATTTATTGCTTTTATAAAATTTTTTTTATTTAAATTTTTCATTATTTAAATGAGATCTAAGTTTTTTTGATATTGGCAACTCTTCTTCTTGTATTTTTCCTATCTTATTTTTTCCAATTGCTAAATTTATTTTTTCTATTGCTTCTGTCATCATTTTCATGCCTGAATACTCTAATGATGCTGCTTGATCGGTACCATACATTGTTCTGTCCAATGTGATATGTCGTTCAAGAGATGTAGCACCCATCATATATGCTCCCAAAGAAACTGCAATACCATTTTCATGCCCACTGTATCCTACTTTGCATTTAAATTTTTTTCTTAAAGCATTAATTGTTTCTAAATTTGCATGTTCAGTTTTCATTGGATAGGTTGAGACGCAGTGCATTAACTCAAATTTGCACTTTCTTCTATTAAAGATTTTCACAGCATCATCAATATTTTTATTTGTAGACATTCCTGTGGATATAAATGTGTATTTTCCTCTTTTGGCTACTGCTTCCAGAAATGGTTTAGAAATTATCATCGCAGACGCAATTTTATTATATTTTAAATTAAAACTGTCTAAAAATTCTAAACTTTTAAAATCCCAGGCAGACGCGAACCAGTCTATTTTTTTTTTCTTACAATAATTATCAATAATTTTGTAATCTTTCTTCCCAAACTCCAATCCTTTCTTTTGCTCTCTATTTGTTGTCCCCCAGGGGCTCACTCTATATTTGTCAAGTTCGTCCTTTGAATATACTTCATCTAAATCTCTTTTCTGAAATTTAACTGCATTAAAATTTGCATCTTTAGCAATGTCTATTAATTTTTTTGCAATTTTAATGCTTCCATTGTGATTTATACCTATCTCTGCAATTAAAAATGGTTTCTTTATCATATTATTGTCCTACCCCCATCAATTACAATATTCTGTCCATTAATATAATTTTGTTTGCCAGAGATTAAAAATCTCATCAATTCAACTATGTCATTAATGCTTGCCATTCGTTCCATTGGAATTAATCCAGTTAAATTTTTAACGAATTTTTTATTATGGTTGTTAAATACGCCAGATGGCGAAATTGCATTACATGAAATATTATACTTACCAAGTTCTGCTGCATAATATTTAGTTAAACCAATTACACCATGTTTAATAATAGAGTATGTAATAGGTTTTTTAAAATTATTATAAACGTTTTTATAAATTTTTTGATTAGGAGCAATTAAAGATAGGTCAGAAGCTATATTAATAATTTTACCTTTTTTTAGCATCTTCATTTTATCAGTAAAATTTTCTATTATTAAGTAAGAAGCTTTTAAACTGACATCAAATTCTTTATCCCAGCTTTTCAAAATTTTTTTATAAGAATTTTTACTGTTTGTATTTGGTTTAGAATCAATGCAAGCGTTGTTAATTATCAAAGTTACTAAATACTTATTTTTATCAAACTCTTTTCTTATTTTTTTTATATTCTTAGCCTGTGTTATATCAAGATTATAAGATTCAATTATTTGATTAGGAAATTTTTTCTCGAGAGTTTTTTTAAATTTAAACAATTCCTTTTTTTTTATATCTATCATCAATAGGTTTTGGCCATTTTCCAAAACAGTTTCGCAATGTTTTTTTCCTAAAAAACCAGATGCACCTGTTACAAGCCCAAATTCTTGTATTAAATTTCTCATAAAATAAATAATTTATTTAAATTTTTTCCCCAGATAATATTTTTTATTTTTTCTTATACCAGTTATATCTTTTTCTGAAATCAAAATTGTATTTTTTTCTGAAGCAATATAAAAATTTTTTTTGTGGTATTTATATATAATACCATTTTGAAAAGGGTGAAATTTAATTTTAGATTTTATTTTTTTTGCATTAAAAATTCTTACTTTTCTATTTTTTAAGTATGAAAAAGCTCCATTAAAAGGTTTGCTGAATGCTTTTATAAATAATACAATGTCATCAGCTTTCCAGTCCCAGCAAATTTTTCCATCCCTATCGGAATTTAATCTTGGAAAGTACATGCTTTGACTATTATTTTGTAACTTTGATTTAAATTTTTTTTTTTGAAATTTCATTATGAAGCTTTTAATCATTTTATACTCTATATTTCTAACATATTTTAGATTTTGATATGGTAATAAATTCCAATTAAATTTAACTTTTTTTTTAAATATAATATTGCCTTCATCAAAATCATTATTAATTTGGTGTATACAGATTGAGGAATTTATTTTTTTTCTCATCATTATTTTCCAGCTTAAGTTTGCAGCGCCTCTTTCTGTTGGAAGATCTGAAGCATGATAATTGAATAAATTTCCTTTAAACATTTTAATGAGGCTTGGTTTGAATTTCCAAATGGAATTTATTGAAATTCCAAATGCGTCTTTATCTAATAATCGACGTATGAATTTGTTATTTAATTTACTTAACTTTATAAAATTAATTTTTTTTTCGATTAAGCTGTCCTCTAGGTCTTTTGACTTTGATATTTTTTTTTTTAGATGAGTTTTGTGTACAAAACAAATATAAGAAAATTTATTTTTTTTTAAGAAAATAGCAGTTTTTAATAAAGGTCCTTCTTCTTTTAATCTATTTCCTCCAAATAGAAATAACTTATATTTCTTTATTTTTTTTTTATTTGATAGAGTCAAAAACTACCTCAGCAATTTTTTTATAACCATCGGGTGTAAAATGACCATCTCGCCCAAATGGAAAAAAGTTTAAAGGTTTATCAACAGTGCTAAAAAAACTTTTATGAATATCAATATAATTGATATCTAATTCTCTTAGTTTGTTTAAAACTATCTCATAATTTTTATCATCATAGTGGTATCTGTATCTGTCCCATGTAGGTAGATATACGAAATAAAAGTTTGAATTATTTTCCTTAGCAATTTCTTTCATTAATTTTAATATATTTGTAAATTCAATTCTAATTTCTTTTTTATTATTTATTTCACCAAATGGATTTTTACTTTTGAGGAATGTCTTTGTAAAAAATTCTCTTAAATTAAAAAGTTTTGGTAAAGTTTCTCTCCAAGTAAAAGGTGTATCATCAAAGTCATCTCTATTTATAGATATCAACTCTCTCGCAATTTCATCAATTTCATTTTGTCTTTCTTTTAAAGATTGTTTAAAATTTTTGTTGACCAAATATTTTTTTAAAAAATTATTATTTAATTCATCATCAAGATTTTTAAGATCACTTCTTTCGTCATAAAACCAAATTAAATTTTTTACGTTAGGCATTAGATACTCTTTTAGAGAAGCATATGTTAATAATGGTCCATGTCCACCATAACCTATGTTCAATACTTTTTTTTTTGACAAATTTCTTAATTGGGATGCAAAATCATCAGGTCTATTCACGCATGCTCCTTGAGTATAAGAGTCACCTATTAATAAAAATTCAACACCCTTGTCCAAATCATTCCATTCATTATCTGGGTTATTAAAACCATATCTATCACTTATCCAAGTTGAGAAATATCCATTCTCATTACATGCAATAGTTGGAGACTCAGAAATTCCTGAAAGAGGAAATATTTTAATTTTATCTTGTGAACCAAAAAAGTGATTTATTACTTCATCTTTATAATATAAATGAGGATATACAGTTACTACAAAATCTTGATTTTCTTTAAGTTTTTCAATGTAAAATTCATATCTTGATGAATTGTCAAATCTAAAAAAACCGCTTTTATATGTTATGTAAAATTCAATACTGTACGCGGTAATTAATAAACTCATTGTTACTATTACTAAATAAACTTTTACTATCTCCTTAAAAAAAAAAGATATTAAAGAAAAAACAATAAGACCTACTGCAATGTAGTAATATACCTGATAGTATGCTCGTATATTTCCCTGATAGTGAATTTCAGATCTATAAAATGTATAAAATAAAATAAATAGAGCAAGAAATAAAAAAATAGGAGAAAAATACTTTTTGATCATATATTCTAACGCGAAAAGCATATATATCTTAAACTAAATGATTTTAAAGTAAACTAATATAAAATGAACTTTTTTTTCGGAATAAATTACAAAAATTTTAAAACTGAGTTACAGATACCACTTTTTAAAAATTCAGACAAATTTATTAAAAAAATAAATTTGTATAAATGTTTTATTAAAAATGATCAATGGAACTACAAAGTTTTAAATTTCAAAAAAAAATTTGACTGTTTTTATTTAATAGATTCTGATGAAATAAATAATAATGATATTTTTTTTTTAGCAGACAAAGAAGATGAAAAGAAATTCAATCAAAATTCATTAATGGATTATAATTCTTTCACAAATAGTTTTCCTGAATACCGAGCAAATTTAAAATTAAAACTTATTAATGGAGGATTTTCCTCATATCAGTCAGAATATCCTTATGAAATGACAAAAAAAAGAGGAAGTATTCTTAGTAGTATCAACAATCTTGTAAATAAAAACGCAGAACAAAATTATATATGCATAAAAAATATTTTTTTTGAGCCTATAAATGAACAATTTAAAGGATTTCTAATAAATTATAAAAATAAAAAAGTAATTGAGGAGTTTGATCTTTTAACAAACAAAACTAACATTATCGAATTAAAGGGCAGTCAAATTAATGATGAAACTTACTTATTTACTGACAAATTTTTAGGTATCCCGCTTTATATATCGTGCCACAATGGTCATATTTCATTCGAACATACACACCCACCACATGAATATATATTAAGCCAGAATAGATTTGAAAAAGTAGCAGAGTTAAAAAAAAAATTTCATGAAATTATTAATTAAAAAAATATTTAATAATAACAATATTATTAAAATAAGAAATTCAATTGGATTAAAAAAATTATATTTGGATATCAAAAATTTACAAAATGTTTCTATAAGTGACTCTTTTTTATGGAGAACTGACAAAACATTTGAAACAACTATTAAATTTACAAATATTTTAAAACATTTTGATGAAGATGAATTATCAAAAACAAGTATAATTTTTTTTTCCAAAAATAATAAATTAATCAAACATTTGGATATTTCAAATTTAAACATTAATAATGAAATTATTATAAATAAAGAATTTTTAAACGGTATGGAAGATTATGGAGTATTTTATATTTTTCACAGTTCAAAAAAAAAATTTGAAAAAAATATCTTAATCTCAAATCGATGCTATGTAGGCTATTCTTATAAAAAAAATTTATATTCTTTTGTGCATGGCAACACATTAGCAAAATATACAAAAATTTGTGAAAATGAAAAAATTAGTACAGATATAGTTAAAACATCTTATCTTTTAAATAAAAGATATAAAATTCAAAAAATAATTGAAGGTTACGATAAAAATGAACTATTTTTTTGCAATCCAACATCACAAATTATAAAGTTTAAAGTTAATGGATCCTTTAAAAAGCTAAACAAAGGACAATCAGTAATAATTGATGTCACAAATTTTAAAATTGTTTCAATAATTTCAAATTGTATGTTTTTAAGACCAATTTTATTTAATTATAAAAATGATTATTTAGATGTTCATCATTGTTAACTTAATAGATATTTATATTACTCTTTATGGAAACTAAATATATCGCTATTACACCAAATGATTACATTAAATTTAAAAATAAAAAAAATAAGGTAGTCCTTCAACATAATTTTTTTATAAGCAATAAAATTAAAAATTATAATCAAATATTTAATTTATCATTAACAAAAAAAGAATTAAGTTTTCATCTCAAAAAAATAGAAAAATTGTATTTTTCTTATTCTAAATATCTTTCAAAAGAACTAAATAGAGTAAATAATACTAATCAACCAAAAGTGTTCTGGGATATTTTGCTGGGCCCGTGGTTAATTCAATATCTTCAGTTTGCTACTAGAAAATGGATAGAAATTGATAAATTAATAAAAAATAAAAAAGTTTACTTCAATAATTACTATTTTAAAAAAAAATATATCCCTGAAGATTTCATAGATTTTGATAATTTAATAT
>CACCEJ010000003.1 GCA_902545035.1 uncultured Pelagibacteraceae bacterium | reverse complement strand
GCAACTGCAGCTCTTGCGTTAGCATTTACAATTGGGATCCCTGAAAAATATATTAAACTTGGACTATACAATTTCAAAGGAGTCCAAAGAAGATTTTCACATTTATTTGATTATAATAATATTAGTTTTTATGATGATTATGCCCATCATCCAACTGAAATAAGTTCAGTTCTAAATGGTGTTAAAAAAGTTTACAAAAACAAAGAAATTGTATGTGTTTTCCAACCTCATCGAATTTCTAGAGTAAAAAATTTGAAACAAGAATTTTCAAAATGTTTTAAGATGGCTGATACGGTCTTATTGTGTCCAATTTATAAAGCTAATGAAAAATTAAAACTTAATTTTACATATCATTCCTTTGCGAGTTTAATAATTAAAAATTCGAAAGTAAGATTAATTCAAGTTGAAAACGAGCTACAATTAAAAAGGTTTATAAAACAAAATTCATTTGGGAATAAAATATATATAGGGATGGGTGCAGGTACAATATCGAACTGGATGAAAAATCTAAAAAAAATATTTTAATGGAAATTGAAGATATCAAAAAATTTAAATTATCAATAGATGGAGATCTTTTTTTTGATCAGAGTATTAAAAATCTTAATTGGTTCAATATTGGAGGAAAAACTAAGATTCTTTTTAAACCAAAATCTCTTAAGGGATTAATAGACTATTTAAAACTGTATGCTTCACGTGGAAAAATATTCATTTTAGGAAATGGTTCTAATGTTTTATTTGATGATAAAATATTTGAAGGCACAGTAATAAAGTTGGGAAAAAGTTTTTCCAACATATCTCTATTAAATAATGAAACAATCATTGCTGGAACTGCAGTTTCTCAAAAAAAAGTATCAGATTTTGCAAGAGATAATAATATTTCAGGACTAGAATTCATGTCATGTATACCAGGCTCTGTTGGCGGAGGTATAAGAATGAACTCAGGATGTTTTGATAAGGAATTCAAAGATATTCTCCTTTCAATTCAATTAGTAGATTTTCTAGGAAATATAAAAAGTATGCCTGCAAATAAAATCAATTTTAATTATAGATCGATTGAGCTACCTAAAGATTTAATATTTTTGAGTGCAACTTTTAAAGGAAAAAGAAAAAATAATTCAGAGATTAAAAAATATATGTCTCAACTAATAAAAAAAAAGGAAATTGCCCAACCTACAAAAATAAAAACCAGTGGAAGTACTTTTAAAAATCCAATTGATCAAACTAATAAAAAGGTATGGGAATTAATTAAATCGAGTGTTGGTATAGATACTGCTTATGGAGATGCGTGTATTTCACAAAAACATGCAAATTTTTTTGTAAATAAAAAAAATGCAAAATCTTCAGACATGAAGTCACTGATTGAATTTGTTAAAAAACAAGTTCAGAATAAAACAGGTATAAAATTAGAACTAGAAATTGTGATAGTAGAATAATGATTAAAATACTAATTTTAGCTGGGGGATATTCTAACGAAAGGGAAATAAGTTTAATAACTGCAAAAAGTGTTATTAAAGAATTAAAAAAAACTAAGAAGTATAATATTTTACTAACAGAACCAGATGGTAAATTTGTTAAAAAATTAAGAAAATTTAAGCCAAGTTTAGTTTTAAATCTTTTACATGGAAGATATGGAGAAGATGGTTATGTACAGTCAATACTAGAGTCAGAAAAAGTCAATTATACTCATTCTGGCGTTTTATCCTCATCATTAGCAATTGATAAAGAAATTTCGAAAAAAATTTTTATTAAAAATAAAATTCTTACGCCTCCTTATATTAAATTTACTTTTAAATTTAAAATAACTTTAAAAGACATAATTAAAAAAATCGACAAAAAGCTTAAATTCCCAGTTGTTATAAAGCCAATTAACGAGGGTTCTAGTGTGGGAGTATACATTGCTAATAGAAAGAATTTTAAAGAAAAATTATTAAAGTTAGAAAAATTTAAAGATGTATTAATTGAAAAATATATTCCAGGAAGAGAGATTCAGGCTGCTATTTTAGGGAATAAAAAATTGGGTATTATAGAATTAAAACCCAAAAGAAAATTTTATGATTATCAAGCAAAATACAATGCTAGTGCTGGCACAGAGCATATAATTCCAGTTAATTTAACAGCTAAAAATTTTAATAAAGTCAATTCAATTGCTATGAAAGCACATAAGCTACTTAAATGTAGAGGTGTTTCAAGATCAGATTTCAGATTTTATAATAATAAATTTTATTTATTAGAATTAAATACTCAGCCTGGTATGACTTCCCTTTCTTTAGTACCTGAAATTGCAAAATATAATAAAATAAATTTTGGAAGTCTAATAGAAGAAATAATAAGTGATGCATCTATCAATAAATAAATACAAATTATATCTCTATGTATTATTTTTTATCTTTTTGTCTTCAATTTTTAATCTCAAATTTTTAGAATTTTATCAAAATAAATTTAATTTAAAAAATATTAATATAACTGGATTGTCAATGACTGAAAAAAAAATAGTTGAAAATGAACTAGAAAATTTAAAAAATATAAATATTTTTAAAATAAGTAGGGATAAAGTTTTTGAAAGATTAAATAAGTTTAATTTTTTAGAAAATATTTCTGTAGATAAAGTAATACCTTCATCATTAGATATTCATGTTTCTTTGACTTCCATAATTGGAAAATCACTTAGAAATGGTGAAATTTATTACATAGGTAAGAATGGAAAATTTATAAACCCTAACCAATTATTTATAGATAATGAAATTCCAACGGTATTTGGAGATTTTGAAATTGATGAATTTTTAAATTTACAAAAAATTTTAAACAAAAATAAAATAGAGATAAGCAAAATTAAACAATACTATTATTTTAAAAATAAAAGATGGGATTTACTATTTACAAATGGAATAATATTAATGCTACCTTCAAAAAAGATAAAAAATTCAATTAATATTTATAAAAAAATATTAAAAAGTGAAAATATAACTAATATAAAAATTATCGACCTAAGAGTACCTAACCAAATTATATTAACAACAAATAATGAGTAATTTAGAAGCTATAATTGATTTTGGATCAGAAAATTTAAGATTAGGTGTTTTTAATAAAACTTCAAAAATAATTTATTCTTCAATTTCTAAAATAAATAATGAGTTGGAGAGTCAAAGTTTTGAAAGATCTTTACAAGACCTTGTTAGGAAAGCTGAAAAAAAATTGTCAACCCATATAGATGATGTAAATGTTTTATACGACTCTTCAAAATTTTATTTCATTGATCTCTCAATTAAAAAATCTTTTGATCAGCCTACTTATATGCATAATATTTATTACAATTTAATTGATGAAGCTAATTTTATAATTGCACAGAAAAATTTTAAAGACAAAGCAATTCATATGATAGTCAACAATATTATAGTTGATGGTAATAAAAAATTAGAGATGATCTTTGAGGATAAAAAAATTAAATCCTTAATTCTAGAAATAAAATTTTTATGTATAAGTAAAAGTTTAATAAATAATTTAATAAAATTATTCAAAAAAAATAATCTTAATATTGTAAATATTTATTGTTCAAGTTATGTAAAAACATTTTTTTATAAAAAAAAATTTGAAAATATAAATAATTTTATGTTTCTAGATATTGGCTACAATAGGACAAGTTGCTATAGATTTTATAACAAGAAATTTGAATTTTTTAATTCTATACCATTAGGAGGAAACAATATTACTAAAGATATTTCTAAAGTTCTAAATTTAAGCATTGATAATTCAGAAAATTTAAAAATAAACCTTAAAAAAGATGAAAAAGAGTTAATTATCAACAAAAATATAACTGGAAATACTAATCTATATAGTGAGATTTTAGAGAAAAACATTTCAACTGTTTTACTCAAACAGATTATTGAAGCCAGAGTAAATGAAATAGTCAAATTATCGATAGATAAAAATAATTATACCAAAAAAAAAGATTTTTTGAAAAATTCGTACATTATTTTTATGGGGGGAGGATCTAAATTGCTATCGAAAATATTTAATTTTAATCAAGAATTCTCTGATTTATTCTTTTTGGATGATTATGACTCAACTATTTGTGAAGCTGGTTATTTTTATAATAAAAGCGAAGAAAGTGTTCTAACACATACTAAAAAAAAGGTTAAAAAACACGGTTTTTTTGGGAGGTTTTTTAACCTCTTCGAAAAATAATTGTATTTTCTTGTAATATTACTTGAATATTAAGTTTTTCTAATTTTTATATATTCTTTTCCATGTCAGTCTTGTCACAATCAACAATATCAAAAAAAATATCATTTTCAGGCATAGGTATTCATACTGGTAAAAAAGCAAATATAAATATTCTTCCCTCATCTCCGAACTCTGGAATTATTTTTAAAAGAACAGACCTAAAAGAAAATAATATAATAATTCCAAATTTTGAAAACGTTAGTGATGCAACTTTATGTACAACAATATCAAACGAATGGGGTGTAAAGGTATCAACAGTTGAGCATTTAATGGGTGCTTTTCTAGGACTTGGAATTGATAATGCAATTGTTGAAATAGACTCCCAAGAGGTTCCAATTTTAGATGGATCTGCAAAAGAATTCGTTAAAATTTTAAATGAAACAGGATTAAAAAATAGTGATATTCCAATAAAAATAATTAAAATTAATAATCACGTTGAGCTAAAAGAAAACAATAAATATATTTCAATAGATAAATCAAATACAACTTTGGAAATAGACTTTGAAATAAATTATGATGATCAATTTATACAAAATCAAAAAAACAAAGTAAATGTTTTTGAAGATAATTTAACAGATATATTTAACTCAAGAACTTTTTGTCTTTATAACGATATTGAAAAACTTAAAAAATTAGGTTTAGGATTGGGCGGCTCCCTTGAAAATGCCATAGTTGTTAAGGATAATAAAATATTAAATGATAATGGTCTTAGAAATAAAAAAGAATTTGTAAATCACAAAATACTTGATTGTATGGGAGACTTATATTTAGTTGGTTATAGAATTATAGGTTCTCTACATTGCAAATATGGTGGTCATAGTTTAACGAATAAATTATTACGAAAAGTTTTCAGTGATAACAGAAATTATTCTTTAATTGAGATTAAAGGCAAAAACTTACCACATTCTTTGATAAATAATCGCCACACCTTAAAATCAATAGCATAAAAATTAGAATTTTATAAATATTCTGATAAAATTTTATAATGAATTTTCGAATTTTTTACTTAGGCTTATTTATAATTTTTACTCTTATTTCCTGTACTGAAAAAGAAGATAAAGTCTCACTTATCAAAGAAGATGTTTTAGAAATGCAAATGATCGAGGCTTATAATGAGGGATTAAAAGAATTTAATAAAGGTGATGTTTTTTTTGCTGCTAAAAAATTTAATGAAGTTGAACTTTTGTATCCTCAATCAATTTGGGCACCAAGATCAACTTTGATGGCAGCGTATTCATATTATTCTCAAATGTATTTTACTGATGCAATTGTTGAGCTTGAAAGGTTCTTAGACAAATATCAAAATCACCCAAACACTGATTATGCATATTATTTATTAGCAATTTGTCATTACAACCAAATAGTTGATGAGAAAAAAGACTTGGGTGAAATAATTAAAGCAAAAGAATATTTCATTTTGTTAATTGATAAATTTCCAAACACAGATTTTGCAGAAGACTCTAAATTTAAGCTCGATTTGATTGAAGAAATATTAGCTTCCAAAGAACTTTATCTGGCTAATTATTATTTAGAAAGAGAAAAATGGATACCAGCAATGAATAGATATAAAAATATCGTAAATGAGTATGATACAACCATATTTATTGAAGAAGCCCTTTATAGACTAGTTGAATTGAACTATAAATTAGGATTATTGGACGAAGCAAATAAATATACTGCTTTACTAGGTTACAATTATAAATCAAGCGATTGGTATGAAAGGTCATATAAAATTTTAAATAAAAATTATAAAAAACCAAATTTAAAAAAAGATTTAAAAAAACAAAATTCTTTACTAAAAAAAATAAAAGGAATGTTTGATTAAAAATTAAAATGAAAGCAAGTAATATTAAAAAATATTATAATCAAAAAATTAAAGAATTAATAAAACATAATAAACTTTATTTTGATAAAAGTGCACCTAAAATATCAGATAAGGGTTATGATGAACTTAAAAAAGAAATACTTACTTTAGAAAAAAATTATTCATATTTAAAAAGTAAATATTCACCATCTAATTCATTAGGATTTACTCCTTCTAAAAATTTTATAAAGTCAAGTCATAGAATTAAAATGCTCTCTTTATCAAATGCTTTTGACCTGAGAGATTTAGAAAACTTTGAAAAAAAAATATACAATTATTTAAATGAAAAAATTGATGTTGAATATAGTGTTGAGCCAAAAATAGATGGTATATCTGCCTCCTTAACATATAAAAATGGTATATTGGTCTTAGGTACATCTAGGGGGGACGGCAATACAGGGGAAGTAATAACTGAAAATTTAAAAACTATTTCTGATATACCTCAAAAAATAATTAGTAAAGATTTTCCAAAAGATATTGATATTAGAGGTGAGGTATTTATAAAAAAAAGTGATTTTAGTAATTTAAAAAATAATTTTGCCAATCCAAGAAACGCAGCATCAGGCACACTTAGACAAAAAGATCCCGATCAAACAAAAAAAATTCCACTAAATTTCGTAGCTTATACTTATGGATATTTTGAAAATAAAACAATAAAGAAACAATCAGAATTTTTAAGATCATTAAAAAAATGGGGATTTAAAACAAGTGAGCACAATAAAGTTTTAAAAAATATTAATGATTTAGAAAATTTTCACAAAAATTTTGAAAAAGATAGATTTGATTTAGAATATGATGTTGACGGCCTAGTTTATAAAATTAACAGTCTAGATCTTCAAAAAAGATTAGGTTTTACTGCTAGTTCTCCAAGATGGGCTATAGCTCATAAATTTTCAGCTGATAGTGCATATTCTCAAATTGAGGATATAAATATCCAGGTTGGAAGAACAGGTGCATTAACTCCTGTTGCAAGAATAAAACCAGCAAACATTGGAGGAGTTGTGGTTTCTAATGCAACACTTCATAATGAAGATGAAATAATTAGAAAAGATATAAGACTTGGCGATACAGTAAAAGTAGAGAGAGCAGGAGATGTTATTCCTCATGTTGTTTTAGTTGATCTTAAAAAAAGAGAAAAAAATTCGAAAAAGTTTGTTTTTCCAAAAAAATGTCCCTGTGGTTTTGACACAATCAAGGAATTTAATAAAATAACAAAAAAATATGATGCAGTAAGAAGATGTCCGGATAGAGGATTTGATTGTGAAAAAATAGCAGTAGAAAAAATTAAACATTTCATATCAAAAGAGGCCATTAATATTGATGGTTTGGGAAAAAAAGTTGTGGAAAAGTTTTGTGATCTAAAATTAATAAGGTTTCCACAAGATATTTTTAAACTAGATTATGGTCAAATCTCTAAATTAGAGGGTTGGGGCGAACTTTCAGTTTCAAATTTAAAATATTCAATAGATCAATCAAGAAACGTTTCTTTGGATAGATTTCTTTATTCTTTAGGTATTAGACATATCGGTATTGAAAATGCTAAGCTTTTGGCAGAATATACAAAGTCGATAACAAATTTTTTAAATTTTATTAAGAATAAAAAATTTAATGATTTTTTAAATATAGATGGAATTGGAGAAACTCAAATTAACTCCTTAAAAAAATTTTTTGAAAATAAGTCAAATTATAGAATAGTTGAAAAGTTATCTTCACTATTAAATATTACTGATCTAAAAGTAAATAAAGATGGTAAATTGTTAAATAATACATTTATGTTTACTGGAAAATTAGAAAATATGAGTAGAGCTGAAGCAAAATCTTTGATTGAAGAAAATTCAGGATCTGTTGTAAGCTCAGTTAATAAAAAATTAAAGTATTTAATAACAGGTGAAAAGCCAACAACACGAAAAGTCCAACAAGCTAAAGAATTAGGAATAAAAATTTTATCTCAAAAAGATTGGCTAAATTTGCTAGATTAGGTTAGCTAACCATTTTTTCTCATTTTTATTTAAAAATGGAGAAATATTATTGTAAACATCAAAATGATACTTGAATAAATATTTCTTTTCCTTTCCATTAAGCATTTTAAGATTAATTAAGTCCGTATCAATCGGCGCCATTGTTAGATTTTCAAATAATAGCCTAGATCTGATTTTTTTAATAAAAACTAGGTTTTCAATTCTTATACCAAAATCATTTTTCTTATAAAAACCAGGTTCATTGCTTAAAACCATTCCCTCTTTTAATTTAACAAAGTTATTTTTTGATATTCCCTGCGGTCCCTCGTGAACATTAAGAAATGCTCCAACTCCGTGACCAGTGCCATGACGATAATCAAGACCAATAGAATTTAGGCTTTTTCTAGCTATTTTATCAATATTATGTCCATTTCTCAGTTTTTTTATATTTGATAAGGCTACAGCAATATGACCTTTCAAAACTCTTGTGAAAATATTCTTCTCTCTATTTGATACATTAGAAAAACATATTGTCCTTGTCACATCTGTTGTTCCCCATTTATATTGACCACCAGAATCAAGTAATAGTAAATCATTTTTCTTTAACTTTCTGTTTGAAAATTTATCGGATCTATAATGTATAATTGCACCATTTGGTCCAGATCCAGCTATTGTATCAAAGCTTGGGTATAAATAATTTTTGCTTCTTTTTCTAAAACTCTCTAACTTCCTCTCAATTTTCTTCTCTGTAAGGTTAATAATTTTAAGATTTTTAATCCAATATAAAAATTTTGTTAAAGCAACTCCATCTTCAATATGTGCATTAACCATATTTTTAATCTCAATTTTATTTTTTAAAGATTTTAAATTGTAAAGAGGGTCTTTTTTACTTGCAATTTTAAATTTATAGCTGATTAAGCTTTCTTCAAATACTGAACAAGTTTTATCATCAATACAAAAGTTTCCATTTTTAAGATTTATTAAGCATTTAAAAATATTGTCTTCTTTTAAAAAATGTATTTTTAACTTTTTATGACTTAATTTTATTTTTTTTATCTTATCTTGACTTGAAAAAAAATAAATTTTTTTATCTTTCGTTAATATCATTTTACAATTTGCAATCGGTGAATTTGGGAGATCTTTTCCCCTTATATTCAGAAGCCAGCAAATATTCTCACCTGAGCTTATAAAATTATAATCAATTTTCTTTTTATTCATTATTTCAACTAATCGGTTTATTTTTTGGTTTGCACTTTCTCCTGCTATTGATGTTTCGAGACTAAAAAATGGATAATTATCTTTTGTATTACTTTTTCTTCTAAATTTAAAATTTAAAGGAATTAAGTTATAATTATATCCAAAATATTTATTTAGAGTTTCCCAAGTAAAAAGATCTGGATCGAATCCAATTTTAATTTTTTTCTCCAAAATATCTTTAGGCCAGACATAAGGAATTTCACAAATTTCAAATTTTTTTCCAACCTCTTTTTCTGCTTGAATAATATATCTTCCATCAACAAATAAATATTTCTTATTTTTTAAAAAAATAGCAAACCCTGCTGATCCAGAAAAATTTGTAATTGATTTTAGGTTATTTATTTTAGAATACTCAGTGAAATAATTATCATTTTTTGGCAAAATATATCCATCTAAATTATTTGATGAAATAATATTATTTATTTTATCACTCATTTTAATTTCTTCTGATAACGTATCCAACCTGGACTTCTTATTTCACTATCACTATCAAAATCTATATCTTGGTTAAATTCAAAATCTTCCTCTTTTTCATCAATAAAATTATTATTTTTTTTAATATATTCATCTGGAAGCTCATCCACAAACCTTGAAGCCATGCTGTCAATCCAATCCCCTTGATAAAACCTGTTCATAGAAAATGATATTTTTGCTAGTTTTTTTGCTCTAGTGATTGCAACATATGCTAATCTTCTTTCTTCCTCTAATCCACTTTCCCCTTTTTCCTCTATGCTTTTCTGATGAGGAAATAAACCTTCCTCCCAACCAGGCAAGAATACAACATCAAATTCCAGTCCCTTAGATGCGTGTATCGTCATTAAATTTACTTTTTCACTTTGCCAATCCTGATCTAGTGATGTTGCAAGGGCAACATGTTCTAAAAAACTTTCCAAATTATCAAATTCTTTCATCGCATTTAATAATTCTTTTATATTTTCTAACCTATTTTCATTTTCTAAGTCCTTCTTATTTTTTAACATTTCACTATATCCAGATTCATCAAGAATAGTTTGTAATAACTTGTTATGATTCATTTTTCCGTTTAAATCATTTCTCCATTTAGCTAAAAGATTTAAAAGAGAATTTAAACCTAATTTTGTTTTAGGCTTAATTTTGTTTTGTTCAATTAAATGTTTTGAGGCTACTTCTAATGAGCATTTATTTAATTTTGCAAAATTATTAATAGCTTTTACAGTAGTATCCCCAATAGATCTTTTTGGGACATTTAAAATCCTCTCAAAGGCTAAGTCATCCTGAGGTTGAAAAACTGTTTTTAAGTATGCAACACAATCTTTTACTTCGGCTCTTTCATAAAATTTAATACCGCCAATAATTCTGTATGGAACACCAATTTTTAAAAATCTTTCTTCAAATTCTCTGGTTTGAAAAATAGCTCTTACAAGAATTGCGATTTCATTGAATGAAAATTTATTTTTAAAATCTTCAATATTAGAACCAATTTCAGTTGCTTCATCTTTTACATTTCTAAAACAGTTTAAAGTCACAAGTTCACCATCTTCTTGGTCTGTAAAAAGTTTTTTTCCAACTCTATTTTGATTATTTTCTATAATATTTGATGCTACATTTAAAATATTTTGAGTGGATCTATAATTTTTTTCTAATCTTATTATTTTTGTATTTTCGTAAACACTTTCAAATTGAAGAAAATTTTTAATTTCTGCTCCCCTCCAACTATATATTGACTGATCGTCATCTCCCACACAGCAAATATTTTGATTATGTTCTGCTAAATATTTTAACCATTCACTTTGAATAAAGTTTGTATCTTGATATTCATCAACTAATATATATTTAAATTTTTGAGAATACATTCTTGATATATCTCTATGTTTTTGGAAAATTTTGACTGTATGAAGTATTAAATCACTGAAATCTGCAGCGTTTAAATCTATTAATTTTTGTTGATATATTTTATAGATTTTAATGAAGCTTTTTTCTAATATGTCTTTTCGCTTAAGCACAACTTCATCAGGATAGAAACCTTTATTCTTCCATTTATCAATGACTGCTAAAATATATCTTGGAGATATTTTTTTTGTATCTATGTCTTCAGATTTGCAGATATTTTTTATTAATCTTACCTGATCATCTTGGTCAATAATTGAAAAATTTGATTTTAAACCTGCTGCTTCTGCATGTTTCCTTAATATTTTTGCGCTAATTGAGTGAAAAGTCCCCAGCCAAGGAAGACCAGTTGCCTCTCTTTTTAAGAATTTGGAGACCCTTAATTGCATTTCTTTTGCTGCTTTATTTGTAAAAGTTACTGCCAATATTTGATTAGGAAATGCTTTATGTTTTTTGACAATATGAGCAATTCTAGCAGTAAGAACCCTTGTTTTTCCAGAACCAGCACCTGCAACTATTAAAAGTGGACCATTTAAATACAAAACAGCTTCTTCCTGATTTTTATTAAGATTTGTTAAATAGTCTAAATTCATTATTTATTTTTTTTTTTTTTAAGCGATATTAAATTTATGAAAAAAAAGGAAAAACTTCCATTTTTTATAAAAGGTATCTTTGTAATAATTGCGTTATTTTTTTCATTTGGCATCTATTTATCAATACCAGTTTTATTTAATTATAACAGTATAGAAAACACTATTGAGAAGAAATTTTATTCTGATTTTAATATAGACTTAGATATAAATGGTGACATAAAGTATCAATTGTTACCAAAACCCCATTTATTAATAAATAATTCATCTTTATTAATAAATAAAAATAGTAAAGATTCTATATTTTTTAATATTAAAAATTTAAAGATTTTTTTAAATACGAATAATTTATATCCTAAATCTAAATTGGATCTTGAAAAGTTTGAAATACAAGAAAATAACTTTTTAATAAAAAAAAAAGAGTACATCAGTTTAAAAAATTATTTTCATAAGAGCAAAAGTAAACCATTTAATATCAAAAAAAGTAAAATATTTGTATTGGACGAAAAAGATGAGACTTTAATCATATCTCCAGTTGAAGATATATTTTTTAATACTTCAAAGAAAGATAATTATAAAAAATTGATAATTAATGGAAATGTATTTGATTTAAATTTCAAATCAATTTGGAAAAAAGAATTCGTTTCTGAATATAATTCACAAATTGAAATTAATTTCAAAGAACCTAATATCTTAATCAAAAACGAGCTGAATTATTATGAGAAATCATTAATAGAGGGATTTGCATTGATAAACTTTTTAAATCAAAATATTGAAGTAGATTATAAGTTTAAAAATAATAAAATTTCTTTAAAGTCACCACAAAATAACAATGACATAAGAATTAATGCTTCAATTGAGTTAAGACCATTTTATTTCATTTCAAACATAAATTTAAATAGGCAAAATTTAAATTTTTTAATTGATGAATTATTTTTTTCAATATTTCATTTAAAGACTGATTTAATAGGAAATTTAAATGGTGATTTAAATTTTTCTTTAACTAACATCGAGCATGAACTTATAAGAGATGGTCATGTAAATTTTAATTTAGCAGAAAATTCTGTAAATTTGAAGAAAGTTAAATTTAACTTAAATGATATAGGTGTTATAGAGTCTAAAATTAATTATGTGTTAGAAAAAGATGAAATAATTTTTAACTCATTAAATACTATTACAATCCAAAATAATAAAAAATTTGCTAAAAAGTTCCAGTTAAATCCAAGTAAAACAAGTAAATTAAATAAAATTGATTTTAAAATAAGAAAAAATATTAATACAGGTTTAATTTCAATATTTGATATAAAAATAAATCAATTAAATATTTTTGATAAAGATAAGAAAGAACATATGTACAATATTAGAAATACACAGGAGTTAAAATCACTTGTTAAAAGAATTATCAACGATTAAACAGGTTTTATCATTTTAAGTGGGTCTACAATTTTATAATAATCTTTCTCAGTGATTAGACCAGTTTTCATAGCTTCAGTTTTAAGTGTTGTTTTATTTTTTAAAGCATTTTTTGCTATCTTTGCTGCATTATCATAACCAATTTTGGGAGATAGAGCAGTTACTAACATTAAAGAGTTATCTAACAAGTATTTAATTCTCTTTTTGTCTGCTTTTAATCCAGATACACAATATTTTGCAAAACTAATTATACTATCAGATAATATCTGAATTGATTGAAGAACATTGTGTATTATTAGAGGTTTAAAAACATTAAGTTCAAAATGCCCATGCGATCCAGCCATTGTAATTCCATTATGATTTCCGATAACTTTAACACAAACCATTGTGACTGCCTCACATTGAGTTGGATTAACTTTGCCAGGCATTATTGATGAACCTGGTTCATTTTCTGGAAGTATCAATTCTCCATAACCAGCTCTAGGACCAGACCCCAAAAATCTAATGTCATTTGCTATTTTCATTAGACATACTGCAGTAGTGTTTAATGTGCCAGAGTAATTAACAATAGCATCATGTGCTGCTAATGCTGCAAATTTATTTTTAGCTGGTTTAAATGGCAGTTTTGTAATTTTCTTAATTTCATTTACTATTTTTTTATCAAAATTCTTTTTTGTATTAATTCCAGTGCCTACAGCAGTACCACCTTGTGCTAAAAAATAAATTTCATTTAGTGACACCTTTATTCTTTTTATACATTCCTCCAATTGAGATTGATATCCTGAAAATTCTTGTCCCAAAGATAAAGGAGTTGCATCTTGCAGGTGTGTTCTTCCTATTTTAACTATTTTTTTAAATTCTCTTACTTTTTTTTTTAATTCTTTATTTAATAATAATAAACTTGGCAAAAGTTTTTCTCTAGTTTCCATTGCTATAGCAATATGCATTGCCGTTGGAAATACATCATTAGTAGATTGAGATTTATTTACATGATCGTTTGGATGAACAGGTTTTTTTGTTCCTTTTTTTCCTTTCAATATTTCAATAGCTCTATTAGATATTACTTCATTTACATTCATATTAGTTTGAGTTCCCGAACCAGTCTGCCAAACTTTTAGTGGAAAGTGACTATCCAACTTACCATTAATTACTTCGCTTGCAGCTTTAATGATTGATTTATAGATTTTTGAACTAATATCTTTATTTTTATAGTTTGTTATAGCAGCAGCTTTTTTAATTATAGCTATAGACTTTATTAATTTAGGTCTTACTAATGCATCTCCAATATCAAAGTATTTTTTTGATCTCTGAGTGGATGCACCCCAATACTTATCCACAGGTACTTTTATAAAGCCAAGGCTGTCATATTCTTTTCTGAATTTCATAATTTAAATTTGAGAGTATATTAATCACTTATACATTAAAAAATATTAAAATCATATAGGAGTAAAATGACAAATTTTGAAAAGGTTGGATTGTTTATGAAAACTTTTAATCAAGATGTTAAAGTTTCATCAAGCTTAAGTACGGATAAAATTAATTCTT
This sequence comes from uncultured Pelagibacteraceae bacterium, assembly GCA_902545035.1. GTDB lineage: Bacteria > Pseudomonadota > Alphaproteobacteria > Pelagibacterales > Pelagibacteraceae > Pelagibacter. The sequence goes on along the minus strand of CACCEJ010000003.1, from coordinate 65,091 downwards.
TAAGAATATCCCTAATTAATGAAGAATTAGATGAACTTAAACAAGCTATATCAGAAAAAAATTTAACTGAGGTTGCAGACGCCTTAACAGACATATTATATGTTACTTATGGAGCTGGGCACGCATTTGGAATTAATTTGGATAAATGTTTTGAAGAGGTTCAAAAATCCAACATGAGTAAGTTAGGAAAGGATGGCAAACCTATATTTAATGAATTTGGGAAAGTTATGAAGGGCCCTGACTATTTTAAACCCGATTTATCAAAATTTATTAAATAATTTAAATCCAACTTGGTTTGATAGCCTTGATATTAGCATCTCCACATTTTAGATCTAAATCAAAATCAAATTTTTTATTTTCAAGTTTCAATAAAGCAAATGGATTTTCACTTTTGATCAATAACTTTCCAATATTTTTGTTTTCTAAAGTAATTTCCTCACTATTTAGCTCACCATCTAATACTTTAATTGCAAATAATCTTTTATTTAGTTTATCTTTAAGCTTAATTCTTGCTGTATTCTCTTGTCCAACATAACAACCTTTTCTAAAATCAATTCCATTTAGTTCTTCAAAGTTACACTCAATTCCAAAGATTTTATCTTGTAGATTTTTCATATTAACCTGAGGTATACCTAACTCGTAACTATGTTTATAATATTCTCCTATATCTGAAATTTCTAATCCTAATTTTTTTAAAGATAAATATAATTTTTCTAAATTAATTATCAATCTTGCTCCTAATATTTTAGATCTCGGATCCAAAAGCACGGGATCCTCTCTAAATTTGATTGTAAAACCTTCTTCATCTTTAGAATTTTCTATTTCTAAAAATTTTTCTTTACTTAAACTTGCTATAACAAACTCGTTGCTGAGATTTAATATTTCAACTTTTGACCTTAGTTTGTACAAATTTAATTTCTCATATAATTCGTCAATTATTTTTTTCTCACAATCTAAAAGATATCCTGATTTATGTTTAATAATTATAAAATCATAAAGATATTTTCCCTGTGGAGTTAGAAGGGCTGAAAAACAACTTTTTCTCTCTGATACATTTTCAATATTGTTGGTAATTATATTTTGTAAAAACGCTTGAGCTTCTTCACCATTAATATAAAGAAGACCTCTATCCTCTAATATGTAAACTTTATTTCTATTCATATTGTAATATTATAACAAATAATATAAGTACTTTTTTTAAATGTTAGACCTAATAATTAAAAATGGAAAGTGTTATATTGATAAAGATCTCAAAGATGTTGATATAGGCATTCAAAGCAGCAAGATTGTAAAAATTGGTAAGTTAAATGAGGATGCAAGTCAATCAATTGATGCAACTGGACTTACTGTTCTTCCTGGATGCATAGACACTCAAACACACTTTAGAGAACCAGGATCGACAGACACAGAGGATTTAGCTTCAGGTAGTAGGGCAGCAATTGTTGGAGGAATTACTTCAGTTTTTGAAATGCCAAATACTAATCCTGCAACTACAAATAAAGCAGAATTTCAAAGAAAAATAGATTTAGCAAAAAATAGAATGTATTGTAATCATGCATTTTATTTTGGAGCCACTCCGACTAATCAAAGCGAATTAGCTGAACTTAAGGGTTTAGATGGATGTTGTGGTGTTAAATTGTTTGCTGGCTCGTCCACAGGAACTTTGTTAGTTCACAAAGAGGAGGATATTGAAAAAGTATTTGAAAGCACTTCTAAAATTGTTGCAGTTCATTCAGAAGATGAAGATATTTTAAATCTTAGAAAGAAACTAAGAGAAAAAGGTAATGTTCATTCCCATCCAATCTGGAGAGATGAAGAATGTGCAATTTCTTCTACCAGAAAGATAGTTAAAATTGCAAAAAGATTAGGTAAAAAAGCTCATATTTTGCATATTACAACAAAACAGGAGATTGATTTTTTATCTCAGAATAAGGGAGACATAACTTTTGAGATTACCCCACAACATTTAACGATGTTTGCACCAGATTGTTACGATAAACTAGGAACTTATGCTCAGATGAATCCACCTATAAGAGAAAAAAGTCATTACGATAGACTGTGGTACGCGGTAAGAAATAATTATAATGACACTATTGGCTCAGATCACGCTCCTCACCTGAGAGTAAATAAAGATAAAGAATATCCGGATACTCCTTCAGGAATGCCAGGGGTTCAAACCTTATTACCTGTGATGCTGAATCATGTAAATGAAGGAAAACTAACTTTAGTTCAACTTATGAATCTTATTTGTGAAAATCCAGCGAAGATCTTTGGTATTATAGGTAAGGGATATATAAAGAAAGACTATGATGCAGACTTTACAATTGTGGATATGAACAAAATTATCGAAATTAAAAATGAAAAAATAGAAAGTAAGTGTGGATGGTCACCTTTCGATGGATATAAGTTTAAAGGGACTCCAATATATACAATCGTAAATGGTGAAATAAAGATGAGAGATGGTGAAATTCTTGGAGAACCTTCAGGCAAACCATTAAGTTTTCAAAATTAAATTATATAGTCTTACTATAATAAATATTTACCAATGTAACACCTATTACAATAAGAAACATTCCTATTATTGCTTGCCAGCTTAAAGACTGTTTAAAAAAAATATATCCTAGAATAGCAATTGTAAATATACCCAGTCCACTCCAAGTTCCATAAACAATGGCAATAGGTATTTTGTCAACAACAAATGTAAGTAGGTAAAATGCTGACAAATAAAATATTGATAGAAATATTGTAGGTATTAGCTTTGTAAAGTTTTGTGTTACAGGTAGCAACATGGTTCCACAAACTTCACAAATAATTGCTCCAACTAAAAATAAATATGTTTTAAGCATTATTTTATAATATTGCTCTTGATTAAATCATTTTTAATTTCATCCAGAATTGTAGGATCGTCGATTGTTGCAGGCATTTTATAATCTTCTTTGTCAGCTATTTTACGAATAGTTCCTCTTAATATTTTTCCTGATCTTGTTTTAGGTAATCTTTTTATAACTATTACAACTTTAAATGCAGCAACTGGTCCAATTTTGTCCCTAACCATCTGAATACATTCTTTTGATATAGTGTCGTTAGCTTTTTCAACTCCAGACTTTAAAACAACTAAACCAATAGGTAATTGTCCTTTTAATTTATCCGCAATTCCAAGAACTGCACACTCAGCAACAGACTGATGTTCTGATAAAACCTCTTCTATTGCGCCTGTCGATAATCTATGACCAGCCACATTAATTATGTCATCTGTTCGTGACATAATCCAAATGTATCCATCTTCATCAATGTGTCCTGCATCATAAGTTTGATAGTAACCTTTATAATTAGTCATATAATTTTCTTCATATCTCTTATCAGCGTTCCAAAGTGTGGGAAATGTACCTGGAGGCAAAGGTAATTTAACAACTATATCGCCCATCTCATTTGGTTTTGCTATTGAGTGATCTGGTTTAATAATTTTAACATCGTAACCTGGAACTGCTTTACATGCTGATCCATATTTAGTTTTTTGCATTTCTATCCCAGTACAATTTGAACTTATGGCCCAACTAGTTTCAGTTTGCCACCAATGATCAATGACAGGAACATTTAAAAGATTTTCTGCCCACTTTAAAGTATCAGGATCAGCTCTCTCTCCAGCTAAAAACAATGACTCAAACGAACTTAAGTCATATTTAGAAAAAAAATTTCCATCTGGGTCTTCTTTTTTAATGGCTCTGAAAGCTGTTGGAGCAGTAAACAAAGATTTTATTTTGTATTCAGAAATTATTCTCCAAAAAACACCCGCATCAGGTGTTCCAACTGGTTTACCTTCAAACAATACAGTTGTACATCCTTTGAACAAAGGAGCATAAACAATATATGAGTGTCCTACTATCCATCCAATATCGCTTGCAGACCACCAAACATCAGTTTCATCTACATTGTAAATATTTTTCATTGTCCACTTGAGAGCAACAATATGACCCCCAACATCTCTTACTATACCTTTTGGAATTCCAGTGGTCCCTGATGTATATAAAATGTAAGCAAACTCATTAGCTCCTATTTCAACACAATCTTTATTTTTCGCATTTATTAGAGACTCCTCCCAGCTTATCTCAAGAGGCGAATTAAGTTTCACCTCGTAACCTTTTCTTTGAAAGAAAATAACTTTTTCAACTTTATGTTTTGCAAGTTTAAGTGCACCGTCAACTAAAGGTCTATACTCAACTGTTCTACCTGGCTCAAATCCACAAGAGGCAGTAATTAAAATCTTTGCTTTACTATCATCTATCCTACTTGCAAGCTCATTTGATGCAAATCCACCAAAGACAACCGAATGTATTGCCCCAATTCTTCCACATGCAAGCATTGCTATAACGGCCTCCGGTATCATTGGCATGTAAATAATTACCCTGTCACCTTTTTTGATACCTTGATTATCAAGTGCACCAGCAAATTTTGAAATTTTTTCTCTTAAATCATTGTAAGTGAATTTTGCTTTATTATTTGTGATAGGACTGTCATATATTAATGCAATTTTATCACCATTCCCTTTATCAATATGAGTATCAATTGCATTGTAACAGGTGTTTGTCACTCCATCTTCGAACCATTTATAAAATGGAGGATTTGATTTGTTTAAAATTTTTGATGGTTTCTTAAACCAAAAGATATCTTCTGACACATTTTGCCAAAACTTCTCAGGATTTTGGATAGATTCTTGATAAATTTTGTTAAAACTGTCTTTCATACTGATTTGTTTTTTGACTCACTTTTATAATGATTTTATGTAACAGGTTGTATTTAATTTCACAAAGTAAGTAAAATCAATACTTTTTAGAGGTCAAAAACTCTTCAATAAACCAATTTTTTTTGCTATCTAACCCTAACTTTAGGCTAATCATTAGATTAGTCTGTAGTTTAAATTTAAACTAATAAAAAAAACTAACTATGAGGGAGTTTTTTATGAAGACAATGAAAATGTTAGCTTTAGCGGCAGTGCTTTTTGGAGCAACTACTGCAGCTAACGCGGCAACAGCCTTTTTAGCTACAGACGATTTCGTAGGTATTTCGTTTTGGTTAATTTCAATGGGTATGTTAGCAGCTACAGCGTTTTTCTTTATGGAACAGGCTAATGTCGGTTCACAGTGGAGAAAATCAGTAAACGTAGCTGGATTAGTAACTGGTATAGCATTTATTCACTATATGTATATGAGAGCAGTGTGGGTTGAAACAGGTGATACTCCAACTGTTTACAGATACATTGACTGGTTAATAACTGTACCGCTACAGCTAGTAGAATTTTACTTAATTCTTTCAGCAGTAAGAAAAGTTGACACAAACATATTCTGGAGAATCTTAATTGGTTCACTAGTTATGTTAATAGGTGGATATCTTGGAGAAGCTGGATTCATTAATGCTACACTAGGTTTCATAATCGGTATGGCTGGATGGATTTACATTCTTTATGAAATCTTTTCAGGAGAAGCAGGAAAAGTTGCTGCTAAATCTGGAAACAAAGCTTTAGTAACTGCATTTGGAGCTTTAAGAATGATTGTTACTGTAGGTTGGGCAATTTACCCATTAGGTTACATCTTTGGTTACCTAACAGGTGGAATTGATGCTAACGCATTAAACGTTATCTATAACTTAGCAGACTTTGTTAATAAAATCGCATTTGGTTTAATTATCTGGTCTTGTGCAGTTTCTAACTCTACAAGAAGAGCTTAGTAACAATTAGTTACGATATATATAAAATAGGGCGAGTTTGATTACTTGCCCTATTTTTTTTTGTGCTTATATAAATCCAATGGCTAAAATCAAATACATAGAACACAATGGAAAGGAGCATTCAGTCGAGGTCCAAAATGGGTTTACAGTGATGGAAGGCGCAGTTCAAAATGGTATTCCAGGAATTGATGCTGATTGTGGTGGCGGAATGTCTTGTGCAACATGCCATGTTTATGTCAAAGAGGATTGGTATGATAAATTGCCTAAAAAAGAAATGGGAGAAGATGATATGTTGGATCAAGCCTATGAGCCAAAATCAAATAGTAGACTAAGTTGTCAATTAATTGTTTCTGACGATTTAGATGGCTTGAGCGTGTATATGCCGGAGAAACAAGTTTAATGATTAAAACTGATGTTGTTATAGTTGGCGCAGGTCCAACAGGATTATTTTGTGCACATCAACTAGGTATCATTGGATTAAAATGTGAAATAGTTGATAATTTAGATAAAATTGGTGGTCAATGTATAGAACTTTATCCTGACAAACCTATATACGATATACCCGCGGTACCAGAGTGTACAGGAGAGGAACTAACCAACAATTTAATTGAACAAATTAAGCCTTTTAATTTCAGCTTCCATTTAAATGATAGAGTTCAAGAGCTAAAAAAAAAAAATGAAAAATGGTTAGTTAAAACAACCAACGGAAAAGATTTTCTGACACCAAATGTTGTAATTGCTGGCGGAGTAGGATCATTTGAACCTAGAAAGTTTCCAACAAAAAGTGTAGAAAAGTTTGACGGTAAGTCTGTTTTATATTCAGTTAAAGATAAAAGTATATTTAAGGACAAGTCAGTAGCTATTTTTGGTGGGGGAGATAGTGCATTAGATTGGGCAATTGAATTATCTAATACTTCAAAAGTGTCACTTATTCATAGGAGAGATGAATTTAGAGGTGCTCCTGCAAGCGTTCAAAAAATAAAAGAACTTAATGAAAAAAAGATAATTAACTTATTTACTAAGTATTCAATTAAAGATGTAAAAGGAAATGGATCTTTGGAAGAAGTAGAAATACAAAGTGAAGATGGATTAAGCAAAACATTAAAGACAGATTATGTTTTGGGTTTTTTTGGTTTAATAATGCAACTTGGTCCAATAGCAGATTGGGGTTTAAATTTAGATAAAAAAGCAATTCCAGTTAATACTGAAAATTTTGAGACAAACAAAAAAGGTATATTTGCAATAGGAGATATCTGTACTTATCCTGGCAAACTAAAATTAATACTCTCTGGTTTCCATGAGGGAGCTCTTGCTGCTAGAGGGTGTTTCAAGTATGCAAGGCCTGATGAAAAATACAGGTTTGAATTTACAACAGCATCTAACACTATCAAAGATAGATTAGGCGTAAAGTAGTGATTGAACTTTTTACTGCCGATACTCCAAATGGCTGGAAAATTAGCATAATGCTTGAGGAGATTAGGTTAGATTATAAAATTTCTAAAATTGATTTGAATAAAGGTGAACAACATAATCCAGAATTTAAAAAAATAAGTCCTTTTAATAAAATACCAGTAATCATAGATCATGAGAACAATAAATCAATATTCGAGTCAGGAGCAATATTAATGTATTTAGGAGAAAAAAGTAAAATGTTTTATCCTGAGGAAAATAGGTTGGATATAAATCAGTGGCTAATGGCCCAGATGGGTTTGATTGGTCCAATGATAGGTCAACATCATCAATTTCATTATTATCATCAAGGAAAAAGTGAATGGGGAGAAGAGAGGTATTTTAAAATTACAAGAAAATTGTATGAAGACCTAGAGGCAAGGCTTTCTCAAAGTGAGTATTTAGCCGGCAAAGAATATTCTATTGCTGATATCGCTACTTGGTCTTGGATTGCAAGACACAAGAGACACGACATAGGATTGGTAAATTTTAAAGAATTATCTAGATGGTATGTTAATATTGCTAAACGTCCTGCGGTTATAAAAGGATTTAAGGTATTAAACAAAGATGCTGAAATAGATTTCCCTTAAATGTCTGCGTAGACTTTTTCCTCTTTTTCATGCTTTTCTTGTGCAGATATGCATAAGGTTGCAACTGGTCGTGCCATCAACCTTTTAAGACCAATTGGTTCAGCAGTTTCTTCACAAAATCCATAAGTTCCATCTTGAATTTTTTTTAAAGCACCATCTATTTTTGAAATTAATTTTATTTGTCTATTGATTGCTCTCATTTCTACATTTTTTTCTGTGTATGAACTTGCTTGGTCAACAATATCTGCTGAAGCACTATTGTCATCCATTGAAGCATTGAATATTGCTTCATTATTTGTCATTTTCAATTCTTTTTTCCAGTCCATTAATTTTTGTTTGAAGTATGCTAAATGTTTTGCACACATATACTTTTCAGTTTCTTTTGGAATATATTTTTTAGAGATCTTTACCATATTCAAATTTATGAATTTGGTGAATATATTCATCATTTATTGAGTGTCAAGAATGCATTAATTGTATAAATTAGTATAAATGGCCATTTATAAAAAAAATATTGATAATTTATTTTATATTTTCATTACATCACACTTATTGATCTGGACATTGATTCCTAGTCTCACAAATCATAATTTGCCCTTAGATACAATTGAGGCTTTGGCTTGGGGAAGTAATCTAGATTGGGGCTTCAACAAACATCCTCCAATGAGTGCTTTTTTATCAGAAATAATTTACTCAATTTTTGGACCACAGGATTGGGCATATTATTTGTTAAGTCAAATTTGCGTTGTAGTTTCTTTTTTTGTTATTTTTAATTTAGCAGAGGATTTCTTTGAAAATAAGATTTATTGTTTTTTGTCTGTATTATTGCTGGAGGGAATATTTTTTTATAATTTCACCACACCTGAATTTAATGTTAATGTGTGCTTAATACCTTTTTGGTCTCTATCAATATTTTATTTATGGAGAGGTTTAAAAAATAACAAAATACTAGACTGGATATTACTTGGACTATTTGCTGGATTTGGTTTTCTTTCAAAATATTTATATGTCTATTTAGGTTTAGCAATAGCTGTCCTTTTGATTTACTTTATCTATAACAAAAAATTAAATTTAAAGTGTTTGGTATCCTTAATTCCTTTTCTAATTATTTTATCCCCACATATTATTTGGTTATCTGAGAATGATTATGTCACTATAACTTATGGATTAATGAGAACTGGATCAGAAGAAGCAAGTATTTTAAATCATTTAAAACATCCATTAATTTTTTTATTAAAACAAATTGGAATATTATTTCCGTTTTTATTAATGATATTTATTCTAATTAATAAGTTAAAAATTAATATTAATTTAAATGATGATAAATTATTATTTTTGCTATCAATAAACTTAATTCCTATCTTATTTATTTTTTTAACAGCTTTTTCAATGGGTGCTAAGATAAGAACTATGTGGATGACACCGTTCTATATAAGTTTTGGTTTGATGTTTATTTATATATTTAAATCTCAAATCAATTTTGAAAAAATGAAAGTTTTTACTTCAATTTTTTTGGTCTTATTTTTTATCTCACCAATTTTATATTCTTATGTTTCAATCTCAAAAACTGATAAAAGAACTGATTTTGATGGAAAAAACTTAGCCAAACAAGCTAAAGAATTTTATGAAACAGAGGCAAATGGCTTAGGAAAAATGGAATACATAAAAGGTAATGAGTGGATTGCAGGAAATATTTCTTATCATCTTCCAGAGAGACCAAGATGGATATATAGTTCAAATGAAGTTTATTTATGCAATAAAGATATGAAATGCTTAAAATATAAATGAAATTTCAATTTAACGAAAAAAATAAAAAACTTTTATTCATTATTGGCGTAATAGCATTAATAGAATTGTCTGGATATGGTTTTTTTGCATCTTTGTTTCGATTAATAAGGTCGGTTAGTTAATGAATGTTATAATACTCATTCCAGTTTTTAATGATTTTAAATCTGTATCAAAATTAATCGAAGATATTGATATTAATATTTTAGAACTCGATTCTTCATTTTCAGTAATAATAGTCAATGATGCCTCAACAGAAGAAAATGATATAAATATTAAAAATTTAAAAAAAATTAAATCTTTAAAAATTATCAACATGAAAAAAAATAAAGGTCATGCAAGGTGCATTGCTGCAGGTTTAAAATACATTTCAGAAAATGAGACTTTTGATTATGTAATACCAATGGATGGAGATGGCGAAGACAGGCCAGAAGAAATACAAAATTTTGTAGAAAAGATTAAAGATAATCCAAATAGAACAATTGTAGGAGAAAGAGTAAAAAGATCAGAAAGTACAATTTTTAAAATTTGTTATTTCTTACATAAAATAATTACTCTTACATTTACAGGTCAATTCATAAAATTTGGAAATTATACATGTCTCACAAAAGAAACAGTAAAAAAACTCATAGAAGAGAAAGCAACTTGGAGTAGTTTTTCAGGTGCTCTTACAAAAACTCATAATAATTTAATTAAATCTCCATCAATAAGAGGCTCAAGATATTTTGGACCCTCAAAGATGAGTTATATTAACTTAATCAAACATTCTTTAGCTATTATAGCTGTATTTAAAACAGGTGTAATTTTTAGGTCAATAGCATTCTATGCAATCTATTTAATAATTATCGCTGAATATATAAGTGTAATTACTGCAATTCCACTAGCATTAATTATTGTTTTTGGTCTAGTAATTTTAAAGATCTCAGGAAGAGAAAATATGACTGAGTTTAATAATTCTTTAACAAATATTTCAGATATTGACACTTTAAAATAATTTATTTTAAAATAATTTATGAAAAATTTTTATCGTAAAGTTGCATTTGGACTAGGACCTGAAGATGAAGTTCCGTCAGATCCATTAGAATGGGCAAAAAGCCAACTGAATGAAATTCCAGAATTTTCCTGGAAGGGAAAAATTTTGACTGAAAAAGAACTCAGAAATTATTATAGAGATTATGTTTATGGAGATAGAAAAGTTCTAAGAAAAAAATTTAAAAATGACAAAGAAGGCTACAAAAGAGAAAAAAATAAGTTAAGGCATTTAACTGGCCAAAAATTTTGGTGGAATCTTGAACTTTGCATTAGACACTCTGAGGCTTTAAAAAGCGAGACACCTGTTTTAGCTAAGCTATGGTATTTTTGGGGAAACCATTTTGCAATCAGTGAAAAAGATTTCTTAGCTCAATACACAACAGGCGCGTATCAAAGAGAAATTATTAGAGCAAATATGAATCAAACCTTTGAAAAAATGGTTCAAGAAGCAACAGTAGCTTGGACTATGATACATCATTTAGATAATAACGACAATGTTGGACCAAAAAGCCAAGAAGCACAATGGGCTAAAGAAAAGGGAAGAAAAGTGGGTGTAAATGAAAACCACGCAAGGGAACTGTTAGAGCTCCACACAGTTTCACCTGAATGTGGCTATACTCAAGAAGATGTTATTCAAATGGCATATGTAATGAGTGGATGGAGACCTAACTGGGGAAAAAAAAGATTAGAAACTGGAGATGTTCATTTCAATGGTGAATATCATCAACCAGGCACTAAAAGAATTTTAGGTAAAAAATACAAATCAGGAAGAAAGAGTTTATCAGCAGTAATCACTGATCTTGTAAATCATCCATCTTGTAGAGAATTTATTGCAATGAAACTTTGCAGGTATTTTATAACTGACAATCCAACAAAAGAAATGATGGAGCCAATTATTAAAGCCTGGGAAAAATCAGATGGTTTTTTACCAGATGTTCATAAAGCAGCAGTTGAAGTTGCTTTCAATTATTCTGAAAAATATAATAAATTCCAAAATCCAGAGAATTGGCTTTTAATAATGAGTAAAATGTCTGATGTGGAATTGGTACCAACGCCAAAATTGATGGATTTATATACTTTAGGTTTAAAACCAACCCATGAGCAAAGATCATTAGAATATTTATTAAGAGAACTTGGTCATCATCCATATTTAGCAAAACAACCTAATGGATGGTCAGATGTGTCTGATGATTGGATGTCACCTGAATTATTAATTAGAAGACTCGTTTATGCTAAAGAAGCATATTACAAAAAAAATAGAAAATCACAGACAAATGAATTTTATGAGGAGATGGTTGAAAAAAATTATGACAATCCAAGTGAAATTCTTAAGACCATAAATCAGCAAGGTGACCTTTCTAATAGACATGTGATGCTGTTTAACTTACCGGAGACCCTTAAATCATGAAAATATCAAGAAGAAACTTTTTAAAAGGATCAGCAACAACCTTATTTTTAGCAGGTTTTAATTTTCCTGTTTTAGCAAACACAACAAAGAAAAAAAATCTTGTAATCATAATGTTAAGAGGAGGAATGGATGGTTTATGTGCTGTTCCGATAATAGGCGACAAGAATTTTGAAAAAAGAAGAAAGGATTTGATTTTAGATGAAACTATTAAATTAAATTCTGATTTTGCGCTTCATCCTAAATTAAAAAATTTTTATAATTTATGGCAAAATAATCTTGGAGCAATAGTTCATGCAACTAATATTCCATATACAAAAAGATCACATTTTGATGGTCAAAATTTAATGGAAACAGGAGGTCACATACCTTATGCAATAAAAACTGGTTGGTTAGGAAGAGGAATGAAATTAGGAGAATTGAAAGGTGATGGTCTTGCGTTATCTTTGCCAATGCCTTTACTATTAAGAGGTATTCCAAGTAATGATAATTTTTATCCTTCAAAAAAAAGACTTCCAAGAACAGAACTTTTGCAACTTTTAAAATCTGTTTATGCAGATAAATCTGAACATGATTTAGCTAATATGATGGAAATAATTGCTAATAGATCTATGATGAGTAGTGGTGGTACTTCGATGTCCCGTAAAAATTCGTCTTTAGCTTATAAAGCAGGTTTAGAATTAAAAAAAATAAATGGTCCAAGAGTTGCTGTTTTTGAAGTTGATGGTTTTGATACTCATGCTGCTCAGGGTGGAATAAACGGTTCTCATTCAGACAGTTTAATTGAAATGGACTCAATTTTTAAAAGTTTAGAGAAGGGTCTTGGAAATGAAATTGAAAATACTTTAGTTTTAACTCTAACAGAATTTGGCAGAACTATTGAGCAAAATGGTGGACGAGGTACAGAGCATGGTTATGGATCTGCAATTTTTATGGCAGGTGGTCTTTTAAAAAAATCTCAAGTTTATACAGACTGGCCAGGACTTAAACGAAAGGAATTATTTGAAGGAAGAGATTTAAATTCCACAATTGATGCTAGATCTGTCTATGCATCAGCTATGTCTACCGTTTTTGATATAGATTTTAAAAGAATCCAAAAAGAAGTTTTCTGGGGAGATAAACTTCAAGATTTATCTGACAAATTATTTAAAATTTAATGAAAAAAATTTTCTTAATTTTATTTAGTATATTTTTATGTTTATCTGCTGAAGCAAAAGTTAAATCTAAAGATATATCTTTTCCTAAACATTTTTATATAGATAAGATTAAATCATGCTCATATGTGGGTGGTGAGACTTTTAAATCTAAATATAAAAAAGCTAGAATTGAAAGCTTAATACGTTTAGATTGGATGAGTGAATGGGCGCTGGGTAATTCTAGAAGTGTGAATCACCTAAATCTAACTGGTCCAATGAGCTCATATGCTGTTGCTACCCATAATGCAATTGGTAATAATGATAAAACTGACATTGATGCCGCTAAAGGAATATTGATTAAAATAGCTAAAGCAAATGTTTTACTAGATACAATCGGTAAAGAAGAGTTAAAAAAGAAACCAAAATGTTGGAAAGATGGAAATCCCGAGGCACCTTGCTGGTATCATGCATATGAATTTGCAAGGGATGCTTTTACAAATTATTTGCTGATAGCAATTTATCTTAAAGATTACTTAAGTGATAAAGAAATTAAAATTGTTAATAAGTATATTAAAAAAATGCATAAAAAATTTATTAAGCCTGAAGAATTTTTAGAGAAAGAAAAAGGATTTTATGCAATGGGAAACGGAGGAATTCCAAACTTAGCTTATGCTCATTGGACAAACAATAAAAAACTAGCAGCAAAAGAATTCAATTTTAGATTTAAAAATATAGAGGAAGTGTTTTATGATGATGGCTATATCAATAATAATTCTTTTAGAGGGTTTCGAGCCTTATGGTATCACTCTTATGGTTTAAATTCAGCTTTAGGTTACATCTATTTAGCTAAAAATTGGGGGGCTAAAGTTCCAGACTCAGTTATGAATAGAATTACTAAAGCAGCAGAAGTATTAAATTTAGGGATCACTGATTATGAAAGTTTCTCCTCAAGAAAATACGATGGTAAGCAAAAAAATAATCAATATAAAAAACATAATGCTAGAAAGCACACACATCAAGAGGCTATAGCTATTGATACCTTAATGGAAATGGTAACTGGAATAAAACATGAAAAAGATATTACTTATTTAGCCAAAAGATCAAAGTATGGCATAGACAATCTAATTGGATTTAATGCTAATTGTATAAAATGAAAAAACTTTTAATTATCTTTTTTATTTTAATTTTATCATCTTTTGCTCAAGCAAAAGATCCGCCTAAAAAATATTTAGATGAAAATTATGTTTTTAAACACTCGAAATTTATAAAATGGCCAGAGAAAACAGGATCATGGGGTAAAATTGAAACACATGGACGTATCGCGCCAAATCCTTGGAATTTAAGATATGAGACAAAAATTGTTAGAGATGGAAAATATTCATTACGTTTTGAAATGAGAGATGGTGATTGCCATCGACGAGATTGTGATAGATCTAATAAAGCTGGACGGAGTGAAGTTATTTTTGAAGGAAATTATCCATCTAGTGCAAAAGGGCATATAGGAAATGTTTGGTATGCATGGTCTATGTATATCCCCGAAGGTACAAATCATATTAGACCTGCCTATACAATCTTAGGACAATTTAAAATGCCAAGTGACTATACTAAGCAATTGAATAGAGTTAATTCTTCTGGTTTTGATGAAGATTGTCCTGAAATACCAATAGTGTTCAAATTAGAAAGAGAAGGAGTTACAATTGAAAAAGATGGAGTGCTCCAATGCGAAGGGTATGGAAGAGAATTAATTATACCTACAAAGGCTTTGCACAACAAATGGCATGATTTTTTAATGAACGTAAATTGGACTGATAAAGAGGATGGTTTCATTGATTTATGGATTAATGATAAATTAGTTTATCAATCAAAAGGCAAAACATTTGGTAAGTTGCTCAAAAGAAAAAAAGATGGAAAAAAAATGGGACCTAGTTTTCGTTTTGGAATTTACAATGGAAAAAGAAAAATTCCTGTAAAAACACAAGTTGCTTATTATGATTCTTTTAGAAGTGGAAAAAAATGTAAGAAAACAGCCTTATTTCATGATTGTAATAATTTACCAAAATAATTTATGAAAAAAATTTTAATCATTCTTCTATCTCTCTTGTTAATTCCATCATATTCGTACGCTGGTAAATGGCATACAAATATGAAAAAGCAAGAGAGGAAAGATTTTGCTAATTATGTACTAAAAGCTCAATCAGATAACAAAATGGTTTTTAATACAAGAAATATTAAAAATCCAAATATTTATAAATTTTTTGACAAGCTTGAGGATAGACTGGGTGTTGCTGAAAAAGGAATAGAATTTGATTTAAAGTATTCATATAAGGGGCATAAACTCGATTGGAAAAGATTTGGTATTGAAGGTCATGCTCAAAGATTTCAAATCATGGAACCTTACAAAGAAACTACAAAAAAAAATAAAACAAAATGGTATAGAGTTGGTTACTTTGTTCCAGCGGATATAAGAACTGACAAGCATACAATATCTTTATTTGATTTTAAAAAACTTTACGGTAAAGGCGAAAAAACCCATGATGGATCGTTTGCCATTGTAAATAATAGATTTACATGGAACTTTAACTCTCCAAATTATACAGCGTATGAAAATGAAGTGGTGGGCGCTGAATACTTTTATCCAGAACATTATGTTGTTAATCTTGATCCTAACTTTTCTCCATTAAAGGGTAAGTGGGTAAATATTTTATTAAATATAAAGTGGGCTGAAAAAGGTTTTATGCATTTATGGATTGATGGTACTTTAAGATCCAGTTATTTCGGAGATACTTTAGCAGGAGCCTCAAGTGTAAGATTTAAATTTGGACCATACAGACACCATATGCATCAGGCAACCAATGAAGGTTTAGAAGTTCCAGATCTTAAAATTAGATATTCTAACGTTGGTAAAGCTGATAAGTGTGAAGATTTATGGAGTGGATGCAATGAAATCATAAGGCAACTATCAGATCAATCTCAACTTGAAGGAGTTAGTGTTGTTGTATTGTGTAAAACTGCTCCACAATCTGCAACTTGTAAAAATTTAGGCTACCCAAATAACCCAAGACCTTTTTAATAATGAAAAAACTATTAATAATTTTATTATCACTTTTATTTTTAACTAATTTCGCAAATTCTCAATCTAGATTTGGTGAATTAACCGAAATGAGAGATAAAAAAATGCGTGGCAAAGATGGACAGTGGGTTAGACCTCACCCAGGACCCTTTGTATGGAATCACATAGAAAGTGAAAAAGGTAAATTTTTTTGGGAAGATGTAGATAAATACGTTGTATATGCTCAAGATCACAATCAAACAATTTTAGCAACTATCTGGCCTCATACAAATTGGGATCAAAAATCTTGTAAAAGAAAAAAAGCCAGAAGTCCATTTGGAAAACGTTTTACAAAATATTTGAGCAAACCTTGTTCCATGGAAGATTATAAAGCTTTTCTTATAAAATTAGTGGACCGTTATGATGGAGATGGTTCAAATGACATGCCTGGATTAACAAAACCAATTATATATTGGGATGTGATGAATGAACCTGAGTTTGATATGTTTTTTAAAGGAAGTGAAGAAGATTTTGTTGAAATTTTTAATTTTTCTTCAAAAGTAATTAAAGAACAGCAACCAGATGCAGTTATCGTTATGGCTGGAGCTGCAGGAATGTTTCCAGAAAATAAAAAATATTGGAAATCAGCTTTGCCAAAAATTAAGGATCACTTTGATATTGCAAACATTCACCATATAAGCGGTCCAGATGGTCAGTGCGATAAAGAACTATGGGTAGATGAATTTGCTGATTTATTAAAAAGTGTTGATGTCGATAAACCAATTTGGTTGACAGAGGCTATGACCTGTGGCCCTCCAATAAAAGCTTATGTAAATGCTTTTCTAAATGGTGCTGAATTAATAATTGATGTGGGTGTGAACGCACCTGGTAAAAAAATGTCAAAGAAAAGTAGAAAAAAATTAAATGAATTTATAACTGAATATGATGGTTTTACATCAATAAAGTCTATTTCAAAAGAAGAGGTAGAGTTCACTTATAAAGATGGTTCAACAAAAAATTTAATACTTAACTAAAATATACAAATGAAAAAATTCTTATTAATTATATTTTTATTTTTATCATTTAATATTCCTATTGCCAAAGGGTTAGAAAATCCTGGAGATGTCATGATTGACTTTGAAAGTTTTTCTGCAGAAAATTGTGACTTTCAATGTTTTGATAAATTAGACAAAAATTATAATTGGCCAAAATTTCCAGAGATTTTCTCAAGCGAATGGTTAGATGAAAATTTGTTAAGACAAGGAAAAAAATATTTTGATATGAAAGATTGGATATACGAAACTCCAAAAATAATTAATGCTATTTCAAGAGCGTGTCTTATCGGCGAAACTGAAGCATGCAATGTAATTATAACTAATACAGAAAAAATTATAAAAGATGATTTTTTAAAACCTACTGACTGGTCTAGTTGGCCACATGATTATAAAAAAATTAAATCCTCAGAAGCTGTATTTTTGTTTGAAAAATATTTTGCCGGACCAATGATAGAGGCTTATGCAATTGCTTTGAAAGCAGAAAATAAAAGTGTGCATCCAGATTTTAAAGAATGGTTTTATAGAAGATATGAACCTAATCTAAAATATTATACCCACACCCAGAAAAATTGGAAATATGAAAGAATTAAAAAATTTAATTTATTTAAGAAAAAAGTTCCTCAAAATCACTTAATCGAAATAACAAACATGCATTTGGCAGCTCTCTCATTATTAAATGATAAAGATGCATTTGAAAAAGAACTAGAACTTTGGGATTTATATTTAATTACAATGACTAAAAAGGGAGCACTTCCTTTGGAAGCACAAAGAGGAGCACATGCAATAGGTTATACTGCAAAATCAATAATGGGATTAATGAAAATGGCTCATATTGCTGAAATTCAAGGATTTAACTTATGGGATAGAAAGTATGAAAAGGAATATCAAAATTTACATTATGCAATTGAATTTTTAATAAACACACTAGCTAATAATAAGCTGATTTGGATATATGCCAAGACAAATGATAGTGCAGGTAAAACAAAATACAAAAAAACTTATTCTAAAAATTTTCCCACAGAACTAAGTTTTTACTATTTTTATAAAGAGAAATTTCCAGATCATCCAAATATAACAAAACTAGAAAATTTAATTTTTGATAAAAGAATGTGTAAAGTTTCAGCTAAGCAAAGGATGAAATATTGTACTTCAGATAATGATGAGATTAAATTTAAAGATATAATAAAAAATGATTCAAAAAACCTAAAAAAACATAATAGTTTTATGGGTGAAAGGTGTTTTTACTTTACAGGCAAGTATAAGCCTGAAATTAGAAATAATTTTGTAGTTGTAATAAAAAATAAAAAAGATGAAAAATATTTGTTTAAAACTAAAGGCCCTTCAAAAAAAATTACTATAAAAAAAGGTATGAAAGATTGTGAGAGTAAACATTCTGAAGGGTGCTACGTTCATTATTCAAGTAGAATAGCATTTGGTAGTTAGTTTATATGATGAGAATCATATCTATGAAAATATTACTGATATCATTTTTTTTCTTATTTACATTTAATATCCATGCATCTGAAAACCCGTATAAATTTTTAAAAAAAGAAGTTTTATTAGGAAAAGCTAGTTCAGAGTTGAAAAATGATACAAGATCTATTTCTAAAAAAAAAGCACTTTCTATTTTTGAAGACACAGATGGTAAGGCAATAAAAATTACTTTAGATACTAAATTTAAAGGAAATAAAAAAGATTGGGAAAGAACAGGTGAAAGAAATCAAAGATGGGAAATGGCAAATAAAAAAAAGCCAAGAAAATTTAAAAAGCCCGTGTATGTAAAATATACGTTTAAGCTAAATGATTTTCCAACCCATCCTGCGGTAGGAGGAAGTTTTTTTCAAGTTATCGCTAACAAAGGAAATTCGAGACTTTTACCTTGGATGAAATTACAATATCACGGAAATGAAGTTGTTCACCAGTTAAACTTTACTAAAGAGGTTTTTTATCTAAAAGGTGATCCTGAAAATTCCAACTTTGATAAAGTTACATATAAATTTCCCTTGGGAACTGTTGATCAATTTAAAAATTACAGAACTATAAGTTTCAAAATATTAGCTTCAAAAGAAGATAATGGAGAGATATTAGCATGGGTTGATAATAAGAAAGTTTTTGAGGTATATGGGCCAAACTTCACTATAGGTAATGGATACACATTTAAATGGGGTTTTTATCGTTGGCTTAAAGATTCATTTTTAAATGAAACTCCAACACAATCTTTAACAGTAAAAGAATTCGGATTTAGCAATAAATGTGAGGAAATTTTAGATCAGGATAAATGCTCATATTTATCAGAAAATAAAGAATCAATTTCATATGTTAGATATAGAAAACGCAATCATAGAAGCAACACATATGGTAAAAAAATTTCCAAATCTATTAAATGGACAAAGCCATTACCTGAAATTAAAATTAATTAGCTCTAATCGTTGGTAGTAAGTAAAAATCAGCTGTATCTATTTTAGAAGAATGCTCTCTTCTCATGTTCCATCTTTTTTGAACACCAGCACTTGCAAGACTTAATGTGGATCTTCCATACCGATAGTTCGTATTATCAATAGACCTCATTAAGCCCTTTATTTTCTCGTCCCTTTCAGAAGAAAATAGGTTCTTACTACCATCTTCATTAGATAAACCAGTCAGCATTACACCTGCTTTTTGGTAACGGTAGCCATTTTTAAAGATAGAGTCTAAAGCAACTAAAGCAGTTTTAACTATTTCAATACTATTATTCGTTGAAATCGCAAAATCTATGGTTTTTGAGTTTGAATAATATCCAAATCTACTTTGAAAAGGACTTGTCCTAACAAAAACTGTAATTGACTTTGCAATTAAAGACTCAGATCTGATTTTTTCAGATGCATTTAAACAATAATTTGCAACTGCTTCTTTTAGTTCTTGGTATTTTTCAATTCTTTGACCAAAAGAACGAGATACAACACAGCTTTTTCTTTTTGTTTGTGTTGTTTCTAAATCAATACAAGGAACTCCTCTTAGCTCCATTGCAGTTCTTGAACCTAAAACATTAGAGTTTTTCTTTATCCACGTATTTGATTTATTTTTTAGTTGCTTTGCATTATAAATTCCGTTTTTATGATAAAATTTTGTTAACTGTCTTCCTACACCCCATACATCATTAATTTCAACTTTTTCTAATATTGGATCAATATTTTCAATTCCTATCAAACTTGTTACACCTGATTTTTTTTTCTTTGCAATATGATTTGCAACTTTGCTTAAAGTTTTCGTTTTAGCAATACCAATACTAGTTGGAATACCTGTCCACTTTAAAACTGTTTCTCTAATTTCTCTTCCAACCTTTTCAACTTCGTCATCTGAAAAATTTGACAAATCTAGAAATGCTTCATCAATAGAATAAACTTCAATAGCAGAATTAAATCTTTTTAGCGTTCGCATCACTCTTCTAGATAAATCTCCATACAAAGAATAATTAGATGAAAAAACATTAACTTTATTTTTAATAATAATATCTTTTGCTTTGAAGTAAGGTTCTCCCATTTTAATACCTAAAGCTTTTGCTTCAGTTGATCTTGAAATTATACAACCATCATTATTAGATAAAACTACAACAGGTTTTTTTCTTATTTTAGGATTGAATAATCTCTCACAAGAAACATAAAAAGAGTTACAATCAATAAGTGCTATTTTTTTAGTATACTGAATGGATGACATAAGTTACGACTCCCCAAATAAATATATCCTCATCTTCATTAATTAAAATTCGATCTGTAAATTCTTTAGAGCCTGATGTTAAAAATTTTTTATCTCTTTCTTGAACTAAACTTTTAACAACTAGTTCATCATGAACATTTGCAATAACTGTTGAGAAATTTTTTGGTGTTAAACTCTTATCAACAACTAATAGATCGCCATCATTAATTCCCACATCCACCATTGATTTCCCCTGAACTCTTATAATGAAAGTTGCCGGAACGTTTTTGATTAAATGAACATTTAAATCAATATCTTCCTCAATATAGTCAGTAGCAGGGGACGGAAAACCCGCGCCAGCTTTATGTAAATAGTAAGGTATAGTTAGCTTCATAAATGTTCTTATTTTGTTCTAATTAATATCTAAGTTATTCAATAGTGTCAATCAGGTTGTATTTTGAGTCTGTAACTGAATCAAAAGTGAATCAAAACGTGAACATCAAAACCACATGTTGTATACATGTGGATAACTTTAACCATAAATAGTTTAAAGAGAATAAATGGAAAAAAACGAAAGCTTAACAGGAAGATGTATTTGTGGTCAGGTTAAATATAGAATTACAGAAAAACCTTTATTCACCCAAGCTTGTCATTGCAAAGATTGTAAAATTATAACTGGGTCTTCATACGTTATTAATACAAGCGTCTTAGATAACACTTTAATTATAGAAGGAGAAGTTGCATCAACAGAACTTAAAGCAGGAAGCGGCGCTACTTCTAATGCATATTTTTGTACCAAATGTGGAACTTATATTTACACAGATTATGCCTCAGCTGTTGGTAGATTAACAGTTAGAACTAAAACTTTAGATAATTCAGAAAGTTATCCACCACAAGTACATATTTTTACAAAAGATAAAGATCCATGGCTAAACCTTACAGATGATGTAATTTGTTTTGAAAAGATGTATGATCCTAAAAAAATATGGCCAGAGGAAAGTTTAAAAAGATACGGAGAATATTTAAAAGTTATTAATAAATAATTTTATTAGGAGATTAAATATGAAAAAGTTGACTTGTCACTGTGGAGCAATTGAAGCAGAAGTAAAAATTCCTATAGGTGGTGTAGAAAAGATCATGCGTTGCAATTGTTCAATCTGTAAAAAAAAAGGTTACATTATAGGAGTGCTTGGTCCTGATGATTTTAAACTTACAAAAGGAGAGGATAAGTTATCACTTTATCAGTTTTATACTAATACCGCTAAACATTACTT
Source organism: uncultured Pelagibacteraceae bacterium (assembly GCA_902545035.1). Lineage (GTDB taxonomy): Bacteria > Pseudomonadota > Alphaproteobacteria > Pelagibacterales > Pelagibacteraceae > Pelagibacter. The sequence continues at coordinate 42,923 of CACCEJ010000003.1, read as the reverse complement.
TTGCTCTGTCTGTGGAATTCACACTCATAACAGACCTAGAAGTAATCCAAAAATATATGGTGTAAATATTGCATGTATAGAGGGTGTAGAGCCATTCGAAATTGAGGATGTCCCTGTAAATGATGGAAAGAATCATCCACTAGATCAAAAACAATAAATTTCTTTATGCAACCAATTGGCGACTGTTACAGAAAAGTTAGTAAAGATTGTATTAAATTTATTAGATCCCAAGAAACATCTAAAGAAAAATTTAAAAATAAAGAGAAGATGATAAAATCTTTTTTAATTCCAATTAGTTTCTGGATTTCAAATAAAGCAAAAAAATCAAAACCTTATTTAATTGGCTTAGCAGGAGGCCAAGGAACTGGCAAAACAACAATTAGTTCTATTTTAAAAATTATTCTGACAAAATATTTTAAGCTTAGCGTTTTTAAAATCTCAATTGATGATTTGTACAAAACTAGAAAAGATAGAATAAAGTTGTCTAAAAAAATCCATCCCTTATTAAAAACTAGGGGTGTTCCAGGAACTCATGATGTAAATTTTATGTTTGATCTTTTAAAAAAAATAAAAAAAAAAAAATTCAGTCAGTATAGAATTCCAAAATTTAATAAAGCTATAGATGATAGACTTAAAAGAAAGTCTTGGTATTTAGTTAAAAGAGTGCCAGATGTTATTATCTTTGAGGGTTGGTGTGTAGGAGCAAGAGCTGAAAAAAAAATTACTTTAAAAAAATCTATTAACCCTCTAGAGAAAAAAGAAGATAAAAATTTAAAATGGAGAAAATTTGTAAATCGACAATTACAGACTAAATATAAAAAATTGTTTTCAAAATTAGACTGCATGTTATTCTTAAAAGCTGGTAATTTTAAATTATTACAGAGTTGGCGGCTTAAACAAGAGTCCTTGTTAAAATTAAACTCGAAAAACAAAGCAAATGATAAAGTAATGAGTAAAAATGAAGTATTAACATTTATGCAGACATACCAGAGGATTACCCAAAATATGTTTAAATTTGCTCCAAAATATTCCTCAATTGTACTAAATTTAAATAGAAATCATGAAATTAAATCAATAAAATATAATAAATGAAAAAAATATTACTAACAATACTCTTTCTATTTTCTCATACATTTACAGCAAGTGCTGCATCTTTAACAGATGCATTAAAAATTACTTTTCAAAATAATTTAGAGCTAAAAGCTGAGCGAAAAAATTTAGAAGTCCAAAGGGAAGTATTAAATATTTCGAAAAGTGATTTTTTTCCAACTTTAACACTGTCTGGAACAAAAAATTTTGAAAATACCAATGAACTTACAAATCAAAGTGGAGCCGATGCTTCGATCACTGATACAGATACGATGACTTCATCCGTAAAATTGGAACAAACTTTGATTGATGGTAGTGCGAGAAGTACCAAGTATGAAAAAAGTAAATTAGGACTGAACCTTTCTGAAGCAAAACTTATCAAGAAAGAACAAGATGTTTTTATGAAAGCAATTGAAGCATATACTGGTTTAATACTAGCTTATGAAAAATTAAGTATAAATCAAGAAAATGTAAATTTACTTCAAAGACAATTTGAAATAGACAATGCGAGATTATCCAGAGCTCAAATTACTGCTACAGACTTAGCACAATCCCAATCTTCTTTATCAGGAGCTCAAGCAGGTTACATAGGAGCTCAAAATAATATTATTACTAGCAAGTTAGCGTATGAAAATATAATAGGGCCAATCAATACTGATGAAAAACTAAAAAAAATCTATAATTCAGAAGTTCCTATACCATCAAGTTTAGTTGAAGCAAAAAAAATATCTGAACAAAAAAGTCCTGATCTTATTATTGCTGAAATAGAATACGGACAGTCTGAATTAGATGTAAAAATAGCAAGATCAGATTTATCACCAACGGCTAAACTTTCACTCGAGAGATCGTATACAGATGACCTGAGTGCAACATATGATGAAAGAGAAAAAGATGTTTTGCAAGCAACAGTGAGCTGGCCTTTTCAATTTGGGGGAAAGAATAAGTCTAATGTAAATAAAAATCTTCAAGTTAAAGGGATGAAAAAATTACTTCTTGAAAATGCTTTTAGAAACAACACCCAAGGTGTCACTGCTGCTTGGTCAACTTTAGAGTCATCTAAAAGCCTTTTAAGAGCTGTTCAATCACAAGTTAAAGCTGCAGAAATTGCAAATGAAGGAATTAGTTTTGAATATGAGAGCGGTTTGAACAGATCAACATTTGATGTACTTCAATCTAGATCCAATTTGATAAATGCTAAAATAAATCTTGCAGAAGCTGAAAGAAATTACTTATTAGCCCAATACAGATTGCTAAAGTCAGCAGGCTTATTAAATAGCGACTACTTAAAACTTAGATAAATAAACACTTTTAAACGCAATATTAAAAAAATATTGCTAATGAGAACAAAATGTGTACATTTATTTTCATGATTCGAATGTTTAAAAACGTAAAAAAAGAGGCAAAAAATGACTAAAAATAACTTAAAAGTGGTTAAAACCGCTAAAGATAAAGAATTGGAAAATAAAGAAAAAAATAAAGCATTAGACGCAGCAATTAGCCAAATTATAGATAGCTTTGGAAAAGGATCTGTAATGAAGCTTGGCGAACAAAAAGCTATGGATGTTGAGTCTATTTCAACTGGGTCTTTAAGTCTTGATCTAGCACTTGGAATAGGTGGACTACCAAAGGGAAGAATTATTGAAATTTATGGACCAGAGTCATCTGGAAAAACTACTTTAGCTTTACAAGTAGTTGCTGAGGCACAAAAGGCTGGTGGAATTTGTGGATTTGTTGATGCAGAGCATGCACTAGACCCAGTTTATGCAAAGAAGTTAGGTGTTAATACTGAAGAATTACTTATTTCTCAACCAGATACAGGCGAGCAAGCTTTAGAAATAACAGATACTCTAATTAAATCTGGTTCGATGTCGGTACTTGTAGTAGATTCTGTAGCTGCTTTAACTCCTAGGGCTGAAATAGAAGGTGATATGGGAGATCATCATGTTGGTCTTCAAGCAAGACTAATGTCTCAAGCTCTTAGAAAATTAACAGGTTCAATTTCAAGAACTAACACAATGGTTATTTTCATTAACCAAATTAGAATGAAAATTGGAGTTATGTTTGGAAGTCCAGAAACAACATCTGGTGGAAACTCTCTGAAATTCTATTCTTCAGTTAGAATGGATATTAGAAGAATTGGAGCAATCAAAGATAAAGAACAAATTATTGGAAATACAACGAGAGTTAAGGTTGTAAAAAATAAAGTTGCTCCACCATTTAAAGTTGTTGAATTCGATTTAATGTATGGAAAAGGAATTAGTAAAGTAGGGGAACTAATCGACCTTGGTGCCAAAGCAGAGATTGTCGAAAAATCAGGTGCTTGGTACGCATATAAAGGTGAGAAAATTGGTCAAGGTAGAGAGAATGCTAAACTTTACCTTGAGCAAAATCCAAAAGCTGCAGCTGAGATTGAAATGGCTATCAGAGAAAAAGCTGGTGTTATATCAAAAAAAATAGAAGGAAATCCTTTGAGTGAGGAGAAGGTTGAAGCTCAGAAAAAAGAGGAAGAAGTTCCTACTAAAAAAAATTAGCAGATAACTTTTAGTTATTAAAAAAAGGCGCTCAATTGGGCGCCTTTTTTCCCTTCAGAAGTGTAGACATCATAATAAAATGCTGTATTTTGATTAAATATGGCTAAAACATTAAATGAAATAAGATCTGCATTCTTAAAATATTTTGAAAAAAATGACCATAAAATTGTAGAGTCTAGCAATTTAGTTCCAAATAACGATCCAACATTAATGTTTGCCAACTCTGGGATGGTACAATTTAAAAATGTATTTACTGGTCTAGAGAAAAGAGATTATCAAAGAGCCACAACATCTCAAAAATGTGTAAGAGCTGGCGGAAAGCATAATGATTTAGAAAATGTTGGTTATACTCCAAGACACCATACATTTTTCGAAATGCTTGGAAACTTTTCTTTTGGAGATTACTTTAAAGAAAGAGCTGTTGAACTTGCTTGGAATTTAATAACAAAAGAATTTGGATTAAACAAAGATAGGCTTTATGTAACTGTTTATCATGATGATGACGAAGCCTTTAATTATTGGAAAAAAATTGCTGGTTTAAGTGATAATAAAATTATCAGGATCGCAACATCAGATAATTTTTGGTCTATGGGCGAAACTGGACCTTGTGGTCCATGTTCTGAAATATTCTATGATCACGGAGATCATCTTGATGGTGGGTTGCCTGGAACGAAAAATGAAGATGGCAATAGATATATAGAAATCTGGAATTTAGTTTTTATGCAATTCGAACAAATTTCAAAAGATAAAAGAATAAATCTACCAAAGCCGTCAGTTGATACAGGTATGGGTCTTGAGAGAATTGCTGCATTACTGCAAGGTACCCATGACAACTATGAAACAGATCATTTTAAAAAAATAATAAATTCTACAGCGGAAATTTTAAAAGTTAATCCTAATAAAGAAAATCTAGCAAGTTTTAGAGTGATAGCAGATCATTTACGTGCTAGCTCATTTTTAATTGCTGAGGGAGTTTTGCCATCAAATGAAGGGAGGGGCTATGTATTAAGGAGAATAATGAGAAGAGGAATGAGACACTCTCATTTACTTGGTTCTAAAGAGCCAATATTTTTTAATATATTTAAAACTCTTAAAGATGAAATGAAAGACAATTACTCAGAGATTGAGAGAGCAGAGTCCTTAATAAAAGAGACACTAAGAATGGAAGAGGAAAAATTTTTAGTTTTATTAGATAGAGGTATAAATATTTTAAATGATGAAATAACAAAAATAGATAAAGTATTACCCGGAGAAGTAGCTTTTAAGCTTTATGATACCTATGGTTTCCCTTTAGATCTAACACAAGACATTCTAAAAAATAAATCTTTAAAAATAGATAGTGAGAAATTTCAAAGTTTAATGGAGGAAAGCAAAGAACTTGCAAAGAAAAACTGGAAGGGCTCAGGAGATAGTGCTGTTGATGATATTTGGTTTTCAATCAAGGATAAATTAGGTGCCTCAGAATTTTTAGGATATGAGACTGATCGAGCAGAAGGTATTATCCTAGCATTATTAAAGGATAATAAAGAAGTAGACCAACTTAATGAAAATGATGAAGGAATGATTATTGTAAACCAAACTCCTTTTTATGGAGAGTCAGGTGGACAAGTTGGAGATACTGGACAAATAATTACAGGAAACTTTAAGTTTGAAATATCAGATGTACAAAAGAAATTAGGAGATCTGTTTGTACACTATGGAAAAGTTAAATCAGGTAAAATCAAGATTAAAGATCATGTGGAAATGAAAATTGACGTTGAAAGACGGAATAATATAAGAGCATATCACTCTGCAACTCATCTTTTACATGAGTCTTTAAGAAGAGTGTTAGGTACTCATGTCACTCAAAAAGGATCTTTAGTCGCTCCTGATAGATTACGATTTGATTTTAGCCACATGAAGCCAATTACAGAACAAGAAATAGAAAAAATCGAAACTTATGTAAATTCAATGGTTGAAAAAAAATCTGATGTAAAAACAAGGATAATGACCCCTAAAGAAGCAGTCGACAACGGTGCACTTGCACTTTTTGGAGAGAAATATGGTGAAGAGGTAAGAGTTTTATCTATGGGAGATGAAAAAGAAAAATATTTTTCTACAGAACTTTGTGGAGGAACACATGTTAGAAATACTGGCGATATAGGACGATTTAAAATAATAAGCCAATCGTCAATTGCAGCAGGTGTAAGAAGAGTTGAAGCTCTAAGAGAAAATCAATTAAATGAATTTTTAAAAAATAAAGAAAAATTATCTGATTTGTCAGTACAAAAAGATGAGGAAATGATTAATAATTTGTCAAAACAAATAATTAGATTAGGAGGAAAACCAAACTTAGAAAATGATCATAATAAAAGTTTGATTAAAGATTTATCTAAACAACTAGAACTTTTAAAATTTACCTCAATTCTTAAAGATAATTCAAAAAATAAAATTCACGATGATAAAATTAATAATGTAAATGTAAGATTTCAAAAAGTTGAAGATCTTCCACCCAAAGAACTTAGGAAATTGGTTGATGTAGGGAAAAAAGACATACAGAGTGGTATAATCATAGTCTTTGCAAGTTTTGAAGATAAAGTAGGTCTTGCAGTAGGGGTTACTGAAGAACTAATTGATAAATATGATGCTGTTGTATTTGCAAAATCAGGCTCTGAGATCATTGGTGGAAAAGGAGGAGGTGGAAGAAAAGATTTTGCACAAGCTGGTGGTCAATTTAAAGATAAAATTGATGAAGCTTTTGAAAAGATTAAGTCTTTAATTTAATTTCTGTTTCAATTTTCCATCTAAAGTATCTAAAAATTGATTAGTTGTAAGATACTTAGTTGAAGGTCCTATTAATATAGCTAAGTCTTTAGTCATTGAACCTTCTTCAACACAATCAACACATACCTTTTCAAGTGTTTCAGCAAATTTAATTAATTCCTCGTTTCCATCAAGCTTTCCTCTATGAGCCAAGCCCCTTGTCCATGCAAAAATCGAAGCAATAGGATTTGTTGAAGTTTCTTTTCCTTGTTGATGCATTCTAAAATGTCTTGTTACTGTACCATGTGCAGCTTCTGCTTCCATAGTTTTTCCATCTGGTGCGAGGAGTACACTTGTCATCAAACCTAAAGAACCATATCCTTGAGCAACTGTATCTGATTGAACATCTCCATCATAATTTTTGCATGCCCAAATATATTTACCATGCCATTTCATTGCACATGCAACCATATCATCTATCAATCTATGTTCATAAATGATTTTATTTTGTTCAAATTTTTCTTTGAATTCTTTTTCAAAAACTTCTTGGAAAATATCTTTAAATCTTCCGTCGTATCTTTTTAAAATTGTATTTTTTGTTGATAGGTACACAGGCCACTTCTTAATTAACCCGTAATTAAAGCATGATCTTGCAAAATCCTCTATAGATTTATCTAAGTTATACATTGATAAAGCAATTCCAGGACCAGGAAAGTTAAATACCTCATATTTTCTCTCATCATTTCCATCTTCGGCAGTCCATTTTATTTCTAGCTTGCCTTTTCCCGGAACTGTAAAGTCTGTTGCTCTGTATTGGTCACCAAATGCGTGTCTGCCTATAATTAGTGGATCTGTCCAAGAGGGTACAAGCTTTGGAATATTTTTACAAATTATGGGTTCTCTAAAAACGGTACCACCAATAATATTTCTTATTGTACCATTAGGAGATCTCCACATTTTTTTTAGGTTAAACTCTTTCACCCTTGCTTCATCTGGAGTAATAGTTGCACATTTGATGCCCACTCCATTCTTTTTAATGGCATTAGCACACTCTATAGTAATTTTATCATCAGTCTTATCTCTACTTTCCATCCCTAAATCGTAGTATTCGATCTTAAGATCTATGTAGGTTAAGATTAGTTTATTTTTTATGAAGTCCCATATAACTCTAGTCATTTCGTCACCATCTAACTCTACAATGGGGTTTTTAACCTTAATTTTACTCATTTTTTAGATATATCTTAATAGTTGAATTTATTCTTTTTGTATACATATTAATCCAAATTTATTGTTTATAGGATTGTTATGAGTAAAATTTTTCCAAAATTACACAATGAAGGATACAAGTTTATTGTTATTTTTGCAATTGCAACTGTAATTCTTTATTTGATAAATGGTTTTTTTGGTTTTGTCGGTTTGATATTAACGATTTGGTGTTACTATTTTTTTAGAGATCCTGAAAGAACATCTATTGGAGATGATAATTATCTTACAAGTCCAGCAGATGGCGTTGTGTTGCAGGTGATGGACACAAATGGTCCAAAAGAACTTGGCTTAGAAAATAAAAAGATGAAAAAGGTAAGTATATTTATGGACGTATTTGACTGTCATGTAAATAGATCTCCTTGTTCTGGAGCAATATCAGAAATACTTTACAAACCTGGAAAATTTTTCAATGCATCATTAGATAAAGCAAGTGAAGATAATGAGAGAAATTATTATAGAATTAAAAATTCCAACGGAGAAGAAATTATTGTAGTCCAAATAGCCGGATTGGTAGCGAGAAGAATAGTTACTGAAGTTTCTAAAGATGAACTACTAGAGCAAGGTTCAAGAATAGGAATGATTAGATTTGGAAGTAGGGCAGATATGTATTTTGAAAATTACTCTCCCTTAGTAAAGGTTGATCAAAAGACTATAGCTGGCGAAACTCTTATTGCAAAAAAATAATCTAATGAAGTTACAAGATAAAAATATTAAATTAGTTTCGAATAAAAAAACTAGAGTAATTTTACCAAACATTCTTACACTAATTGGTGTATGTATTGGACTAACTTCCATCAAATTTGCATTTGATGGTAAATTCGAGTTATCAATTATTGCTGTAATAGTTGCTGCAATAATTGATGGGCTAGATGGAAGAATTGCAAGATTGATTAAAGGTACCTCTAAAGTAGGTAAAGAACTAGACTCCTTAACTGATGTGATAAGTTTTGGTGTTGCACCAGCATTTATAATGTATTTTTGGGCTCTATCCGAAACAGGTAGAGTAGGCTGGTTGATTTCATTGATTTATGTAGTTTGTGTAGCACTTAGACTCGCAAGATTTAATGTTTCATCAAACGAAGAAAGTTCTTGGAAAGATAATTTTTTTGAAGGTATCCCTTCCCCAGCTGGTGGAATTCTAGTTTTAATGCCATTAATTTTAAGTATAAGCGAATTTAAGTTTTTAAATTTGAATTACCAATTAGTAGTACCAATTATGTTTATTTTTGTTTCAATACTATTAATAAGCAAAATACCAACTTATTCATTTAAAAAAATTGTTGTACCAAGAAGTGCATCAATATTTTTGCTATTTGGAATAATCTTATATTTTGGTTTAATTCTCGTTTATACTTTTAATGCAATAGTTATTTCAGGATTAATATACATGTTAATGGTACCGGTAAGTTCAATGCATTATCTTATGATCAAAAAAAATGAGAAAATCATCACAAATGATACTGATCATCATGAAGATGTATTATAAATGAAAAAAAACACAATAATTTCGTTAGCAGATTCAAATTATTTTAATCTTTTAAACGAATTAATAGACTCAATAAACAGATTTGAACAAAGTAAAGAGATAGATATATGCATAATGGATGCTGGATTGACCGAAGATCAGATAAAAGTTTTAGAAAAAAAAGTATGTAAAATCAAAAAGGCAGAGTGGGATATAGAAGTTTCTGATTTTAAGGTTAAAGGAAGAGAGTGGTTAAAAAGTCAGGTATCAAGAGCATTTTTACCTAAATATTTTCCAGGATATAAAAAATATTTATGGATTGATGCAGATGCTTGGGTTAATTCATGGTACGCAATTGATCTTTACTTAAGAGGTTGCGAAAATAAAAAATTAGCAATAGCTACATCCGCCGACAGGTCATATGGAAGAGTTTTAAGAGCAGAATGGTTTATAGGAAGTTTAGCAAGAATAAAATCACAAAATTATAAGCATGCTAAATCATCTGGATTTTCGGAGAAAATTTCAAGAGAAGTAGCACTTAAACCCCATTTAAATATTGGATTATTTTCTTTAGAAGAAAATGCACCACACTGGGAAGTTTGGCAAAAAAATTTGAAAAAAGCATTGTCTTCAGGAAAGATTTGGGGTTCTGAGCAAATAGCAATGAACATAACTATTTATTCAGATAATTTGGATGTTGAAATTTTACCAGCGTATTGCAATTGGACACTTATTGAGGCAATAAAATTTGACAAAAAACAAAATACTTTTGTTGAGCCATATTTACCAAATCATGAAATAGGAATTATTCATTTAGCTGGAAAGAATAATGATAATATTAGAAATGATAAAAATTATATTTCTAAAATTAAGACATTAGATGGTGATATAATTGAAAAATCATTGAGATTTGGGAACTAATTGAAAAAAAATAAATTTTCTAAAAATTGGATTATCAAACAAAAAAGAGATATTTACGTAAAAAAATCAAAATTAGAGGGATATAGATCAAGAGCTGTTTATAAATTACAAGAAATTAATGAAAAATTTAAACTAATAAAAAATAATGCTCTGGTAGTTGATTTAGGTGCTGCCCCTGGAAGCTGGTCACAGTATATATCAAGAAATTTTAAAAGTTCTAAAATTATTTCAATAGATTTGAAAGATATAGAACCAATTAAAAATTTATTTCACATAAAGGGAGACTTTACAGAAGATGATCAAAAAATAAAAATACAAAATTATTTTGGAAAAAAAGTAGATCTCATAATTTCTGATATGGCTGTAAATACCACAGGAAACAAAAGTGTTGATTCCCTTGTAACTGGTGAATTATGCATAGAAGCAATGAATTTTGCTGTTGAATTACTTAATAAGAAAGGAACTTTTATTTCTAAACTTTTTATGGGAGCATCTTTCAACGAGATTGTCGCACTTGGTAAAAAAACATTTAACCAAGTGGATATTTTTAAGCCTCCCTCTAGTAGAAAAGACTCAAAGGAAAACTTTATAATTTGTAGAAATTTAAGATAGTTTGCCTTTTATTTTTTTAAGAATCATTTATATAAGGACATGGATACTATCAAAGAAGCTCTAACATTTGATGATGTTACTTTAGCTCCAAATTACTCTGAAATTTTACCAAATGAAGTCAATACATCAACAAATCTCACAAAAAACCTAAGTATAAGAATACCTCTTATATCATCTGCAATGGATACCGTAACAGAGTCATCAATGAGTATTGCTATTGCAAAAGCTGGCGGCTTAGGAATTATCCATAGAAATCTAAATATAAATGATCAAATTAAAGAAATAAGAAAAGTAAAATCGAAAAAATACCTGGTAGGAGCGGCAGTTGGCGCAAGTGAAAAAGAATTTAAAAGAGCAGAGAAAATACTAAAAGAAAATATAGATATAATTGTTGTAGATACAGCACATGGACATACAAAAAAAGTTGGAAATATAATTAACAAAATAAAAAAAATAAGACCAAAGGGAACAGCAATTTGTGCGGGAAATATAGCCACAGCTGAAGCTGCAAAATTTTTAGTTAGACTTGGTGTTGATATAATCAAAGTTGGAATAGGTCCTGGATCTATTTGTACAACAAGACTTGTTGCAGGAATTGGAGTTCCTCAATTGAGTGCAATTTTAGATGTTAAAAAGGGAATTGGGAAAGGAAAAATAAAATTGATTGCTGATGGCGGTATAAAATTCTCTGGAGATATTGCAAAAGCATTAGCAGCGGGTGCGGATGCGGTTATGATAGGATCACTATTTGCAGGAACTGATGAAGCTCCGGGCAAAAAAATAAAGAAAAGTGGTAAATTGTATAAATATTTTAGAGGCATGGGATCAATAGGCGCAATGAATAAAGGATCAGCAGATAGATACTTTCAATCTAAACAGAAAGACACGTCAAAATATGTGGCTGAAGGAGTAGAGGGATATATTAAATACAAAGGTAGAGTTGATAAAATTATTTATAACTTAGTTGGAGGTTTAAAATCTTCCATGGGATATTTAGGGGCTAAGAAAGTAATTGATTTAAGAAAAAAACCAAAATTTGTAAAAATTACTAAAGCAGGTTTTTATGAAAGTATGGTACATAATATAGATCTAGTAAAAAAATAATTATGAAATATTTAATTTTAATTATAGCTCTCTTTTTATTCAGTATAGTAGCAAAAGCAGATAAGAATAATTATTTTATGGAAGCCAAAGATTTATTTGATAATAAAAAATATGAGGAATCAAAGTTTTTGTTTCATAGAAATATAGTTTATAACCCAAAGGATGCACCGTCTTATCTGTACTTAGCTAAGATTTTCAAAATTGAAGAAGATAAAAGACAAGAAGAAAAAAATATAAATACTACTTTGCTCTTAGATCCAAAAAACGAAGAGGCAATGTACCTATTAATAGACATGGAATTAGAGAGATCGAATTTTTCAAAAGCTGATGAATTAAGTAAAGATTTTAAAAAAATTTGTGTAAAAATGTGTTCAAAAATTCCTTCAATTGAAAGTCGTTTAAAAGATTTTGAAAGAAAAGATGCGTCTTGAAGACACTCTTAATAAGATATTAATTGTTGACTTTGGTTCTCAATTTACACAATTAATAGCACGTAAAATAAGAGAACTCGGCATCTATTGTGAAATAATCAGCCACAAATCAATAGAAAAACGTAAAAACTTCGACAAAAACATCAAGGGTATAGTTTTGTCAGGCGGTCCTTTAAATGTTTATGAAAATAAAAAAGTAAAATTTAATTTTAATCTTCTAAAACTTGAAATACCTGTATTAGGAATATGTTTTGGGCACCAAATTATTTCAAAAGTAATGGGCGGAAAAGTAAAAAGTTCTAAATTTAGAGAATTCGGGCTAGCTGAAGTAAAAGAGATAAAAAAAAGCAAATTAACGAAAAATTTTTTTTCTAATAAAAAAAATAATGTTTGGATGAGTCATGCAGATCAAGTAACAAAATTACCGAAAAATTTTAATGTAATTGCAAAAAGTAAAAATTCTAAAATGTGTATTATTGAAAATAAAAAAAAAAATATGTTTGGAATTCAGTTTCATCCAGAAGTAAGTCATACCAATAAAGGAAAAATAATACTTAGAAATTTTATATTTTCTATATGTAAATTAACTAAAAATTGGTCTGCTAGTGATCAAAAAAAAAAATTAATTAACGAGGTAAGAGAAATTGTTGGAAATTCAAAAGTCATTTGTGCATTATCTGGCGGAGTTGACAGTAGTGTGGTTGCAAAATTGTTGTCAAATGCAATTGGAAAAAAATTGACATGTATTTTTGTTAATACAGGCTTACTTAGAAAAGGTGAGGAAAAACAAGTTATTAATACTTTTAAGAAACGATTTAAAATTAATTTAATTTATGTTAATGCTGAAAACTTATTTTTAGCAAAATTAAAAAATATTTCTGATCCAGAAAGAAAAAGAAAAATTATTGGAAATCTATTTATTAAAATCTTTGAAAAATATGCGAAAAAAATTAAAAAAGTAAAATTTTTAGCTCAAGGAACTCTCTATCCAGATTTAATCGAAAGCAAATCAGTTACTGGAAGCCAAACTTCAAAAATCAAATCACATCACAATGTTGGAGGTTTGCCAAAAAAAATGAAACTTAAATTAGTAGAACCTCTAAAATATCTCTTTAAAGATGAAGTTAGAAAGCTAGGATTAGAAATTGGATTGAATAAAGAGATTATCTCTAGACATCCATTTCCAGGACCAGGTCTTGCAATTAGAATGCCTGGAAATATATCTAAAGAAAAAATTAAAATTTTAAAAGAAGCAGACAATTATTTTATAAAATCGTTAAAGGATAATAATTTGTATGATAAAATATGGCAGGCATATGCTGCCTTACTTCCAGTAAAAACGGTAGGAGTAATGGGTGATAATAGAACATATGAATACGTTTGTTTGCTGAGAGCAATCACATCTGAAGACGGTATGACTGCAGATTTTTTTCAATTTAACAAAACTTTTATGCAATCAGTATCTAACCAAATTATAAACAATATAAGAGGAATAAATAGAGTTGTTTATGATATAACATCTAAACCGCCAAGTACTATTGAATTGGAATAATAAGACTATATAAGTAATTTATATGAAATATTTACACACAATGATTAGAGTTTCAAACATAGACGAGTCGTTAAGATTTTTCTGTGAAGGGTTAGGTCTCAAAGAAACAAGAAGAAAAGACAGTGAAAAGGGCAGGTATACTTTAGTATTTCTTGCTGCTCCAGATGATGAGAAAGCAGAAATAGAATTAACATATAATTGGGACGGAGATAGTTTGGGTGATGGTTCAAGAAACTTTGGACATTTGGCGTACAGAGTAGAAAATATATACGAGACTTGTCAAAGATTAAAAGACATGGGTTATACAATTAACAGACCACCAAGAGATGGTCATATGGCATTTGTTAGATCTCCAGATAAAATTTCTGTTGAAATACTTCAAGATGGCTACTTGGAACCAATAGAACCATGGAAATCTATGGAAAATACAGGCACCTGGTAATAAATATTTATGCCTTCGAAAATAAGTAGGCTTATATCTAAAAAAAAAAATAAGTCAAAAATAGTCTGCTTAACAGCGTACTCGAAAAATATTGCTGAAGAAGTTGATAAATTCACAGACCTTGTACTTGTTGGAGATTCCTTGGGTTCTGTTTTATATAATTTTGATACAACAAGAAAAGTAAATTTATCTATGATGATTGAACATTCTAAAAGTGTAAGAAAAGGAGTAAAAAAAAGTTTAATGATTGTAGATATGCCATTTAATACTTATAAAAATAAATTGCAGGCGCTAAAAAATTGTAAAAAAATAATTAAAGAAACAAAATGTGATGGTATCAAATTAGAGGGAGGAAGTAAGATCAAAGATATAATTAAATATTTAGTAAATAATAATATCCCAGTTATGGGTCATATAGGTATAACCCCACAATCTCAAAGAGGTAGATTTAGATATAAAGGTAAGACTGAAAAAGAAAAAAAAAATTTATTAAAAGATTCAAAAATCTTAGAAGAAGCAGGTGTTTTTGCTATTGTGCTAGAATGTATTGAGAAAAAACTTTCAAAAAAAATTACTGAGATGATTGAAATTCCAACAATAGGAATTGGATCATCAAAGTTTTGTGATGGTCAGATTTTAGTTTTAGACGATTTATTAGGTTTGACTAATAGTAAGATAAAATTCGTTAAGAAATATGCTAATTTTAAAAGTGATATTAGAAATGCAGTTAAAAAATTTAGGTCAGATGTGAAAAGAGGTTCATATCCATCATTAAAACATTCTTACTAAAAATACTTTTTAAATTCCTCATTAATTTTTAGAATTTCTAAGTCTACAAGTCCACCAATAATGAGCTGTATTGCAAGTATAAGAATAAATGCTATTCCAATATAGACTACCCATAAATGTTTCTGAATATAATTAGCTAAATAAGTGGCCATAGCACCTGTGAGGACTACAGATAAAATTAAACCAAAAATCATAAACCCAAAGTTACCCTTAGAAGCACCAACAACACCTATTACATTATCAAAACTAATTGTTATATCTGCGAAAAGTACTTTATACATACCCTTTGCAAATGACGGTTCTAAGGATTTTTTTGTTGGTGATTTAGCTTGTCTCTGAGCTTGTAAAAGATCTTTTCTAAGATCATTTACTATCCAAATTAGAAGCAAACCTCCAAGAATTTTTACGAAGTAAAATTTGAATAAATAGGTCGCAAATACCGCAAATAAAACTTTAAAAATTAAAGCTCCTACTACTCCCCAAAATATGATTTTTTTTCTATTTTTTGGTACAAAATTAGCCGCAATTAGACCAATTATTATGGCGTTATCAGCTGCTAATATAATATCTATAAAGATAATTTGCAGTAAAATAAGGGCTTCTTCAATCAAGATAACAATATAATAATAACAATTTAAAATTTTTCAATAAAACATGGGAATATTTTTATTGATTTAATAAATAATACATAATGAGATGTATTTTTTAAAAATTAAGGAGGATTAATGAAAATTTTAAAAACTTTGTTTTCTATTTTATTTTCTGTCTTGTTAATAGCAAATGTGAATGCTTCTGAAAAGTGGGATATGGCTTTAGCTTATGGTGCGAGCAACTTTCACTCAGCAAATGCAGCAGAATTTGCTAAAAATGTTTCAGAGAAAAGTGGAGGAAAACTTACAATAGTTACGCATCCTGGTGGATCATTATTTAAAGGTGGAGAAATCTTTAGAGCGGTAAGAACTGGTCAAGCACAGATGGGTGAAAGATTTATGTCAGCATTGGGAAAAGTTGACCCTATTCTTGAAATTGACTCACAACCTTTTTTAGCAACTTCATATGACGATGCTATGAAACTTTATCAAGCTTCAAAGCCAGCAATCATTGAAAGTTTAAACCAAAAAGGATTAGTATTTTTATATGCTGTGCCATGGCCTGCACAAGGGCTATATAGCAAAAATGAAATCAATAGTGTTTCAGATTTAAAAGGTTTAAAATTTAGAGCTTATAATTCTGCTACAATTAGAATTGCAGAGCTTACAGGTATGGCTCCAACTAAAATCGAGGCGGCTGAAATCAGTCAAGCATTTTCAACTGGAGCAGTTGAAAGTATGATTACATCGCCAACAACTGGTAAAAATAGCAAAATATGGGAGAACGGTGTTAAATATTTCTACGATATCGCTGCTTGGTTCCCAAAAAATATGGTTGTTGCGCATAGAGGATCTTGGAACAAGTTAGATGCAGATACTCAACTATTAATTAAAAGAGAAGCTGCTGCTGCAGAAGAAAAAGGCTGGATGCTTTCTAGAGTAGGAAATATTGAAGATAAAAAAGCTTTAGCAGCTGCAGGAATGGTAGTAGGTAAAGTAAATGCTGATTTAGAAAAACATTTCCAAAAAGTTGGAAAAAAAATGGCAAAAGAATGGAAGAAAAAAGCTGGCAAAACAGGTGCTAGCGTACTTGCCGCATACAAATAAAATAAATATAATAAAAAAGGCTGTTTAAAAAAACAGCCTTTTTTATGTTACAGAAATTAAACAAATCATTAAATAGTATTTATAATTATTCAGGATATATAGCTGCAGTTTTTTTAATTCTTATTGCAGTTTTTATATTAACAGGAATTGCATCTAGAATTTTTGGTTTTTATATAAGAGGTTTAGCTGAATACTCCGGATATTGTATGGCTGCCTCATCTTTTTTTGCTCTTTCATATACATTCATAAATGGGGGACATATAAGAATTACTTTATTTTTAGAAAAATCTACAGGTTTTAAAAAAAGATTTTTAGAAGTTTGGAGCTTAGTCGTCACAACAATATTCGCAGGTTATATGTCATATTATTTTATCAAAATGTTAAAAATCTCATATGAGTTTGAGGAAAGAAGCGAAGGTGCTGATGAAATTTTAATATGGATACCTCAGTGCAGTGTCGCCATTGGAGCAACACTTTTTTTTATATGTGCTTTTCATCTACTAATCTTAAAAATTTATAATAATGATTGAGATTTTATTAGCTATTTTTTTTATTACAGTTTTACTGCTTTTTTTAAGCTCTGGAATATGGGTAGCAATAAGCATGATTGGTGTTTCTTCTATTGGAATGATTTTATTTACTTCTCGACCAGTTGGAGATGCGATGGCTACAACAATTTGGGGTGCATCATCATCATGGACTTTGACTGCTTTGCCTCTTTTTGTATGGATGGGAGAAATTTTATTTAGGACTAAATTATCTGAAAATTTATTTGAGGGACTGGCTCCTTGGTTACAGAAACTTCCTGGAGGTTTAGTACATGTAAATGTCGTTGGATGTGCATTGTTTGCAGCTATATCTGGATCCTCAGCTGCAACTGTAGCTACGGTTGGAAAAATGTCAATTCCAGAGTTAAGAAAAAGAAAATATCCTGAAAAAATTTTACTTGGAAGTCTTGCGGGCTCTGGAACTTTAGGATTACTAATCCCTCCTTCAATTATTTTAATTATTTATGGAGTAACTGTTCAAGAGTCTATTGCTAAACTATTTATAGCAGGAATAATTCCTGGAATAATGATTGCTCTGATTTTTATGGGCTATGTAATCATTTGGTCTTTGCTAAATAAAAATAAAATGCCGTTAACTGAGGAAAATTACTCATTTTTAAATAAATTAAGTAAATCAAAACAGTTAATACCTGTAATTTTATTAATCCTTGGTGTAATTGGCTCTATTTATACTGGAATTGCAACAGCAACTGAAGCTGCATCTTTAGGTGTTGTGGGTGCTTTAATACTTTCTTATTTTCAAAAAAGTTTGAACTTAAAAACTTTTAAAGAATCTTTACTTGGTGCAACAAAAACCTCGTGTATGATTGCATTCATACTAGCTGGAGCAACATTTTTATCACTCGCTATGGGATTTACTGGCCTTCCTAGAAATCTTGCAATTTGGATACAAAATATGGAATTATCACCATATGTTTTAATTTTCGTATTAATGATTTTTTATATAATTTTGGGGATGTTTCTTGATGGAATATCAGCAGTTGTACTTACAATGGCTATTATCGAACCTATGATAAGGCAGGCTGGTTTTGATATGATTTGGTTTGGTATATTTTTAGTTATAGTTGTTGAAATGGCTCAAATTACCCCTCCAGTTGGTTTTAATTTATTTGTTTTGCAAGGTATGGCTAACAAAGATATGGGCTACATCGCCAAGAGTGCGTTTCCATTATTCTTGTTGATGATATTTGCAGTAATCTTAATTGTTTTGTTTCCTCAAATAGCCTTATGGATGCCTGAGCAAATGATTCAAAATATAAACTAATATTTTGATTTTTTTGTTCCGTCAATAATTTCTTTTAATTCTTGATACTCTTCACAATTACAACTTTTTAAAACTTCTAATCTTTCTTTTGCCAAATCTACTCTGTTTGTAACAACATATAATTCACCTAAGTATTCATTTATTCCAACATGATTTGGTTCAACTTGTAAACCTAGTAAGTAATATTTCTCTCCAGCTTCAAAATCTCCAAGTTTTCTAGTTGTAAAACCTAAATAATTCAAAGTATCGGCTTGTAATGGTTTTTTTTTATCTAATTCTAATAAAATTTTTTGGGCTTTTTTATATCTTTTTAAAGCCTTATCCATTTTATCTTTTGACTCATATTTTTTTGCAGCCTCAATCAATTTTACTGCATTTTTATAACTTGGTTTTTTATCTGATGAGCTTGTTCCAGCAGCAAAAGACTGAGTAGCAAAGGTTAAAAGTAAAAATAAGGTTAAATATATTTTAATAATCTTCATAAAAATTTACTCATTTTATTTAAAGGTTTTAAATTTAAATTACTTTCTAATAAATTTTGTTTTACAAACATTGCAGTTTCTAATGAACTTTTGTTATCTCCATGTATGCAGACTGAGTCAATTTCACAAGGTATTTGTTTACCACTGTGACAATTAAGGGTTTGGTTTTTAACCATATTCAATACATGATTTTTAGCTTGGTTGGGATCTGTTATTAAAGCATGGTCTTTTGTTCTAGAAACTAGCGTTCCATCATCTTCATAATTTCTGTCGGCAAATATTTCACAGGCAATTTTCATATTAAGTTTTTTTGCTGCTATTTCCATTTTAGAACCAGTAGGTACTAAATAAATGATATCTTTATCAATTTGGTATATTGATTTAGCTAAAGTTGTAGCTAGGTCTAAGTCCTCACATGCCATATTATTCAACGCACCATGCGGTTTAATATGTGAAACCTTTTCTCCTTGTAGATTAGCTATATTTTGTAATATCTCATATTGATCAATAATTAGTTTATTTACTTCACTAGCCGAAAGGTTCATTCTTTTACGTCCAAAATTTTCAGGATCATTGAATGATGGGTGTGCTCCAATGCTAACATGATTTTCTTTAGAAATTTTCACCACCTCATGCATTGTCTGCTCATCACCTGCATGATATCCACATGCCACATTAGCAGAATTTACAATTTTGAGTAGTTCAGGATCATTTTCATTTGAATGATGCTTTGATTTTTCACCTAAATCGCAATTTAAATTAATTTCCATACTTAATAGCTTAAAGTATAACATGGCATGATAAAAAATATATCAAATCTTGGTGACGCAGCTTTATACTGTGACTTTGGAAATGATGTAAACAGAGAAATAAATTTAAATGTAATTCAATTTTTTAAAAATATAAAGAAAAGTAATATCCCTGGTATTACAAATATTACACCAAGTTATAATAAATTAATAATTAGTTTTGACCTAAGCATTACTAACTTTGATAAAATTAAAACAGAAGTTGAACAATTAAATTTCAAAAATGAAATAGTGAATGAAGGTAATCTCATTAAAATACCTGTCTGCTGTGACAACGATTTTGCTCTTGATATAAAAAGATTAGAAAAATTGTTAAATCTTGAAAAAGAGGAAATTTATAAAAAATTTTTTTCTAAAAAATATTATTGTTATATGACAGGATTTATTGCTGGTATGCCATTTTTGGGAGATTTGAATGATTCATTATATGCTAGACGTCTAGACACACCAAGGGTTAAAGTACCAAAAAACTCTATAGGATTAACAGAACAATTTTGTAATATTTATACATTTGAAAGTCCTGGTGGATGGAACATAATTGGAAAAACCCCTTTAGATATATTCGACAATAAAAATAACACTTCACCAAATTTAATTAACCCAGGTGATACAATATCATTTTTTCAAATATCAAAATCAGAATTCGAGAAAAAATATGGCTGAAAATTATTTTGAGGTTTTAAGACCTGGCATAAATACAACTTTCCAAGACAATGGTAGAAAAAACTACTATCATATAGGAATACCTTTTAGTGGTGCGATGGATAATAGAAATTTTGTTATAGCTAATGCTATATCAAATAATAAAAAAAATAGTCCTGTTATAGAATTTGCACTCCAAGGGCCAAAATTGAGATACAAAGGTGATAAAGTTTATTTTAATGTCACTGGTGATGTAAACTTTCAAATATTAAGAAAAAATAAAATAGAAGAAGGGGTTTGTTATCAAAATCTTGTTTTAGAAAATAATGATTGTTTAGATCTAATATCCACTAATAGATCTGTTTATGGTTATTTATCTATAAATGCATCATTTAAAATAGATTTTTATCTTGATAGTTACTCAGTAAATACGAAAGCAGAAATTGGTGCTAACAATGGGAAAATCTTACAAAAAAATCAAATAATTAAAATAGAAAATATTGCAAAAAAATATTCTTTGAATAAATTTGATTATATAAATTCAAAAATTGAAAATATCAGAGTAATAAAAGGACCACACTTCGATTATTTTTCTAAAACTGCAAAAGAATTATTTTTTAAAGAAAAATTTAGAATAACAAAATTGACAGATAGAATGGGAATTAGATTAGATGGACCAAAAATTGAAAACATAAAATATACAAACATCAAATCTGAAGGATTAGTTAAAGGAACCATTCAAATAACAGCTGATGGTGACCCAATTGTTATGCTTTCGGATCATGGAACTATTGGTGGTTATCCTAAAATTGGAGTTGTTATAAGTGCTGATTACGATAAGCTAGTTCAAATACCACCTGGAAGTAAAATAAAATTTAAAGAAATCAATTTAAAAGACGCTGAAACTATTTACAAACTTTATGAAATGGAAACCCGAAATTTAATATCTAAAATTAAATGAATTTAATTTCAAAATTACCAGGACCATTATTAATTTTTCTTGGTGCATTTTGTCTTAGTTTTGGAGGTTTAATTGTAAAATCGTTTGAAGGATCAACTTTATGGCAAATACTATTCTGGAGACAAGTTTTTTTTATAATAACTGTAACTATATTTTTATTTTTTAATTATAAAAAGAATGTATTTAGCAAAATTTATTTATCAGGAATTCCAGGATTAATTGGAGGTATTATTCTTGGTATTGGTTTTAGTAGTTATGTTTTTGCCATGTATAATACTACAGTTGCCAATACTAATTTTATTATCCAGACGCAGACAATTTTTTTAGCAATTTTTGGTTATTTTTTTTTAAAAGAGAAAATTTCAAAAATTACACTAGCGTCAATTATTTTAGCAATATCAGGTTTAATACTTATGCTTGGAAATACCCTTTCAAGTGGTCAAATGTCAGGAAACATTGTTGCTTTTGTAATGCCTATTACATTTGCAATTTTAATTTTAATTGTAAGAAAGTATCCGACTGTGGATATGGTACCTCTTCAACTAGTAGCAGGTATAGTTGCTATGATTATTGGTTTCTTAGCGTCAACTAAAATTTCTGTATCTATGTACGATATATTTTTAGCATTTTTATCAGGTACATTTCAAATAGGGCTTGGTTTTATATTTATAACAATTGGAGCTAAAAAAACATTATCTGCAATGGTTGGTATAATTATGCTAACAGAGGCAATTTTAGGTCCTATGTGGGCATGGCTTTTTGTAAATGAAAATCCATCATTTCACGTATTAATTGGTGGCGGGATAATAATATTTGCAGTTTTTCTACAATTTGTCTCATCATTTAAAGGTGAAAATAAATATAATCCTCAATAATGAAATTAGCAATTATAGGGTCTGGTATTTCAGGTCTAAGTGCAGCATATTATCTTTCGAAAAATCATAAAGTTGATCTTTTTGAAAAAGAAGATCACTTTGGTGGACATTCCCATACAATAGATATCAAAATTCAAGATAATATAATACCTGTAGATATAGGCTTCATTGTATTCAATAAAAAAACATATCCAAATTTAATAAATTTTTTTGAAGAAAATAACATAGCTATAGAAAAAAGTAATATGTCATTTTCAGTTTCTGTTAGAGACTCAGAAATTGAATATTGTGGAAAAGGAATATCAGGAATTTTTAGCAATAAATTAAATCTATTAAATATAAAATTTTTAAAAATGTTTTTTACAATAATTGATTTTTACAAAAAGAGTGAAAACAAAAATTTAATTACCGAGAATATTACTTTAGGAAAATATTTAGAAAAATTAAATGTTTCAGACTATTTCATAAAATTTCATATTATTCCAATGGTTTCAGCAATATGGTCAATGCCTCCTTATGAAGCAAAGCAAATGCCTTTAAGTTTTTTTTTAAAATTTTTCCAAAACCATGGTCTTTTTAAATTAAAAAATAGACCTCAATGGTTTACAGTTTCAAACAGAAGCAGAACATATGTAGATAAAATACTGAGCAATATAAGTGGCGAATACTATAAAAATTATAACATAAATAAAATTAAAAGAATTCAATCTGGAGTCCAGGTTTATTATGGTGATAAAAATGAGTATTTTACTTATGACAAAGTTGTACTAGCTACACATGCTGATCAAGCTCTTTCAATGATTGAAGCTCCAGATGAAAATGAAAAAAAGATTTTGAGTAATTTTAAATATAAAACAAATGAGGCGGTTATTCATGAAGATATTAATTACATGCCAAAAAATAATAAAGCTTGGTGTTCTTGGAATTCATCAATAAAGGCTGAAAACAGCGAGCAAAATTCCATTACTTATTGGTTAAATTTATTGCAGAATCTGAATATTTCTAAAAATATATTTTTAACATTGAATCCTTATTTGAAAATACCTGAAGAAAAAATAATTAGAAGGGTACAATTTACACATCCTTATTTTGATCAAAAAGCAATTAATAGTCAAAAGGATCTACATTTAATTCAAAATAAAAATAATATTTTATTTTGTGGAAGTTATTTTGGTTATGGTTTTCATGAAGATGGTATAAAATCATCATTAGATATGATGAATTATATTAATGTTTAAAAACTCAAAAATTTATACTGGGAAAGTAATTCATAGAAGATTTAAACCTAAAAATCACTATTTTAAATATAGTGTTTTTTCATTGTTGATTGACCTTGATGATTTAGAGGAAATTAATAAGAATATTACTATATTTTCTTATAATAAATTTAATATTATAAGTTTTTTTGACAAAGATCACGGTAATCGAGATGGAACATCTTTAAAAAATTGGGTTAAACATAATTTAAAAAATATTGGCATTGATGAAACAGAAGTAAAAGTTAAAATATTGTGTTATCCAAGAATTTTTGGGTATGTATTTAATCCTTTAAGTGTTTTTTTTATATATAATAAAGATAACAAAATAATTTCAATTTTCTATGAAGTTAAAAATACTTTTGGTGAACAGCATACTTATATTTTTAAAACTCATGATACAGAGACTATAAAAAATAGTTGTACAAAAAAATTTCATGTATCGCCTTTTATAGAAATGGAGTGTATTTATAAATTTAGAGTAAACAAACCTTCTGATAAAATATCAGTTATAATAGACCAATCTGATAAAGAGGGAAAATTATTATTTGCATCACAAGACGGTATTGCAAAAGATTTAAGTAATAAAAATTTGTTCTTTTCTTATATTTTTCACCCATTAATGACATTCAAAGTTATTGTCGCAATCCATTATGAAGCATTTAAATTATGGTTAAAAGGAATAAAGTTTATAAAGAAAAAGTTAAGAATTAAAAATAATATTTCAGAAGAAATAAATGAATTTGAATAAATTTTCAGACAAGATTGTTTTTAGCTCACTCAAATATATAAAACATGGTTCGTTAAAGATAATCAATCATGATGGAAAAGAATATAATTTTGGAAATAGTAATGAAAGATTACATGCTCATTTAAAAATCAATAAACCAGGAATTACTCTAAAAATAATCAAAAATGGTAGCATCGGTTTAGCAGAAGCGTATATGGATAACAGTTTTGAAACAAAAAATTTAACCAACTTAATAGAATTAGCTGCCAAAAATATAAAAATAATACATAAATTTTCTGGATCCTTTGATATTGCAATATTTAACAAAATCAAAAATTTTTTTATTAAAAATAATAAATCTAGAAGTAAAGAAAATATAAGAAAACATTACGATTTAGGAAATGAGTTCTTCTCCTTATGGCTTGATAAAACATTAACATATTCGAGTGCAATCTTTGAAGAAGGAAATGACTTAGAAAAAGCACAAATCAACAAATATAAGAAACTTTCAAATTTAGTAAAGCCTAAGCCTGGTGACAAAATGCTAGAGATAGGATGTGGTTGGGGAGGCTTTGCGGAATACATTGGAAAAAATTATGATGTAAAATTAGATTGTATTACTATTTCTAAAAAACAATATGAATTTTCCAAGGAAAGAATTCATAAAGTTGGTTTAAATGAGAAGATAAACATACAAATGTTAGACTTTAGAGATGTTAAAAATAAATATAATTCAATTGCATCAATAGAAATGATCGAGGCTGTCGGTCATAACTATTTAAAAAATTATTTTAATACAATAAAGCATAATCTAGTAGATGGTGGAACAGCTGCCATACAAGCAATCACTATTGATGATAGCATTTACGAAAGGTATAAAAATAAGACTGATTTCATCCAAAAATATATTTTTCCTGGTGGTTTTTTGCCAAGCAAAAATGAGTTAGTTTCTTTATCAAATAAATCAGGACTTAAATTTGAGAAATGTAATTCTTACGGAGAACATTACTCAAATACCCTGAGAATTTGGAGAGATGAATTTTTCAACAAGTGGGATCAAATTTCATCCCAAGGTTTTGATAACACTTTCAAAAGAATGTGGAACTTTTACTTGTCTTATTGCGAGGCTGGATTTAAATCCAAAAATATCGATTTAATACAATTTGCTCTTCAAAAGTAACTTTATGAAATTAAAATATTTTTTATTGATAATAATCTCAGTATTGATTACAAACTGTTCATCTAATCAAGGTATGAAACCAGAAGATTTTAAAAACCAAAAACCAAGACTGATAATTGAAGAATATTTATCTGGAAATGTAAAAGCATGGGGTATTTTACAAAATAGGTCAGGTAAAGTTACTCGACAGTTTTCTGCAGATTTGAATGGAAAGTGGGATGGAAAACAATTAATACTTGACGAAAAATTTGTTTGGAACGATGGAGAAATTCAAAATAGGCAATGGACAATCAATAAAATTGATGAACATAACTATGAAGGCACTGCTGGAGATGTAGTTGGAACTGCAAAAGGTTTTTCTTATGGTCCTGCATTTAAGTTTGAATATGTACTGTTAGTTCCTGTAAAAGGAAGAGAAATGAAAATAACTTTTGATGATTGGATCTTTATGCAAGATGAAAGAGTAGCAATTAATAGAGCAAAAATGACAAAGTTTGGTATAAAAGTTGCAGAATTAACTGTGATGTTTGTAAAAGATTAAATTTATTTTTTTTGAAGCTTCGTCATTTTTCTTATCAAATATAAGTAGATCCCATTTGGCAAAATCTTAAAAAATTTTAATATTAAAAATAAACTTCTAGGAAAAGCTATTTCAAATGAATTTTTATTTATTAAACCATCATAAATCTGTTCAGCCGCATATTGTGTGGTTTTTAAAAATGGCATTTTAAATGTGTTTTTATCCGTAAGTCTTGTTTTGATAAATCCAGGGCTGACTAGACATACGCGAACATCATATCTTTGAAAATCAAGATATAAACTTTCTGCTAAATTAATAAGAGCTGCTTTTGCAGGCCCATAGGCAGTTGAATTTGGCAATCCTCTGTATCCTGCAGTAGAAGATACAATAGATATAACTCCTTGCCTTTTTTCTTTGTAATATTTTTCAACAGCTTTAATACAGTTTATGGTTCCAATATAATTCACATTTGTAACATCAATTATATTCTGAAGATCAAAATCCTTCTCTTTTTCAGGCTCATAAATTGCAGTAGAAAAAAAACAAATATCAACCTTGTTGTATTTCTCAACAATAGTTTTAAAAACTGAATGACATGCTTCATAATCAACAATATCTAATTTCAAATAATCAATATTTTCATTTTTATCTGAAATATCTTTTAAGACTTCCTCACGTCTTGATGATATAATTACCTGCCATCCTTTATTTGCAAACTTTAATGCAACTGCTTTTCCTATTCCACTGCTACCGCCAGTTATCCAAATTACTTTTTTCATCTATTTTCTTTGTTTTATCTCATAAATTTTTATCGACATGCGACAAGAATTGAATAGTATTAATTATATTGAGAACTATATCAACCATATGTTCAAAATTATAATCATATATGAGTTAATTTTCGTCGCGTTTTGGAATATTCTTTATTATTCTAACTCTGGAGTAGAGAACTGGTTCCAAGAAAAAATTTTGACAGCCATCTTTGTGTTTCTATCTACCATGGCTTTAGGACTAACTTTAATTTATGTGATTTATTATAGTTTAAAAATTACGGGGCTATCAAAAATTTTAAAATCACTTAAAGATCCTAGAAAAAGCAATACACAATAATTAATTACTAGAGGCGCATCTCTTAGAGCAATACTTAACTTTTTCCCAATTAAGTTTCCATTTTTTTCTCCAAGAAAAAGGCTTGTTACAAACTTTGCATACCTTAGTTGGTAGGTTTTGTTTTTTCATTTAATTGTTTTCTGTTTTTTAAAAATAAGAAAAATGCAGCAATTTCATATATATAATGAAAAATAATAAATAAGGGTTTTATTGAAAAAATTTTAGATAGGATTTTATATTTTGGTATTTTTGACCAAATTATAATAAATGCTTTAGCACCTCCAATAACTTCACCATCATTTATTACATGCAACCTTCTGAGCAACTCTTTTTGCGACTTAGATGTTATTTTTATAGCCTCATCATTATTTGTAATATCTATCCACTCCAAATCACTATTTGCAATTTTTTTATAATGATTTATTTCCATTCTACAAATATTGCAAGAATCGTTAAAATAAACTTTAATTCCCATAAGTATTATCTTTAATGAATTTGTTTGCTTCTGATAATATTAATTTTTTTCTATTTTCTTTCATTTTATCAAAAATTCTTACCATCATAGACAACCTTGGATTTTTCAAAAAAAATTTTCTATTTCTATCTATGAAACGCCAATAAAGACCATCCATAACATTACACCAGTTGCCCCTTTTAAAATCCATCATTTTCATAAAATAACTTGATCCACAGATATAAGGCTTAGTTGCGAAAATTCCACCATCACTAAACAAACCCATTCCATAAACATTTGGGACCATAACCCAATCAGATGAGTCCACAAACATTTCCATGAACCATTTATAAACTGATTTTGGTTCAACTTCGCATAAATTCATAATATTTGACAATATCATTAATCTTTCAATGTGGTGCGACCAACCAAATTTGCTAGCATTTTTAATTGCATGATCTAAAGGATCCAAACCAGTGCTGCCATCATAGAATGTATCTTTCATTTTTCTATTATGTTTAAAGAAATTTCCACTTTCCATTTCTTTACTATAATTTTGATATATTCCTCTCATAAACTCTCTCCAACCAATTATTTGTCTTATATAACCTTCTAAAGAATTTAGTCTGACACTCTTACTATGGTGATAAGTCATTATTTTTTGAATGATAATGTCTGGCGTTATTAAACCTAGATTTAAATACGGACTAAGAGCACTGTGAAATAAAATATTATTTTTTTGATCAACAGCATCTTCGTAATCACCAAATAGGTTTAACTTATCTTTAATAAAAAAATCTAATAATTTTGAAATATCTTTATATTCAGTTGCAAACCAAAATTTTTTGGTATCACCTGGATGTTTACTAAATAATTTTTCAATAATTGGTTTTAAACTTTTTGTATGTTTAGTTTCTTTAATTTCTGGAAATTTTGGTATTAAGATATTTTTTGGCAGTTTTTTTCTATTATCCTCATCAAAACTCCATTTTCCTCCCTCTGGTGTACCATCTTTGTTTAACAAAATGTTTAATCTCTCTCGCTTTTCTTTATAAAACTTTGCCATAAAGGGTTTTTTTGTTTTTGATAAATATTTTTTAAAATTTTCACGACTATCTAAAAACATTGGCGATCGAATTATATTCCACTGAATATTTTGTTTTTTTAAAAAATTATTTATTTTTGTTTCAAAAAATTTATCCTCTATTTCAAAACTAGTTACTTCTTTTATCTTATTCATCTTTAACAATTTTTCTAATTTCTTCGTATAGTCCTTTTTAAAATCAGTAGAATCAATTTTTGAGTAATTAAGCTTAAATTTATTTTCCTTCAATTTATCCGCATAAGATCTCATTGAAGATAAAAATAGTAGAATTTTTAATTTATGATGTCTTTCATATGTACATAATTGGTAGTCTTCTGACATAAAAAATAGGTGGTCTTTTTTGAAGCGGTCGAGGTTTTTTAATGGAAATAACTGATTTCCAAGTATAAAAAATAATTTCATTAATTATTATATGTCAGAAAAATATCTAATTGTCGGTGCGACAGGTTCTATCGGATCCAATTTAGCAGAGCAAATGTATTCTTCTGGTAAAGAAATTCATTTAGTTGGAAGAGATGAAAGTCAACTTAAAAATTTAGCTGAGAAATTGAACTCTTCTTATACTGTGGCAGATGTATTACACGAGGGGTTCGTGGATACAATTAAATCAGACATATCAGAAATCAAAGGTGTAGCATATTGTGTTGGGTCTATAGATTTGAAGCCTTTAAAGATGGCAACTGAGAATGATTTCAATAAATGTATGAAACTTAATTTTTATTCTGCGGTAGACTTAATCAAAGGATATCAAGATAACCTAAAACAAAATAATGGTTCAATTGTTTTATTTTCAACAGTTGCAGCTCAAAGAGGTTTTACAAATCATTCAATAATAGCATCAACCAAAGCGGCTATTGAGGGACTAACTGTATCATTAGCAGCTGAATTTGCTCCAAACATAAGAGTTAATAGTGTTGCTCTAAGTTTAACTAATTCTAAGATAGCTCAACCAATGTTAAAAAATACAGCAATTGCTCAAGGAATAGCTAAAGCCCACCCACTTAAAAGACTAGGTGAGGGTAAAGATGGAGCAGCTTTGGCAAAATTTTTACTTACCGAGGAAAGTTCCTGGGTAACGGGTCAAATAATTGCAGTTGATGGTGGAAGATCAAAACTTTCATAAAGTGAAAAAAATAATATACGTTTTAATTCTTTTTTTCGTATTTGCCTCAAAATCGTATTCACAAAACTTTAAATTAGAAAAATTAGTTAACCTAGATTCACCTTGGGGATCCTCTTTTATTAATAGTAATGAAATAATAATTACAGAAAAAAGCGGCAAAATAAAAATTGTAAATATTTTATCTAGAGAAGTTCAAGAAATTAGTCATCAACTTAACTTTGTTGTCCATGGTCAAGGAGGCTTATTAGATATTATTCATAAAGACAATAATATTTGGATTTCATATACTGAAGATAGAGGTGGATATAAAACTAGCACTTCTATTGCAAAAGCAGAATTTAATAGGAAACAATTAAACTTTAAAAATATTTTTCAAGCAAATCCCCCAATAGACTCTGGTCATCATTTTGGATCAAGATTAGTTATCAAAGATAATTTTATATTTGCTTCTGCGGGTGAGAGAGGACAAGGTATGATTGCACAAGATGCCTCAAAGCATCCAGGTAGTATTATAAGAATTCATTTAGATGGAAGTATACCAAAAGATAATCCAAAGTTTGAGGGTATGGTAGATTGGTTGCCAGAGATTTATCAAATTGGAATTAGAAATCCTCAAGGGATGGCACTTTCTGAATTTGATGGAAAAGTTTACATGAGTAATCATGGGGCAAAAGGTGGAGATTGGTTCGGAGAAGTTAAAAAAGGTGAAAATTATGGATGGAAAATTTTAGGATGGGGAGGAACCAATTATTCTGGAATTCCAATTGGCCCAAAATGGAAACCTGGATTTACAAAAGCTATTCAATATTGGGTACCCTCAATAGCAACTAGCGCAATAACTATTTATAAAGGTGACGAGTTTAATGAGTGGAATAGTCATGCTTTAATCACTTCTTTAAAAGATAAATCCTTAAGAAAACTGATATTTGAAGACTTATCAAATGTAAAAGAAGAGGTTATTTTTAAAAATAAAATTGGAAGAATTAGAGACATTCAAGTGCATCCCTCTAACGGAAAAATTTATTTTTTATCTCAAGATGCTTTATGGTTAATGCAAAGAAAATAGTATATATTAAAATTTATGGATGATGTCGTCATAGTTGGTGGAGGTATAATAGGCGCTGCTACTGCATACTTTTTATCAATGGAAGGTAGAAAAGTTAAGGTAATTGAGAGAGACCCTACATATAAGACTGCCTCATTTCCTTTGTCTTTAGGTGGATTTAGAAGACAATTTTTTCAAAAAGAAAATATACTTTTAGGTAAGTTTGCTAGAGAATTCATTTTTAAAATACCAGAATTGTTAAAAACAAAAAAAAATCCAAACCCAACGGCAAGCATGGTTCCTAATGGATACCTTTTAATGTTTGGACCAGAACATGCAGAGGAACAATATAAAGCTTTGGAAAATCATAGAGAATGCGATGCTGGTACAAAAAATATTAAAGGTTCAGAATTAAATAAAATTTTTCCATATATAAATAACGAAGGTATAGAAACAGCTACATATACTGATAATAAAAGTGAAGGTTGGATTGATCCTTTTATGTTTCATAGTGCTTTAAAAAGTAAAGCAATTGAGTTAGGCGCAGAGTTTCTTAAAGGTGAGGTTAAAAATTTGTCTGAGATAAATGCAAAAACTATCATTTCAGCAGCAGGATGTTGGACTAAAGAATTGTTATCAGATATTCCAGTTGAACCACAAAAGCACACTGTATTTCGAGTTAAATGTCCAAAACATTTTCCTGATATGCCACTAACTGGAGATTTAACAACAGGTGTATATTGGAGACCAGAGGGTAAAGAGTTCTTAGCAGGTTCACCTATATCTGTATTTGATGCGAAAGATTTAGAACCAGCATGGAATGATTTTGAAGAATTAGTTTGGCCTGCTCTGGCAAAAAGAGTTCCAGCCTTTGAAGAACTAAAATTAACCGGTGGTTGGGCAGGATTTTATGATTGTAATAAACTTGATAACAACGCAGTTGTAGGCAAACATCCAAAATATGACAATGTTTATTTAGCCTCTGGTTTCACTGGAAGAGGTTTAATGCAGGCACCAGGTATTGGAAGGGCTCTGACTGAATTGATCACAACAGGTAGCTACCAATCAATAGATATAAGTGTTTTTGATGTAGAAAGAGTTTTAAAAAGTAATGCTAGACCGGAACCTTACGTTTTATAATTTTTTAATATAAACTCCTAGTATTCCGTTAAATATAGATACAGCTAAAATCAATAATTGTCCTTTAAACGAGTAAAATTCAAAAGATGGATAAAAACTTATCCCAATTGAAAAAAAAAGATAAGTTAACACAAAAGGTCGATAAAATTTTTTTATAAAATTTAAAATTTTCACTTACTTTCTAGTTGCAATATAAACGCCAATTGTTGCAAGTATAAATCCTGCTATATCAATATTAGATAATTTTTCTCCTAAAAATAAATAGGCCATCACAGCTGTTGTAGGTGGGACAAGAAAAAATAATGTTGAAGTTTTACTAACCGAACCTGCTTTTATTAAAAACATTAAAATTGTAAAGGCTCCAAACGACACTAGAATAATCTGATGTGTCATCCCTAATAAAAATCCTGTTGTAAAATTTATATAAGGAGTTTCAAATATTGATATTAAAATTAAATTAAAAGAACAGCCCCCAAAAGCTTGAAATCCATTATTAACTGATAATGGGACATTACCACTTAGTTTTTTTTGCCACAAGGTTCCTGTAGTGATTGCAGCAAGGGCAATAAAACAAGTTACTAATCCATCTTTAGGAAACTCTTCTCCAAAATCTACTCCAAGTACTAGCAAAGAGCCTACAAAACCAAACGCAATACCAACCCACTGCCTCCATCCTATTACCTCTTTATAGATTGGTCCTGATAATAAATTAGTTAATATCGGTTGAAGAGTAACAATTAATGCTACAACACTTGCAGGAACTCCTACATGAAAGGCGTACCAACAACCACCAAGATATAATCCATGAAACAATACACCTGTAGTAATACTTTCTAGGACATATCTTATTTTTGTAAAAATTATTTCTTTTTTAAATAGTGCAAATAAAAAAAACCCTATAGTTACAATTCCAAATCTAAATGCAAGTGCTGCAAATGGAGATGCGTTCTGAACTATAATGTCACCTGATATGAATGCAGATGACCACAATAGTATAAATAGCAAAGGAAAGGTTTTTATCATTTAAAGGATTTATATTGTCATAAATTTTTTAATTAAATTTTGACAAGCATTTTACCAGTATTTTTTCCCTTTAATAAATCTATAAATGATTTTGGGGCACTCTCAATTCCTGTATAAATAGTTTCTTTAAATTTTATTTCACCTTTAGATAACCATTTCAACATATCAGTTTCAAATGGCTCTCTTTCATTTTCATGATCAAATATTAAAAATCCTTTAATGGTAAGTCTTTTAACAAGCACATGTGCCATATTTTTTATTCCAGATCCTGGTGTTGTTACATTCATCTGAGAAATTCTTCCACAAACAACTATACGACCAAAATTTTTCATTTGGAAAATTGCGGATTCCAAAAAATCACCTCCAACATTATCAAAATAAAGATCAAATCCATCAGGACAAACTTCTTTAAAATGTAACACAAGATTTTCTACCTTTTTATAATTGAAAGCATAATCAACTTTTAATTCATTTTTTAACCAATCAACTTTTTCATCAGAACCTGTACTAGCAATAACTTTACAACCAAGATTTTTCGCAATTTGACAAACTGTCGAACCAACACTCCCTCCAGCTGA
Source organism: uncultured Pelagibacteraceae bacterium (assembly GCA_902545035.1). Lineage (GTDB taxonomy): Bacteria > Pseudomonadota > Alphaproteobacteria > Pelagibacterales > Pelagibacteraceae > Pelagibacter. The sequence continues at coordinate 9,416 of CACCEJ010000003.1, read as the reverse complement.
AGATACTAAAACTGTCTGCCCAGCTTTTAATTCTCCATGTTTTAATAGTCCGATGTATGCAGTATGTCCTGTCATACCAAGAGGACCTAAATAGGATTGAATTGGCATGTCAATAGCTTTAAGCTTTTTTAGTTTATCAGCACTGCAAACAAAATTGTCTCTCATACCCTGGCTGCTAAATACTAAATCTCCAACATTAAAACTTTTATCATTTGAAATCTCTACTTTGCCAATTGCATATCCTTCCATTTCCTCACCAATTTTAAATGGCGGTTTATAATTTTTTCTTTCGGTCATTCTTGCTCTCATATACGGATCAACTGATATCCATGAATTTGAGACTAATATATTTTTTTCCTTATTAATTGATATTTCTTTTGATTTTATCTCAAAATCAGTTTCTTTTGGTAACCCAGTTGGAATATAATTTTTTAAAGCTACATATTTGCTGATTATAGTCACTTTAAGACCCCCAAATATTATTTAATGTTGCCTCACGCCTACAAGCCTTTTTATATCTTAAATAATTTACAAAATTTATTTGGTAATAATCTTGATGGAAAGCTTCTGCCTTGTAAAATTTTTCAAATTCTCTAACGTAGGTTACGACTTTTTTTTTAAATTTTTGTTCTATTTCCTTAATACTATTTTCTATTAAATCTTTTTGTTTCTCATTTTGATAAAATGCAACTGATCTATAACTATATCCTTTGTCACAAAACTGTCCTGCAGCATCAAATGGATCGATATTTACCCAGAATTCTTCTAAAAGTTTTTCATAGCTGACTACTTCTGGAACATATATCACTTCAATAACTTCAAAATGACCTGTATTTCCATATGTGACCTCTTTGTAAGTTGGATTTTCTGTAGTGCCACCTGAGTACCCAGAAATAACTTTTGAAACACCAAGAATATTTTCGAATGACTCCTCCATGCACCAAAAGCACCCACCAGCAAAATAAGCTCTTTCAAAATTTGGTGAATTTGCAAAGCTCGTTGAAGAAAGTAATAAGAAAATAATTGATAATAATTTTTTCATTAAAGGTAGCTATTTGGTAAATTCATAGCTTACCTTTAATGATTTGTATTTAAAACTCTATTTTTTTTGATATTTTGCCGCTTCTTCAGAACCGCCAGTGGCGCTTCCTTTACTGTAAGAATGTGCACCCATACCTGCTAATTGTCCATCCTTAACAATTAGGTATTGGTTACGTATTTCACGACCTTCAAAGAAACATTCCAAAATCTCTCTAACACCATCAGCATATCTAGCTTGCGCTGAAAGAGAAGTTCCAGAAGTATGAGGCGTCATTCCATGATTTGGCATTGTTCTCCAAACATGATCATTTGGTGCTGGTTGTGGAAACCATACATCACCAGCGTATCCACTTAATTGACCACTTTTTAACGCTTTAGCAATTGCGTCTCTGTTACAAATTTTACCTCTAGCAGTATTTACAATGTATGCACCTTTTTTCATTTTGCTAATCATTGCATCATCAAATAAATTTTCTGTTTCAGGGTGTAGTGGACAGTTTATAGTTACCACATCACAAACTTTAACCATTGACTCTACTGTTTCATGAAAAGTTAAATTTAATTCTTTTTCTACTGACTCAGGTAATCTATGTCTATCAAAGTAATGAAGATGAACATCGAAAGGTTTCATTTTTCTTAAAGCATCTAGTCCAATTCTTCCAGCTGCAACAGTTCCAATATGCATTCCCTCAACGTCATAGGATCTTTGCACAGCATCTGCAATGTTCCAACCGCCTTCATTAACTATTCTATGTTGATTATGGTAATCTCTTACCAAAGATACAATCATCATTACAATATGTTCAGCAACTGATCTTGAGTTACAGAATGTGACCTCTACAACATCAATTTTATTATCCATTGCTGCTTGTAGATCTACGTGGTCTGACCCAATTCCTGCAGTTACAGCCATTTTTAAATTTTTTGCTTTTGCAATTCTCTCCTTAGTTAAATAATAAGGGAAGAAAGGTTGAGAGATCACTATATCCGCATCTACAATATGTTTATCAGCCTCGCATCCTTCTCCATCTTTACTATTTGTTACAATTAGCTCATGGCCATTACTTTCCAAAAATTTTCTTAATCCTAACTCTCCAGATACACAGCCTAACAATTCTCCAGGTGTAAAATCTCTACCTTTTGGACTTGGTAAAGTCATTCCATCTGGGTATTTTTCTAGTTTTGGAAGATCTGATAAGGCATAAGACTTAGGCATACCGCCTTTAGGATCATCATATAACACACAAAGTACTTTCATTTTATCTCCTAATTTTTAAGTTTAAAATCTCTCTCTATAGATATTTTCTAAACCAAGTCTAGCACAATTGGAACATCAATCAAATGAATAGTAAATGTTAAGGATATTTCTTTTGAGCAACAAATTTATTTAGAAGAATTCCAAATACTATTATTATCAGACATCCAGTTAATATTGGTGACAAAAGATATTCAAACGATACTGACCCTAATATGACTATAATGGGGTTTCCACCTGCAGGTGGATGAGTTACATCTAAAAATATCATTAACCCAACTCCAAAACCTACAGCTAAAGGTATTAAGATATAAATAGGTAAGGGAATGTAATTATAAAATAAAATTCCAATTGCTGAAGTTACCAAGTGACCAAATAATATATTTTTTGGTTTAGCAAAAGGACTTTCAGGATAGCCGTACAAAAGAACCATTGAAGATCCAAATGAAGCAATTAAAAAAAGACCAAAATTGGTCTTATAGGTTAATAATGTTAAAATACCAATTGTTATTGTAGAAAATAAAGCTGCTAAAAGTGACTTATAAATTTTATCTTTTGTCATTTATTCAATTATTTTTTTTAAAGCTTCAATTGGCAATGTTATACAATCTTTCCTAGCAAAATTTTTTTTATTAAAAATTTTTTTAAAATCTTTCCATTCATTAGGAAATAAAATGTTTTCTTTATCATTAAACTGTTCTAATAATTTTAAAAAATTTTTAATTTTGCTTTTACTTTTTCTTTTAAAATTTTTTGAAGCTATATTAGCTGATGCATTGCAATATATACAAGATTGAGATTGATAGGTAAAATCTTTAATCATATTATCTTTTATAATTAAAAAAATTTCAATCTCGTCTCCACAAATCTGACTTTTGAACTTTGTTGAATGAGTACAGTTTCCAATATATTTGTTATTTTTGGTATCTGAAGCTAATTTTAAAATATTAATATCCATTAATCTAAATTTTATTTGATTGTTATTATATAAATTTATATTTATATTTTCTTACTTCTTAAATAAAAAAATAGCACATGCTTGATTTAAAAAATCCAAAAGTAGCCATTCCAATTGTCCTAATAGCTGGAGTTTTTTGGTCATTTGGTCCTTATGTTGTAAGGCACATCGATCAGCCACAGACAGTTCCATGGCAATATCTATTTACTAGAGGGTTAGTTATTTTTCTTTTATTAAATATGTATCTATTTCTTGAAGAAGGAAAAGACTTTTACAAAAATTATTTTAAGGTAGGTATATCTGGTATTGTAGGAGGAATTGGCCTAGGAACTGCTATGATTACGTTCATATGGTCTATAACTAATACTACTGCAGCTATAACATTACTTTGCCTTGCTGCTATGCCATTTATAACTGCTTTGCTTGGTTTTTTATTTTTAAAAGAAAAAATCTCTACAACAGTATGGATAGCTATAGTAGTAGCTGCAGCTGGTATATGTATAATGGCTTTTGATAATTCAGAACAAAATACTTTGCTTGGACTTGTATTTGGACTTACCTCTGCACTGGGTTTCTCAATTTTTTCAGTTTCACTTAGATGGAGAAAAGAAACACCAAAATTTACCACTGTTGCATTGGCTGGATTATTTTGTTTTTTGTTTTCTGCAGTGATGCTTATGAGTAATGGCGCTAGCTTTTTATCTACTAGTAAAAATGAAGCTTTATTTGCAACTCATGGAACTCTAGTTTGCTTGGGTTTGATCTTATATTCAATTGGATCTAAAAACATTCCTGCTGCAGATCTAACTTTACTGTCTTTAACTGAGGTCATAGGTGGTATTTTTTGGGTATGGTTGCCATGGCTTGGAATTAATGAAGTGCCATCAACAAATACTATAATTGGTGGGTTTTTTATTTTTATGTCAATTTTCTATTATAGTTTAATAATGCAATCAAATAGAAGATTTATAGGTTTAAATTAGTATGAGTGATGAAAAAATAATTGTTAATAGTTGGAATGAGTGGGATCCATTGAAACATGTTATAGTAGGAAAAGCAGATGGTACGTGCATTCCAGCTCCTGAGCCAGCATTAGACGCAAAGGTTCCTGAAGATAGCGATATGAGAGGTCAATTTGGACCACGAACAAAAGATACCGTAGATAAAGCAAATCAACTTTTAGATGATTTCTCAGATATTTTAAGAAAAAGAGGAATTAAAGTTGATAGACCAGACCCAATTGATTTCAATCAAAAAACATCTACACCAGATTGGGAAGCAGAAACAATGTTTGGATGTATGCCTCCAAGAGATGTGTTATTGACTGTTGGTAATGAAATCTTAGAAGCCACAATGAGTTATAGATGTAGATGGTTTGAATACCTATGCTACAGACCTTTGTTGAAGAAATATTATAATTCTGATCCTAATATGAGACATGAATCTGCACCAAAGCCAAGATTAACAGATGCTGATTATCGTAAAGATTATCTTTCAGATAAAATTGGTATTCAAAAAAGGTTGGAATGGACTGAAAAAAAATATTTTGTAACAACTGAAGAGGAGCCATTATTTGATGCTGCTGATGTTTTGAGATTTGGTAAGGATTTAGTTGTTCAACACGGTTTTACAACAAATTTAAAAGGAATTGATTGGTTAAAAAGACATTATAAAGATCACAGAGTACATGCTGTTAATTTTCCAGGTGACCCTTATCCTATTCATATAGATGCAACTTTTACACCTATAAAGGAGGGCTTAATTATTAATAATCCTCAAAGAAGACTTCCAAAAGAACAACGAAAATTATTTAAGGATAATGGATGGGAAATAGTTGATAGTGCTCAACCAGCGCATAACGAACCACCACCCTTATGTTATTCATCAACTTGGTTATCAATGAATGTATTAGTTTTAGACTCAAAAACTGTATGTGTTGAAAAAAGTGAAATATACCAAGCAGAACAACTTGATAAATTGGGAATGGAGGTTCTTCCTATTGAATTAAGAGATGCTTATGCATTCGGAGGTGGATTACACTGTTGCACGGCTGATGTATACAGAGAAGGTGAATTAAAAGACTATTTTCCAAAGCAATAATTGTGGCAAAAATTAAAACAAAAAGAGAAAGAGTAAAATTTGCATCAGACAATGTTACTGGTGCTTGTCCAGAGGTTTTAGATGCAATTCTTAAAGCTAATGATGAAGATAAAACTCCTTATGGTAATGATGAATTGTCAAAGAATCTGCAAAATAAATTTTCAGAAATTTTTGAAAAAGAAGTAATAGTTTTTCCAACAGCATCAGGAACTGCTGCGAATGCTTTAGCTTTATCAACTATGACGCCCTCTTTTGGAAATATTTACTGTCATAGGCTTTCTCATATAAATGTAGATGAATGTGGAGCACCTGAATTTTATACTGGAGGAGCAAAATTGGTTAATCTTGATGGGATTAATGGTAAGATTATTCCTGAAGAGTTAGATGATAGCATATCTGGCAAAGGAATTGTTCATCACACTCAGCCTTCATCAGTTAGCATTACACAACTTTGTGAAACAGGTGTGGCTTATCAATTAGATGAAATAAAAAAAATATCAGAAGTTGCCCATAAACATAAACTAAATATTCATATGGATGGTGCAAGGTTTGCAAATGCAATAGTTTCATTAAGCTGTTCTCCAGCAGAAATGACTTGGAAATCTGGTATAGATGTGTTGTCATTTGGAGCTACAAAAAATGGATGTTTCGCTGCTGAAGCAATAATATTTTTTAATAAAGATTTAGTCGGTAACTTACCTTTTTTAATGAAAAGAGCAGGTCATTTATTATCAAAAATGCGTTTTGTATCTGCACAATTAGATGCTTATGTATCAAATGATGTTTGGTTAAAAAATGCAAAACATGCGAATGCAATGGGGAAAAAACTAAGCCAAGGCTTGCTGAAACACAAAAATATTGAATTAGCTTATCCAACAGATGCAAATGAGGTTTTTGTTAAAATACCAAAAAATATAATTGATCAATTTAATTCAAATGGTTACAAAATTAATGATGAAGAATGGGAGAATAAAGCAGTAAGGTTGGTTGCCGCATGGAACACAGACCCATCTGATGTTGATTCATTTTTAAATATAATTAAATATTAATTTAACTAGGATTTTCTCTTAGAAAGTTAATATAATTTACCACTTCATCAAATTTTTCATCCTCAATATCTTTATAACTTGCATTGAATTTACTCTTTACGCAAATTGCGATATGAGCATAAGGATTTCTGCCTTTAGGATGATTAGGATGATCTGGAAGTTGTCCTTCCAAATAATCGCCAGCTTCCTGAATAATTTTCCACAGTTTACTTGCGTTTTCTTTATTCACATTAACCTATTTTTTGTTTTATCTCTTTTAAATCGAGTTTAAATCGAGTTATCCTATAAAATCCTATATTCAGAACCACGACTCCTAAAAGTTTTTTCATTAAAAAAATTTATAACTTATTTGTACTTTTTTCTAAAATATTTAAATACACATTTTTTATAATTCTATTCATATTAATTGAAGGATTTAAAATGGAGCATTGATCAGATCCAATTTTTAATGTTTTTCTATTTATTTTGCCTGTATTTTTTTCATTACTGTCTATTGCTTTTATATCTAGCTCTATATCACTTGAAGTTCTTTTATAAGTTCCATTAAAATCAAACCAAAGATCATCTTCAAAACCATAACCTATTAAATTAGTTAAATTTTGAAATTCGATTCCAATTAAATATGGACTATCATCTACAAAGTTTGGATCATCTCCACATATAAGTTTAACACCTTCAATATTTTCAACTTTCTTTCTTTTATACTGCAGTATTCTTTTGAAATCTTGGAAGGATATAATTTTAGCATCCTTTAAATTATGCATTAAAATGTTTAGAAAATATGCATCATCTTTCTCAAATACATCCGTTTTTCTTAGATCTATAAGCGCCTCGTTTGGAGTAACAGAGTTTGAAAAATCTAACTTACTTGGTGATATGTCAGTAATTTGAAATTGCTTAAATACATCATCTTTTTTTTTACTGTCAGCAAAGCCTGGAGTATGCCACATCCAAAATAAAAGAATTATTGCTAAAATTTTTTTCATCTAATTATCAGATATTATTTCAATAAGTCTACCACTCTTAACTTTTACTATTCTAAACTTACCACTAGAAAGTGGCATAACTAATTCAAATGTTGGTATTTTACTTACCACTTTAACAGGTCTAATAAACCAATCTGCAGGATGAATATACGCTAATGATTTCTCACCTTTATGATCAAATACTTCTACGGAACATCCCATTGTTCCACAATAATCATGTGAACCTGAGCAAGTGCTATATGTAGCATAAACAATTTTTTCTGGTTCAGGTGTTCCTCCTAAATCTAAAATAATCTCAGGATTTTTATCAGGGCAATGGTTATCTGCATTAACTGGCACAAACCACAACAATCCAAGAACCACGATCCCTAAAAGTTTTTTCATTAATCCTTAAATAAATAAATAAAAGTTAAAATTATAAGAACTATGATAATCCAAATAGTAAAATTAGTTAACAATTGTTTTAATTTAGAATTAGACTGCAAAAAAGCAGGCAGAACCAACAATAGAACTCCTATCATATATACTACGGATATTAGTTGATCCATGATCCAAGATTAACAAATCCTGAACCACGAGTCTAATTTCTTTGAAAATGGCTATTTGATTTATCTCTTTTAAATCGAGTTTAGCGTCGAGTTTTTTAATTTAATTGATGAGTCTTTAAGCGATTTATTTTAAGCTAATTTTTTAATATCCGAATATGTACTGTAGTTTAGTGTAGCTTAATGTGGAATAGTGTGAACCTCTAATCCCCCAAATAATCGCCAGCTTCCTGAATAATTTTCCAAAGTTTACTAGCGTTTTCTTTGTTCATACTTCACTAAATCTTGTTTTCTCAAAATCCACCTCTCCAATTGTTTTTAGATTTCAAATCTTTCTCTTCTTGCTTTGAAGTAGGTCTAAATAAATAAAAACCTACGACAACAATAACGAATATACCTAAAATGATTTCAATCATATTTGATTAATCTCTAAAGTTTATAAATTCAATTGGAAGTCCTATATCCATAGCTTCTATTGCAGATATTGCTTCTTGAAGATCATCTCTTTTTTTCCCTTGTACTCTTAATTCTTCTCCTTGAATTTTAATTTGGATTTTAAGTTTTAGTTTTTTTACATCAGCAATAATTTTCTTAGCATTTTCTTGGCTTATTCCCTCTGTTAATTCACTGATTTGCCTGATAGTTCCACCTGCTGCACCTTCTGAATTTTTAACGTTTATTACCCTTGGGTCTACCTTTCTTCTTATAAGATGAACTTGTAGCAATTCTGTTACTTGTTCTAATTTTAATTCATCTGGCGCTATTGTAGTTATTATTTTATCTTTTCTCTCAATTGAAATATTAAGTCCCTTAAAATCATATCGGTTAGCAATTTCTCTTAAACAATTTGAAAGAGCATTGTCAAATTCTTGATAATTAATTTTACTTATTACATCAAATGAAGGCATAATTTAAATATTCTATACAATATTACATTTTTTGTAGATGCTCATAATCCATTACAGACTGACGTCCAATGTTAACTATTCCACAGGAAGGTTTTAAAACATCTAATCTTCTCTTATTTATTAATCCTTTTGTTTCGTCTGTTTCTGGAACAGCTAAATAAAGAAAATCAGCATCAGGTAAAACTTCATCGATTTTATCATATGTTAAAACTTTTGAGCACCCTTCAACTTTTCTACCTCTTCTATTTATACCAATTACATTCGCACCTAAAGAACTGATATGTTTAATCATTGACCCTCCTAATGATCCAGTACCTACAGCCAAAACTGTTTTGTTCACAATTGGGTTGCTTAATAAAGTTACAAACTCTTTTTTTTTCTGATTGGTAACTATTTTTGTCATATGATTTTGAAGCATCAAAATACTCATCAAACCAAATTCTCCTGCTTTTTTTGCGTGTATGCCACTACTATTCGTTAAAACTAAATCCTTTTTAATCCAATTAAATGGATATAGGTGGTTAACACCAGCTGAAACAATGTGGATCCATTTTAAATTTGGTGCAATTTTACC
>CACCEJ010000002.1 GCA_902545035.1 uncultured Pelagibacteraceae bacterium | reverse complement strand
CTCTTGCAACTATATTGCTAGGATCTTCTACTGCTGTGACTAAAGATTTTGATATCAAAGATAAACCTTCTAAGGCAGCACCATCACACATTGGATTGAAACCAGGAACACAATAACCCTCTATACCATGGATTAAAGCATCTGCACCAGTCCATGCCGTTAAATTTGCTGGCAATCCAATAGTTAGTTCTGGATCTAACAATGCTAAGGAAGGTCTAACATCTGGATGCCACATACAAAATTTTGAACAGAATAAGCCGTTATTTGGCTTACCTCTTGCCTCTAAAGATTTGCTAGACGTAGTTGGTTTTCCAACCACTTATGGTTTTCCTGGATATAAAGATTATTTTCCAAAAAAAAATTCTATAATTGTTGACCGTCAAATAGATGCCGGTGGAATAATAATTGGAAAAACAAACACTGCTGAATTAGGAGTGGGCGCTCATACAGCGAATAGATTATTTGGAATAACACCAAACATTTATGGAAATAGTCAATCATCTGGTGGATCAAGTGGTGGAGCTGGTGTTGCAGTTGCAGCAAATTTACTGCCATTTGCTGATGGTACAGATATGATGGGTTCTTGTAGAACACCTGCTGCTTATGCAAATGTCTATGGTTTTAGACCAACACCAGGATTACTTCCCGATTATAGAACAAATGAAAAAAAGAAAAATCTTCCGGTTATTTCAACACCAGGATGTTTAGCCAGAACACCTGAAGATATGTCTATTCTTTTAGATGTCATAGTTGGAGAACATAAAGAAGATCCAATTTCTTTCAGTTTAGATAATTCTTTTAGTGAGGTTAATTTAAGTGACCATGAATTTTCAAAAATAAAAATTGGATGGTTATCTGACATGAATGGTAACTATCAATATGATCCTGAGATAATTGAAATATGTAACAAACAACTTAACAATCTTGAAAAGCATAAAGTTATAATTGAAAACTTAAAACCAAAAATAGATGCTAATAAATTATGGAATTGCTGGGGCACATTAAGAGCAAAAAGTATTTATGAGGATATTATTACAATGAATATCAAAGATGTTAACGAAATGACTCCACAGGCGTTATGGGAATACAATAAAGGTATCGAGCTCACAGAGGAAGATGTAAAATCTGCTCTTAACTTAAGAATTGAATTATCAAATGATGTAAATAGTTTGTTTGGTGATTTTGATTTTTTAGCTTTACCATCTCAACAATCATTTCCTTTTGATAAAAATTTAAGACACCCAGAAAAAATAAATGAAAAATTAATGGACACGTATCATAGATGGATTGAAATACATATATTCGCTAGTCTTTTTTACTTGCCATCAATTTCTTTACCTATTGGTTTTAATAAAGATGGATTTCCAATAGGTATTCAAATTATAGCAAAAGAAAAAGAAGATTTAAAAGTGATATCTTTTGCAAAAAGATATGAAGAAATTTTTAATTTTTCTAAAATTAAACCAAAATTAAACTAATGGTCAGACACAAACATCATTTTAAAATAGCTTTTGCGTTAGCAATAGCTGCTGGGTCATGGGGAGTTTATTGGCTACCTCAAAGAATTTTAGAAGATGGGGGACTCACTGGAGGTTGGGGAACAATTTCTCAAATGATGATCGGAATTTTATTACTTACACCCATCTCTTTGTGGAGAAAGTATAAAGGTCGTACATCTGGTTTAGAAATTCCTTTTGTTGGTTTTTTAACGGGCAGTGGTTTTATATGTTACGCATTAAGTTTCTTGCTTACAGATGTTGTACGAGCATTGATCATGTTTTACATGATACCTGTCTGGACGACTATTTTTGAAATATATTTTTTAAAAAAAAGACCAGGTTTAGAAAGAGTTTTAACTTTAAGCTTAGCACTTGGGGGTTTGTGGGTAGTTTTCAGTCAATCAAATATCATACCGTTACCACAAAATGCAGGAGATTGGTTGGCATTACTAGGAGGTGTACTATTTGGGGCTGGGTTAGTGCGTTTAGAAATTTCCAAAACAGACGGTGTCTTTCCGGTAATCTTTTCTTTCTTCGTTTATGGGACAATATTTAATATTTTTGCTGGCTTTATTTTAAAAGATTACTTAGGACCTATGCCACCGATTGAAGCTTTTGCATCAATGTTTACTTTTTTAGTTCTTATTTCAGTATTTTATTTTATTCCTACCGGAGTAGTTATAATGTGGTCTCCATCTGTTTTAGGTGCAGGCCTTTGTGCAATATTATATTTAAGCGAAATAGTAGTTGGAGTTATATCAGCTGGAATTCTGACTGACGAAACATTTGGTTGGAGAGAAGTTGTTGGAAGTACAATGATTGTTGTAGGAGGAGTATTAGCTGTTGTTCTAGCACCAAAAGAAGAAAAATAGATGCTGTTTAAAGAAAAGTTTAAATCAAATTCAAAAATATTCTTAGATGGTGGAAATGGTTCCGAGATTGCAAACTTAGGAGGTGAGATGACACCAGCTTTTTCTGCATTAGCAACAATCACAGCACCAGAAATTGTAAGACAAGTTCATGAAAATTTTATGGATGCAGGCTGCGATCTTATTACAGCAAATACTTTTAGTACTACAAGACACAATATGAATAGTATTAACAAAGGTAATGAAACAAAAGAGTTTATTGTTAGATCTGTCGATATAGCCAAAAAGGCAATTAAGAATAAGGGGAAAGAAAATATAGTTGGAATAGCAGGGAGTATGTCGAACTTTTTCTCACTGAAGGAAAATGAATTTGTTCCAGATCCAAAGTACATACCTTCATTTAGAGAGGAAGAGAGAAATTATAAAGAGGCTGCTAAAATCTTAAAAGAAGAGGGAGTCGATCTTTTAATTCTAGAAATGATATTAGATATAGATCACTCAAAAATCTTACTTAACTCTGCATTAGAAACTGGTTTACCTGTTTGGGTCGGACTAAGTTGCTGTATAAGCAAGTTTGATAATAAGGTTATTGGAAGAAATTTTAGGGCTGAAAAAGAAAAATCACTTATTTATGATGAAAGTATGTACAAAGAGCAACCAAAATTTATTCCTGATGATAAGATTGTTCTTTTAGATGACATTATGAAATCTCTAACAAATATCGGCGGAGATGTTTATGGTATTATGCATACTTGGCTTGTTGATGCCTTTGATGGATTGATGGTAATTAAAAATAATTGGCAGGGTCCAATTATGTTTTATCCTGAGATACATAAGTTTGATACAAAAACACACAAGGCAACAGTGACATACGCAGAGGATGAATTCGCTGATGAATGTGGAAAACTAATTGATGACCAAATTCAAATTATCGGAGGGTGTTGTGGTGTCACAGACAATCACCTCAAAAAATTAATTTCAAGGTATTCCTAATTTTAATATTAATTGTTAACTAAGTTTATCAACATATTAATCATATCAACTTTATAACTCTCTTTTGTTGCAGATTTTGTTTCCAATACTGAAAAAAATGCTGCTACTTTGCCAGTTTTAAAATTTGTTGCCAAAAATTGACCTCCATACCCAGAGTGTCCAATCATATTACCTGATACCATTGTTGAATTTGAGTAATACAAATATTTATTTTTTGATAATTCCATGTATTTAGGTCCTAAATTTTTAATAGTTTTGTCTAAAAAAGAAGGTGATCCAACTTTTCTATTTCCAACCCCCATACCTTTTCTTGCAAAAAGTAAACCCATTCTTAAAAAATCTCTTGTAATTAAACAACCACCACCAGACATCCATGGCATCCCATATCTATCAGAGGCAATATATAAACCTTCTTCAAAGCCAGCAGCTTCAACTGCCGATAAAACCCAATCTCTTAAAGTTCTTCCACTTACCTTTTCTACAATTAATCCAACTACATCAGTATTTGCAGATTTGTAAAATGCATATTGAGATCTATTTATTAAACTTTTGTTTTTAATTTTTTTAATTGTATTTAAATATTCTTCTTGGCTTAAATGATTTTTTAAATTTTTTGGTAGCCTCCAACCCCCAACAGGCTCATGTAAAAAGGAGGAAGAATATGCTTTAGTATAATCTTCGGTATAGGAATTTATAATATTCATATTCAAAACATCTTGTACTTTTGCATCAGCATAACCGCTTCCAATTTTAGGCAAATAATGTGAAACTTTTTTATTCAAATTTATTGAATTATTTTTCACAAGTTCACCTACAAATAAGTTAACAAACATTTTAGTTATTGACATAATTGTCTGTGGTTGATTTTTTTTGAAATCTTTAGCGTATTTTTCAAATAATATATTTTGACCTCTGCCAACGATTATTGAACAAAAAGATTTATTTTTGATCATTTTTTTTACCAAAGGTATTTTACCAATTTTATTATTGGGTTTTGACTTTAGTTTTAATACTAGATCAGATCTTAGATAAAGACTGTACCTATTTATTTTATGTAAATTTCTGTAACCAAATCTTCTAGTTTTTGGAAGATTCCATAAAGCCTTATTATCTCTAATTGTATTTATTTCAGGATTTTTAACAGAGGCTAATTTTTTTATTTTCAATATTTTAAAGATTTTTTTTGTTCGTATTTCTGGTGATATCCTTCTGCTTTACAATAATTTTTTTCCTTGGATATTTTTGTTGATACCTTACCATTTAATTTTTTGTTCACTTCATTTAATACTTTTTCAGCAATCTTTTTTTCTTCATCAGTATTATAAAATATTTCTGATCTATATTGAATTCCTACATAAGTACCTTGTCGATTTACTTGAGTAGAGTCGTGTAATTCAAAAAATAGATTTACCATGTCCTCATATGATTTTTCTTTTTCATCATATTGAACTTTCACAACTTCAATATGGCCAGTGTCACCACCGCACACAGCTTTATAGGTTACATTGGGATCATCTCCTCCACAGTAACCACATTCGGTAGAGATTATACCTTCAATACCTTCGTACTTAGTTTCATCCCAAAAACAACCAATACCGCCAATAAATGTCTTCATTATTTCTTAATTTATACTTTAGTTTTTTAAAATTGAAATGGCTTTAATTTCATCAACTCCTATTCCACAACAGCCACCTATAATTTGAGCTCCATCTTTAATCCAAGTTTTTACTTCATTTAAATAATCATTTGGAGTCATATCATCTATAAATCTCCAGTGTGGTTTTTCATAATATCCTTTATTTGGATAAGCTCCTAGAGCTCCATCAAAATTTTCTCTCGCAGTTTTTATTGCCTTACCTGTAGTTTTAATATCAGAGTGGGCTACTAAAATTGGACCGTTATGAATTTTTTTGAAATTATTTATAGATTTTTCAAAATTTTCATAGACGTGAGTATAAGAGTCAATTGTATCGTTGTACCCAAGCATTATTTGATTTTGATCATTCGTTACACACGATACCGACAACCAAACCGGTATACTTATCTTTGTAGAACAGTTTAACATTGTTTCCACAATATCTGCTTGAGAAGACATAGCCTCTAAAATAATTAAGTCTACTCCTTCACCTGATAAAATTTTAAGTTGTTCATCAAAGCCAGGTATCATTGCTTTAACTCCTAGTTTGTAAAAATTACCAAAAGTTGAAACGCTTCCAGCAAGAGCAACATCTTTGTTTGAATTTTTAATTGCATCTTTTGCAACTTGAACACTTTTTTTATTAAATTCCTCTATTAAGTTTTCATAACCATACTGTCTCATCGATATAGGTGTAGTACTATATGTATTTGTAGTTATTACATCAGCACCCGCATTTATATAATCTTCATGAATTTTTCTTACTAATTCTGGATTATCTACTGAGCATTTTCCACACCACATTTTTTCATCCATTTTAGCGCCATTCTTTTCTAATTCAGCACCCATTCCACCATCTAAAATAATAGTTTTTTTATTTTCTAATTTTTCATGAATTGATGAATAAGACATAGTATTATTCTTTGCTATTTGTGAAGGTGCAAATTTTATTTCCATCAAGATCACGTACATAAGAATAATAAACTCCTGATCCTTCTGGTCGTTCACCTCCTGATCCTTCGCTAGTACCTCCAGCTTTTAGACCTATTTCGTGAAATTTATCAACAACAACTCTTGAAGATGTTATAAATGATATTTGTGTTCCATTTCCAAAAGTTGCTTCTTTTTTATTAAAGGGTTTTGTAATGTAAAATTCTATTTCGTTTGTATCTTTTTTTCCATATGCTGCATAATCGTTCTCAACAGTTTCGTTTCTTGATAGTCCAATGACTTCCAAAACTTCATCATAAAACTTAATGGCAGCATCTAAATTATTTGTTCCCACCATTACATAACCAATCATCTCAACCTCAAATATCTTAAATATATTTTTTTAATTCCAGCCAGTAATTGCCTTAACCTCTAGGTATTCAGTAAACCCCCAAAGTCCACCTTCTCGACCGTTACCTGATTGCTTAAATCCTCCAAAAGGTGCTCCAGTGTCTGCTCCTTGGCCATTAATATAAACTGTCCCTGCTCTTACTTTTCTTGCCACTCTTTTTGCTTTTTCTTTATCCTCAGTTTGTAAATAGTTACCTAATCCGTAAGACGTATCGTTTGTTATTTTAATTGCTTCTTCTTCTGTATCAAATGGAATGATTGAGAGCACTGGACCAAATATTTCTTCTCTAGCGATTTTCATATCGTTGTTAACATCTACAAATATTGTAGGTTTGACAAAATACCCCTTATTAAGACCATTTGGTAGATCGGGCCCTCCTGCAGCTAAAGTTGCACCTTCTTTAATTCCCTCATTTATGAGATTTACAACTTTATCATATTGAACTTTGGATACTAAAGGTCCAATGTGATCACCTTTTTTAGATGCCACATCTACTTTAATTTTATTTGCTTCATCTACAGCTTCTTTTACTGCTCTATCATAAATTGATCTTTGAACTAGCATTCGTGTTGGAGCATCACAAGACTGTCCAGTGTTACTCATTATACTTCTTACTCCATCTCTCACTGCATCTGGATACGAATCCTCAAAAACTATATTTCCACCTTTACCACCAAGCTCAAGAGTTACCTTTTTAATTGTATCAGCTGCATTTTTTTGTATTAGTTTTCCTGCTCTAGTAGATCCTGTAAATGAGACCATATCAATATCGGGGTGGCCAGATATATGGTTTCCAACTACTTCTCCATTACCATTAACTAAATTAAATACTCCTGGGGGAAAACCAGCTTCATCAATCATTTCTGCAAACAAAACTCCTGATACTGGAGCAATTTCAGATGGTTTTAAAATCATTGTACAACCAGCTGCTAGTGCTGGAATAACTTTAAGTACGATTTGGTTCATTGGAAAATTCCAAGGGGTTATTAGTCCACAAACTCCAATTGGCTCATATCTAATTTGGTTGTTTGATTTTGGATCAAACTGATGTTCAAAATTAAAATTTTTTAAAATATCTATTGTATTTCTAGATATATCTGCACCCATTTTAGTATGAATATCTGATGCAAAATCTAACGGTGCGCCCATTTCCATTGATTGTGCTTCAACCATTTCATCCCATCTTCTATTATAAATTTGATCAAATTTTTCTAATAATTTTACTCTCTCTTCTTTTGTAGTTTCTCTCCAAGTTTCAAATGCAACTTTAGCAGCACTTATAGCTTTATTAGTATCCTCAATAGATCCTAAAGATATTACTGCAAAAGCCTCCTCAGTTGATGGATCAATTACATCAAAGTCATTAGGTTTGACTGGTGCAACCCATTTTCCGTTTATATAAAAATTTTTTTTTTCAATCATAATTGTACCTTAACATAAAATTTAAATTTCATAACCTTTTTCTTCAGGTTGATTATCAATCAACTCCTCTGGAAAACCTTTAGCTCTAAAATCAATTTTATTTAGATCTTCCATTCTTTTTACTATCATTGATGACCAGGCTCTTGAGCCATATTTTTTTTGGCCATCTTTAAAAATTTCAACTATCTTTGGAGAAATTTCTAAAGGTGCATTTAATTTTTTTGCGAGTTCATCGAATAGTCCTGTATCTTTTAAAACAAGATCCATTGTAAAATTTATATTATAAGAGCCATTTAAAATGACTTGGCTCTCAGTTTCATGAACAAATGAATTTCCTGATGATACGGCAATTCCTTTATAAGCTTTTGCAAGATCTAGATTTGATTTTTTAGCCACTGTCCATGCCTCTCCAAGAGCAACCAAATGTGTGGAGGCCAAATAATTTGTAATTACTTTAAGAACAGAAGCAGTGCCTAATTCTCCTGTATGTAATATTTTTCGCCCCATTACAGTTAAAGCAGGTAAAATCTTCTCGAATGCATCCCTTTCTCCGCCAACAAATATTGCTATATTTCCTGACGCTGCTCTATGGCATCCACCACTTACTGGACCATCTAGGGGTATTGCCTTTTTTTCAATTATTTTTTTACCAATCCTTTTTACCTCTGCCTCATCAGTAGTACTCATTTCCAACCATATTTTATTTTCAGAAATACCTTCTAGAATTCCATTTTGACCCTCCATCACTTCTGCACAAATTTCAGGAGAAGGAAGACAAGTTATTATTAAATCAACCTCCTCAGCTAGCTCTTTAGCCGAGTTTGCAATTTTAGCTCCCAAAGCTTCAAATTGTTTTGTTAAATTTTTATCTAAATCTCTAACTGTTAAATTAAATTTATTCCTCAACAAACTCCCAGCTAGTTTTCCTCCAACATTTCCTAAACCAATAAAACCTATATTCATTAATTTACCTCCTCTTTCTTTTTATATAATATCATTACGACACCAAATATTATTACTACTCCTCCAATAAATAATTCACTTGTTGGTTTCTCGCCTAATAAAAATATTGCTGCAAGCAATCCAGTCGGTGGTATACCCATAGTTACTATTGGTAACACTTTATATAACGGATTATTTTTTAGAACATAATAAAAGCATCCATAAGTTACAGGTTGCATAATAAATCCTATGTAAAATGCTATTAACCAATGATTAAACTTAGCAGTTGATAAATATGATATGGTATCACCTTCAATTACTGCAGAAATTAAAATTAAAGTGGGTCCAGAAAATAATGCAAGCCATGCAACTAATGCTAAAGGATTAATTTCTTTACTCAAAGGTTTAACAATTACTTGACCAAGTGCCCATATTGCTGAACCTAGAATAGTAAGAGCGATTCCAAATATTTTTCCATCTAAATTAGGTGAGCCAGTTAAAATGTAAACTCCAATAAAGGCAACTCCTATCCCAATCAAAGCTCTTAAGGTTGGCTTCTCTTTCAACATGAAAAAAGCAAATATTACTCCAAATGGAACTTCTGTTTGTACTAATAATACTGCCGCTGATGCATCTATAAAATTTAAACCAGTATAGGTAATACTGTATTGCAATGTGTTTGCTATAAACGAAGCAAAAAAGATTTTTTTTAAGAAACCTTTTGGAATAGGAAACCACCAAATTAAAATAGAAGCAGCAAAAATAAATCTTAATCCCATTAGAAGTATTGGAGGAAAAGACTCAAAAGCAGGTTTCGCAATTACAAAACCAAAACCTAAAAAGATAGGAACAAGTGATGCAACTAGAGTATCTTTAAAATTCATTCAATTCATTTAATATTAATGATTATTCTAGAACTTATGATATATTCACTTTTTTAAAATATGAATTCAACAAAAATAGAACCAAAATACATAAGTAAATCAAATCCACGAGTTGGCCTTATTGCTCTTGCAAGTGATTTTATGATTGAGAGAGATTTTATTAATGTAATAAAGGATAGAGAAATTGATTTTTTTGTTAATAGAATAGAGTGTTATAATCCTTTAACCAAAGAAAATCTGATTAAAATGTCAGATAAAGTAACCGATGTTGCAAAAGATATTCTTCCAGACCAGGATATAGACTGTGTTGTCTATGGATGCACTTCAGGAACAATAGCTGCAGGATACAATTCAATAGAACAAAAGGTAAAAGCAGCAAAACCAATGGCTGAGGTTACAACACCAAGCACCGCTGCTATAAAAGCTTTAAAGAAATTAAATATAAGCAAGCTTTGTTTATTTACTCCATACAGCAAAAAACTCAATGATGATGTTATAGAATATTTTAAATCTGAAGGATTTGAAATAACCTCAAATTCCTATTTTGATATAGAGTCAGACTTCGATATTGGTAAAGTAGATCAAAATTATTTGTATGATGTGTTGTCTAAAATAGATTTAAATGGCGCGGAAGCATTATTTGTATCTTGCACAGCTTTACCTGTACTTCCAATAATTGATAAACTTGAAAAAAAATTAAATACAATTGTTTTATCAAGTAACCAGGCTTTAATCTGGGATACACTTGTTAAAATAAATAAAGATAATCAAGTTGAGGGTTTTGGAAAATTATTCAGATAGAAAATAATGTCATTCGGTAAAGAGGAATATCAAAAAAGATTAAAAAAAGTAAAGTCAATGATGGAAAAAAAAGGCATTGAACTTTTAATTTCTCACGATACTAATAATATGAACTATTTGACTGGTTATGATGCTTGGTCTTTTTATTATGCTCAATGTGCAATTGTTCATATAAATGCAGATGAACCTCTTTGCTTTGTAAGAGCACAAGATGCTGGAGGCGCTTATATAAAAACTTATCTTAAAGATGAAAACATAATTGTGTATGATGAAAATTATATTCACACATGGCCAAAACATCCCTACGATTATTTAGTAAAAATAATTAAAGACAGAAAATGGGATAAACTTTCGATTGGTGTTGAAATGGATGCCCATTACTTTACAGCTTTTTGCTATGAGAAGATAAAACAAGGTTTACCAAACGCAAAAATTAAAGACTCAGAACGTTTGGTCAACTGGGCGAGATTTGCAAAATCTGATGCAGAAATAAAATATATGAAAAATGCTGCATTGATTTCAGAAAAAGGGATGAAAACTGCAATGGAAGTAATTAAACCTGGCGTAAGACAATGCGATGCTGTTGGAGAGATACAAAAAACTTTATTTTATGGTACACCAGAGTTTGGAGGAGAATATTCGAGTATTGCAACACTTCTTCCAACAGGAAAGGGAACTTCAGCTTCACATTTAACTGCTACACAAGATAAGTTTGTAGAGGGGGAAGCAACAATTGTAGAGTTATCTGGTGTTTACAAAAGATATCATGCTCCAATGGCAAGAACTGTTTTGTTAGGAAAACCCGATCAACTGAAAATTGATACGATGAAAAAGACTATTGAAGCTCTAGAAGCTGGAATTAAAGTAACAAAAGCCGGAAATACTGCAAATGATGTTGCTCAAGCATTTTGGGGAGTTTTAGACAAATATGGAATAGAGAAAAAGTCTAGAACAGGTTACTCAATTGGTATTGGTTACCCACCAGATTGGGGTGAACATACTTTAAATATTTATAAAGAAGAAATGACAGAATTAGTTCCAAATTCTTGTTTTCATATGATAGCTGTAATGCAATTTGGTGATTGGGGAGTTGAAGCATCAGAATCTATAAGAGTTACAGACAATGGATGTGAATTATTTTGTAATTATCCAAAAGAACTAAATATAAAGAACTAATTAACTATTGCAAATAACATAACTAAATGTTTTAAAAACTATCTTATGTCAAAAAAAGTAGATTTCGTAAAATTTGATAAAGTAGATAAAAGTTACGACGGAAAAGTATTAGTAGTAAAAGATCTGAATTTAGATATTGAAGAAGGTGAGTTTGTAACAATGCTTGGACCTTCTGGTTCAGGAAAAACTACATGTCTAATGATGCTTGCTGGTTTTGAAACTCCAACTAACGGAGAAATATTTTTAGATAATAATCCAATTTCTAATATACCTCCACATAAAAGAGGAATTGGAATGGTTTTTCAAAACTATGCTCTATTTCCTCATATGACAGTTTTTGAAAATTTAGCATTTCCATTAAAGGTAAGAAAAATGTCTCAAGAGGATATAGAGAAAAAAGTTGATAAAGCTCTAGCAATGGTTTCGCTCGGCGGATTTGCAAACAGAATGCCAGGTCAACTGTCTGGTGGCCAACAACAAAGAGTGGCAGTCGCAAGAGCTTTAGTTTTCGATCCAGCAGTTGTATTAATGGACGAGCCTTTAGGTGCATTAGATAAAAATTTAAGAGAAAGTATGCAGTACGAAATTAAACACATTCATGAAAGTATTGGTGTAACAGTTGTATATGTAACTCATGACCAAGGTGAGGCTTTAACAATGTCAAATAGAATTGCAGTATTTAATGATGGAAAAGTTCAACAACTTTCAAGTCCTGATAAGTTATATGAAGAGCCAGTTAACTCTTTTGTAGCAGAGTTTATCGGTGAAAATAATACTTTTGGTGGAGAAGTTTCTGAAATTTCAAATGGAACATGTAAAGTAAAATTAGAAAAAGGTGAAATAATTGCAAATCCAATTTCAGTAAAATCTGTAGGTGAAAAAACTACAGTATCAATCAGACCAGAACGTGCATTGATAAATCCAAAAGACAAGATGGACAATAATCAAAAAGGAAAAATAGAAGAGGTCATTTATCATGGAGACCACACTAGAGTTAGATTAAATTTACTTGGTAATTCAGAATTTATATTGAAAGTGCCAAATAGTTCTCAAAATTTAGATATAAAACTTGGTAATGAAATTAATATTGGCTGGAACAGTCATGACGCTAGAGCTTTAGACCCAAAATAACCTAAATTTTTACATTTTCGCCAAAATCACCTGTTGACTCTTATAATCTATGTTGCTGTACTCATTTTTTTATAAAAAAACGTTTAAACGGAGGATAAATGAAAAAAATAAGTAAATTATTACTTGCTTTAACATTTGTAGTTTCTGTATCTACATCCGCTTTTGCAGTAGTTGTTGCATCATGGGGTGGAGCATACACAGAAAGCCAAAAGTTAGGATATGGTGATCCAACATCGAAAGCATTAGGTATACCAATCGAGTGGGTTGACTATTCAGGTGGACTTTCAGAAATTAAAGCGCAGATAGAAGCAGGAGCAATCACATGGGATATTATAGATGTATTCGCTTACGATACTATTAATGGTTGTGATGAAGGAATTTTTGTTGAATTTGATTTTGACAAAGACTTCCCACCAGCGCCAGATGGTACACCTGCAAGTGAAGACTTCTTTACTGATATGCCAAGTAAATGTGCGGTAGGAAATATCTTATATTCTTGGAACTATGCTTATAATAGCGATCTATTAAAAAGCACTCCAAAGACTATTAAAGATTTTTTCAACACAAAAAGATTTCCTGGAAAAAGAGCTATTTATAAAAGCGCTTTAACAAACCTAGAAATTGCTCTAGCAGCTGATGGAGTAAAAATGGGTAAAGGTGGAGAGTTTTTATATGAAAAACTTGAGGACCCAGCTTATGTTGATAGAGCTATGAATAAAATCAAAGCACTTTGTGAAGATCCAAAAGGCGGATGTGTTTTCTGGTCAGCAGGAGCTCAACCACCAGAATTATTAATGAGTGGTGAAGTTGTAATGGCTACTGGTTGGAATGGTAGATTTTTCAATGCAGCAATTGGAGAGGGTGCTCCAATAGTTCAAGTTTGGGATGGACAAGGTCTTGACTATGAATATTTTGCATTAGTTAAAGGCGGACCAAACCAAGAAGACGCTATGAAAGCTTTAGCAATGATGACTAACACTGAAATGTTAGCTGGAAGTGCAAAATATATTGCATATGCTCCTTGGAGAAAATCATCAATTGCAGTTATGGAAGCAGGAGAGCCTTGGTATAAAGATGGAAAAACTAATATGGTTCCACACATGCCAACAGCTCCAAACAACCTTAAAAAATACTTCTTAGTAAACGCTGAGTACTGGGCTGACAATGGTACAGAGCTTGGTGAAAAATGGGAAGCTATGAAAGCTAGTATTAAATAATTAAAGTTTTAAACACTTTAATTTTATATTATATTAAGGGCGGTTGTTTTAACCGCCCTTTTTTTTATGAGCTCAGATACAGGAAAAATATTAACAACAGATGGAATTCCTTTAGAGGAAAGTCTTAAACAGGCAGAAAAGAAAAATAAAATTAAGGCTTTTCTATTAGTTGCGCCGTTATTATTATTTTTAATCATTACATATATGATCCCTATTGGTGATATGTTCTCAAGAAGCATAGACGATAAGATGGTTACCAATATGCTTCCCAAAACCTATAAAGCAATGGAGAAATGGGATGGAAAAGAATTACCCCCAGAGGAAGTTTTTGAAGCGTTTTACCTAGACTACAAAATTCTTGTTAAAAATAAAACTGCAGGGAAATTACAGACACAATTAAACTATGAAAAAAATGGTTTTAAGAGTGTTTTAAAAAAACTTGCTAGAAAACAAAAGAAATTTGAGGAGGGAAATTACAAAGAACAAATAATGAAAGTTCATAAAAGATGGAGAAATGTTGAATATTGGAGAGCAATTAAGAGAAGAGCCCCGTCTTATACGTATTCTAAATATCTTAAGGGTATAGATATGTATTCAAATGAAGATGGCAAAATTGTTCAAGTTTCTGAGGATAGAAGAATTCATAGAATACTATGGATAAGAACTGTAGAGGTAGCTTTTTTCGTTACCTTGTTTTGTTTTTTAATGGCGTATCCAATTGCACATTTACTAGCAACCTTGCCAATGAAATACAGTAATTTGCTGATGATCTGTGTTCTTCTTCCTTTCTGGACATCTTTACTTGTAAGAACTGCCAGTTGGATGATTTTGTTACAACAACAAGGAATTGTGAATGATTTTTTTGTTTGGACAGGTCTTGTTGCAGACGATAACAGACCAGAGATGATGTATAATAAAACCGGAACTTATGTGGCAATGACACAAATACTTTTACCTTTTATGGTATTGCCTTTGTATAGTGTTATGAAAACAATATCCCCAAGTCTTATGAGAGCAGGTAAATCCTTGGGCGCAACTCCAGCGGTTGCATTTTTTAAAGTTTATTTTCCACTTACAATTCCAGGTATTGGTGCAGGTTGTCTATTAGTATTTATTCTAGCGATTGGTTATTATATTACCCCAGCACTTGTTGGTGGAGCATCTGGAACACTTATTAGTAATCAAATAGCATATCATATGAAAAGTACTTTAGACTGGAGTTTTGCATCTGCTATGGGTCTGATGCTTTTAACAGGAGTATTAGTAATCTACTGGATTTATAACAAACTTGTAGGAGTTGATAACATTAAATTAGGTTAATCATGGCATTACCAAAATATACAGAACCACATTATAGAATTTGGCATTACTTCTATTTGTTAGTGTGTGGTTGTGTCTTTTTCTTTTTAATAGCTCCTTTATTTGTAATTTTTCCATTATCTTTTAACGCAGAAGAGTTTTTAGTTTTTTCTGATGGAATGAAAAGATTAGATCCTGATGCATTCTCATTGAGATGGTATAAAGATATGATTTATGGAACAAAAAATCCATGGGGTTTGGCTGCAAGAAATAGTTTTATAATTGCTATCTTTGCAACATTGGGATCAATTATTTTAGGTACTCTTGCCGCATTAGGTTTAAGTAGTAGACATATGCCTTACAAAGGTTTGATAATGGCAATTTTAATTTCACCAATGATAGTTCCATTAATTATTTCTGGAGTTGCTATTTTCTTTTTTATGGCAAAAGTAGGTTTAGCAGCTACTCATCTAGGTATTATACTGGCACACATTATTCTTGGAACTCCTTTTGTGGTTATAACGGTAACTGCAACACTTTCAGGTTTTGATCATAGTATTACACGTGCGGCCTCAAGTCTTGGAAGTAGTCCATATAATACATTTATGAAAATTACTTTACCTTTGATATTACCTGGAGTTATTTCTGGTGGTCTTTTTGCTTTTGTGACCTCTTTTGATGAGGTCGTCGTTGTATTATTCTTGGCTGGCTTAGATAATACCACAATACCAATTCAAATGTGGACTGGACTTAGGGAGCAATTAAGTCCAACAATTTTAGCTGTAGCAACCTGTTTGATTATACTATCAGTATTGATTTTATTAACCGCTGAACTTTTAAGAAGAAGATCTGAAAGATTAAGAGGAATAAATAGATAGTTTAATTTACAGACTCAATTACTGTAGCTATTCCCATTCCCAAACCAATACACTGAGTAGATAGAGCATATTTTTTATTTTCTCGTTTTAATAGATCAGCTGCTTTACCAGTAATTCTTGCACCTGTTGCACCAAGTGGATGACCAAGAGCAAGAGCTCCACCATCTAAATTGACCTTATCCTTATCTATACCTAAGTCTTTAATACATGCTAATGATTGAGAAGCAAAAGCCTCATTCAATTCAACTATATCAATTTGTTCAGCTGACAAGTTAGCTCTCTTCAAAGCTTTTTTTGAAGCACCAATTGGACCTAATCCCATGTAATCAGGGTCACATCCCTCAACAGCAGTAGATATTATTCTTCCTAAAATATTTAAATTATTTTCTTTTGCATAATTTTCCTCACAAATTAAAGTTGCCGCAGCACCGTCCGTTAAAGGTGATGAAGTTGCAGCTGTAACTGTTCCATTTTCATCAAAAGCAAGTTTTAATCCATCTAATTTTTCCATTGTACTATTTGGTCTAATGTTTCCATCAGTATCACAATCACCAATTGATACGATTTCATTCTTAAAATTCCCTTCAGTCTGAGCTTTGTGTGCTTTTTGATGACTTGATATAGCAAATTCCTGTTGTTCATTTCTTGAAATATTATATTTTTTAGCAACATTTTCTGCAGTTGTTCCCATTGAAAAATAAACATGTGGATTGTCTGTCTTACTTTCAGGGTAGGGGATTGGTTCAAAACCAGTATTTACTCTTGTCATGCTTTCTACTCCTCCACAAACAAATACTTTTCCAGCACCTAATGAAATTTTACCAGCTGCAATATGAATGGCTTCCATTGATGAGCCACACCATCTATCTACTGTCATGCCTGAGGTTTTAACATTCATACCACTTAGAAAAGTAGTCAACTTTCCAATATTAAAACTTTGTTCTCCTGTTTGAAATGCACAACCAACTACAATATCCTCAATGTCATCTTTTTTAACATTTGATTTAGATACTAAATCTTTAATTACTTCTGCTAATAGATTAACTGGCTTTGAGTCAATCAAGGCCCCTTTTCTAGCCATAGTAAAAGGTGATCTTGAAAATCCTGCTATCACTGGTTTAAACATAATTTAAATATAAAGTTAATCAGGAAATGGTAAAGAAGTAATAATGCCTTTTCTGTTTTTTCCATTAAAAGTGTTTATAAATACTTCATTCCCTAAATCCCAAAAATCTCTATTTATCATTGATAAACCTATATTTTTCTTAATTCTTGGGGAATAAATTCCAGATGCAATTTGACCAATCTTTTTATTGTTTTTTGAGTATACTGGCAAAGGAACTCCCGTTGGCTTACAGGGTTCGCCATCAAAAATTATTCCTCTCATCTGTTGTTTAATTCCTTCAGATTGAATCTTTCTCAAAGCATCTTTTCCAATAAAATCATGATCATCTTCTTGTTTACAATATTTCTCAAGATTGCATTCTAGCGGGTTATTTTCTCTGGTGAAATCATTACCATAGGACATAAGTCCTGCCTCAATTCTATCAATTAGGTTTGGACATCCTGGAGATATGTTAAATTTTTGACCATGATCCCAAATGATATCCCAAAGCTTTTCACCAAGTTCAATTTCATTAAAATGAGTTTCAAATCCTTTGAAATAAATTTCAAAACCATCTTGCTTACTATATCCAGACCTAGCGATTACTTGTTTTGTACCCAAAAAGTCAAAAACTTTAAAATTAAAAAATTTTAATTTTTTTATGTCTTCACCAAATATTGAAATCAATAGGTCTTCAGATTTAGGACCTTGAATAGCTAATGGATAAACATCTGGTTCCACTATTTCAACATTATATCCAGAACCTAATGCAATACCTTTTGCCCAAAGCAGAATATCTGAGTCAGCTATAGAGATCCAAAACATATCGTCATCTAGTTTAAGTAAAACTGGATCATTAATCATTCCTGCAGTCTCATCTATTATTGGGATATAAAAACATTTTCCAGTTTCCATTTTTTTTATAGAGCGGGGTGTCATTTTTTGTACAAGCTTTGCTGAGTCAGGACCTGTAATTTGTACTTGTCTTTGACAAGATACATCCCAAACTTGAACCTGCTCTCTTAAATGCCAGTAATCTTCCTCAACTGTATTCTTAAATCCTTTTGGTAACAACATGTGGTTTACAACAGTAAAATCTGATACACCAAGTTCCTCAACCTTGTTTGTAAATGGAGTACGTCTTATACGTCTTGACATGTTTAATTTAATACTTTTTTGATCTATTAAATTTTCACTATTCATTTTATTTTGACCACCACACAGTATAGCTATTTTTTGAAATTATGATTGGTATATGATATTTTTTATTATTATCTTCCATTTTAAATTTAATATTTATTTCAGAAATAATTTTTTTCTCAGTAAAATAATTCCCAATTTTGCAAATCATTTCATATCCACACCTGGTATCATCATCACTTAAATTAAACTCTTTATTTATTCTACCTCCATCATCAGATTTAGTTTCAAAAAAAATTTCTTTATCTCCATTTTTTTTTATTTGATAAATTATTATATCGACATTTTTAGCATGGGATCCATTTGTGGCGTCTAATAAGTGTGATGAAAATATTGCCATTTTATTCTATTGATGACTTTTCTCTCTTACTTGCTACTGCTGAGACTATTGGGCTTAGCACTGGTTTTGCTTTGACATTTACACATGCAGGTTTTCCACTTTCCATTGCCCTTTTAAGCGCCGGTGCTAGTTCTTCTCTTTTATTAACTAATTCTCCATACCCTCCAAAACCCTCAAATATCTTATGAAATGGTATGTCTCGAAAATCAGTTGCAACGCTTTTCCCACTTTTAAATAACCTCTCTTGTTGTTGCCCTATCGAGGCCAATCCACCATTGTTATCAATTACAACAGTAATAGGTTTTTTTTCATAAAATACACTTTCAATAGACATACCTCCTGATAAAAATGCACCATCTCCACTTATAAGAACAACATTTGAGTCTGGATTGTGATTTTTAGCAGATAAAGCAAATGAAACCCCAACACCTAACATACTAAATGTTCCAGGATGTAAGATACCTTTTAATTTTTTACCTTTTGCACCAGCAATATTAATTGCAATCTCTGACCAGAAATGGGTATTTCCTCCATCTATAACAAGCCAGTCATTTTCACCCATTGCTTCTTGGACATCTAATGAAAGTTGTAGAGGATGAATTTTACCACCATTTTTTTTTGATGCCTCAGCCTCAATTTCTAAATCTTTCAAGGATTTATCTACCCATTCTTTTTTCTTTTTTTTATTTTCTTCGAACCAAGTTGTATCTAAATTCCATTTATTATTCTTCTTTAAATTAGATAAAGTATCTAAAAAAACACCAGGATCACTTAGTAAACAAAAATCAGCTGCTCTATTAAGTTCGATTTCCTCATGGGAGCCATTAATACATACCAATTTTGTTGATTTTGGTATAAAAGGTGGATTTCCAAAATTCATTTGATTGTCTAAACGTGCTCCAACAACCAGCACTAAATCAGAATTTTGTAACGCATATTCTGAGGGAGGATATTGATGTATATCAGCCAATCCCATATAAGCATTTGCTTCCTCACCTAATAATTTTTGATGATATGGAACATTAAAAATTGGTATATTTAAATTATTGCCAGCTGCTTCAAGATTTTTTTCTGAAAGTGACCACCAAATTCCATGGCCACCTATTATAATTGGTTTTTTAGCATTACAAGCAAGTTCTAAAACTTCTGATAGAGAATTTGGATCTGGCCAAGCTTTAGCTAGAGGTTTAGCTTTGTGAGAAAATGGCCTCTCCTCTAATCCTACTTCTTCTGCAAAAGATGAAAACATAATATCTACTGGCAGACTAAGATGAACAGCGCCAGGATAACCGTTGGTAGCAATATGATATGCCTTGTCGACGAATTCTCTTATTCTAGTTCCATCAGTAATGCTTGCACTGTATTTTGTTAAAGGCGCTGCTATTGAAACATCATCTATTTCTTTAAAACCACCTGAACCTTGCCTTTTAAGACTGCTGGAACCAGTAATATAAATAACAGGACTTCTCTCACCCCAAGCCTCCATCATAGAGGGAACTGCGTTAGTAAATCCCTCTGGTCCAACTAAGCATACTGATGGTTTACGAGTAATTCTTGTATTGCCATCTGCTAAATGACCTGCAATTTGTTCATGAGGTGTATTTATCACTTCAATTTGACACTCAGCAAATCCTTCAATTGCCGGATTACAAAAACCTCCTGCAAGAGTAAAAACTTTACTAATTCCTTTATCTTTTAAAGCTCTAGCTAATAACGCTCCACCTCTAATTTTATTCTCACTCATTTAGTAATTTACCTTATTAATAGTATTCTCTATTACTATCTCAGATGTTACTTCATTAATATCATTTAATCCAACTAACCCTAGTGTTGTGCTAACTTCTTCTTTTATAATCTCAACTATTCTTCTTAATCCTTTTTTTCCATCAGCTCCCATTGCATACATAACGGGTCTTCCAATCATTGCATAATCTGCACCAAATGCTAGCGCTCTTACTATATCGCTTCCACTTCTTATTCCACTATCAAAGATTAAAGGAAAATTACTTCCAACTGATTTTCTAATCAATGGAAGCATATTTATTGCTGCTGTGGCACTGTCTAATTGTCTACCTCCATGATTTGAAACTTGAATAGCATCCGCACCAGCTTCTTTTATTTTTATTGCGTCATCTGGAGACATTACTCCTTTAACAATAAGTTTGCCTTTCCATTTATCCCTTACTCTTTTAAGCGCGTTCCAATCAGTAGAACCTCTACTTTCTTTTCTTTTAAAGATTCCATCTCCACTTTTTGAGGTTACATAATTCATAGGTTTAGGAATTCCTCTCATCAAAGTTGATAGAGACCAAATCGGGTGAGTCGCAAAATCAAAAAATTGTTTTGGACCTATCTTAAAAGGATAAGAGAAACCATTTTTATCATCTCTAGTTCTTCTAGATAAAACAGGCACATCTACAGTTAAAATTGCTACCTCATAACCAGTATTTTTTGCTCTTTCCAAAAGCTCCATCACGAAATTTTCATCTTGGAAAATATATAGCTGCATCCACGAATGACCCTCTGAGAGTTCATACATCTCTTCTAATGTTGTGGTTGATGCCATAGAAACACAAGTTGGAATATTATTTCTCGCACTTTCAGCGGCTAACATAGAGTCTGCTCCTGGCCAAGACAAATTAGTCATTCCCATAGGAGCAAAACCAAAAGGAAAATTAAATTCGTATCCTAATACATTTTTTTTAAGCGATCTTTTTTCAACATTTCTTAAAACTTTGGGCTCTAATCTAATTTGGTCTAAAGCTATACTGTTGATTTCAGCAAGTTTCTCATCTCCTGATGCTCCGTCAATAAAATCAAAAACTAATTTGGGAAGACGTTTACGTGATAGTTCTCTTGCATCTTTTATGCTAAAGATTTTTTTACTTGGTAAAATATTATCACTCATTGTTAATTTTAATATATTCTTTTAAGTTAAATTGTTTATTTTGATTAACAAAATAAGCATTATGACCTTTTCTAGAAGAATAAACCTCTGTTGGTTTTCCGTCAATAAAAAGTACTGCAACACCATCATCAACAGCAATACCATCTGGTAAATTTTTGTTTTTAATATTTTCCCTATATTTTTCCGCTCTTTTTGAGTCTGAATAATGTGGTGTAAAACTTCCGGTTAATAATCCAATGCCATTCATAGATTTAAATCCAGGTCCATCTGAGTCAGTTAGAAAGCAATCGAACCAACAAGCAGCACCAGCACTTATACCTGATAGAATTATACCTGAATTATAAACTTCTTTAAAAAGCCCAATTAAATTATTTTCTTTCCAATATTTAAGCATGAATTTTGTGTTTCCACCGCCTATATAAACTGCATCAAGATTTGAAATCCAATTTTCAAAACCTTTTAAGCCAGAGATAAGATTAAAGTGAGATACGTTTAAATCTAAATCTTTAAATCTTTTGTAAAATAGTTTGGTTTTATTTGAGTCATCTTTACTTGCAATCGGTAAAAATCCTAATGAGCAATTTTTTTTATTAATATGATCTAAAATGAATTGGTCTTGATCATTATCTTGGTTGTGAGTAAACCCTCCACCTCCAATAGTAATTATTTTTTTTTTTATCTTCACTAATTATATTTTAACAATTTGAGTTTAAATACCAGGCCAAGGTTTAGGTTCATGGGGTATATTTCTATCTTTACCTCTTACTATCTCTCCCTGTTCATCATACATTGGTAATTTACAGATTTGACCTTTATGTAATTTCCCATCAGTGCATTTGACATCAACTATATCGCCTGGTCCATTTTCATTATTGTTTAGGTGCACTATACCAACTCCACAAACTTGATAAGGTGACCATGTGCTCGAAGTTATTTTACCAATCTCTTCTTCATTTAATTTAATACTCTCTCCCTTAATTGCAGTTCCAGACATAACTCGAATTCCCCAAGTCTTACATTTTTTCTCTGATGACATAAGTGCCTCTTTTCCAATAAAATTCTCTTTGTCAAAATTTATAAATTTTCCAAGTCCAACTGAAAAAGGATTGGTATTTTTTGAAAAATCTTGTCCAGCAGATAAAAGTCCAGCTTCAATTCTTCGACATCTAAATCCTGGTGTAGCTACCAAAATCATACCTAATTTTTTTCCTTGCTCAAGAATATAATCTCCAATTTTCTCTGTTTCATTTTCAGGTCTAAAATAAATTTCCCAACCAAGTTCATTGGTAAAACCACTCCTGCTAACTATTACTTTTTGATCTAAAATTTGTAACTCTTTCCAATCAAAGTATTTCCAATCATCTTCTGAAAAACCATTACTTAAATTTTCAAGTAGTTTCATAGACAATGGACCTTGAACCTGGCTTACCCAAACATTTGGATCATCAATTTCTACATTAAAATTTTTTGAATGTGCTTTATACCAAGAAAATAGGTCACCATCCGCTTGCGCAAACCAATATTTATTTTTATCAATTCTTAAAAGTATACCATCTGTAATCATCCCGCCATCATGATAGCAAGCAAACTGATACGAACATCTTCCCACTGCGATTTTTGAAATATCTCTAGGAAATATTTTTTGTAAAAATTTAAGAGCATCTGGTCCTGATATTTCAAATGGATGCTCTCCAGTGTGTCTAAAAATAATTTCTCTCCTTGCTTTCCAATACATTTCCTCAGGACTAACGTTAGATAATTTTTCAAGGGTTAATCTTCCTGCATAATTTGAATACTCCGGGTCATATGGCAATTCCTGATAAGTTAAGGGGTGAACTTGAATTGATCTTGCAAGCTCTAATGAATTAGAATTTTCAAGGCTAACAGGCTTTACAGTAAACCTATATTTATT
This sequence comes from uncultured Pelagibacteraceae bacterium, assembly GCA_902545035.1. Lineage (GTDB taxonomy): Bacteria > Pseudomonadota > Alphaproteobacteria > Pelagibacterales > Pelagibacteraceae > Pelagibacter. Next base: position 63,151 of record CACCEJ010000002.1, on the reverse strand, counting down.
GATTAAATCATTCATTATTTTTTAGATAATTAGAATACACCAATAAAACAAATAAAAAATGTCCATTTTGACTGTTGCTATATAAGTAGCTAATTGTTACCTTTTATTTTTTTAAAGAGAGGAAATTATGAAAAACATTTTAAAATTGATATCAATTTCATTGGTATCACTATTTGTAACATTTTCATTTGCCAATGCATCAAGTGGGGTTTTCAAGCTGTCTCATGATCTTGGTTTTGGAAAAGATACAAATTTAGATGCAATCACTAAAGGAAGACTATTTCAAGTAGTGATCATGACTCAAAACCGTCTTGTTAGAAAAGATCTTAAAGGAGTTACTTCTCCTGAGTTAGCTACTGACTGGTCAGGTAACGCAGATGCAACAGAATGGACTTTTAACTTAAGAAAAGGTGTCAAATTCCATGATGGATCTGATTTTGATGCAGAGGATGTAAAATACTCTTTGATGAGAGTTAAAGATCCTGAAATTGGTTCGCCTGCAAAGAAAAGCATGAGTGCAGTAACAGATATTGAGGTTGTCGACTCACATACAGTAAAAATAAAGTTGAATACATCTTTTGCAGATTTTCCACTTTTATTAACTGATTATAGATTAAGAATGATACCAAATGGATCAGGTGATACTATTGGAAAAACAGGTATTGGAACTGGACCGTTTATAGTTGATAAATTCGATGCTGAGGGAACAACAATTCTTAAAGCAAACCCAGATTATTGGGAAGGAGCACCAAAACTTGCTGAGGTACATGTAATTGCTATCCCAGATGGTCAAGCTAGAATTCAAGCTCTACTAACTGGTCAGATCGATATGAACAGATATGTTCCATTCAATCAGAAAAAAATATTTGATGGTAACTCAAAATTTAACGTTTCAGTTATACCAACAGGAAACTGGAGAGGTATGGTAATGAGAACTGATGTTGCACCTTTTGATGATCCTAGAGTAAGAAAGGCTGTAAGAATAGCTGTAGATAGACAAGAATTAGTTGATCTAGTTATGGCTGGAGCAGCAACTGTATCTTGTGATACTCCTGTTGCGCCATCAGATCAATATAGAATGAAAAAGAGTTGTCCACCACAACCAGCTACTGCAAAAAAATTACTAAAAGAAGCTGGATATCCTGATGGTATTGATATGACAATTCACGTATCTACAAAAGAACCAACATGGCCCACTATTGCCGAGGTTTTGCAACAACAGCTTGCAAAAGCTAATATAAGAGCAGATATTCAAATGACACCTTCAAAAAGTTATTGGAATGAAACTTGGATGAAAAAGGCTGTTGCGATGACTCGTTGGAATGAAAGACCAGCAGATAGTATTTTGCATGAAGCTTATCACAGCGAAGCAAAATGGAATGAGTCATATTATAAAAGTGCATCTTTTGATAAGAATTTAGCTGACGCAAGAGGTGAGTTAAATTTTAGTAAAAGAAAAGCAGCATATATAAATGCTCAAAAAACATTATGGGAAGAGTCTGGAACAATGATTCCTTACCATGTGTCTAGACTTGTTGTGACGTCTTCTAGAGTGAAAAATCTTGACGAAGTTGAGTATTTTTCAATTAGATGGCACACACTAAGTGTTCAGTAGTAATTTTTGTTTTACAGGCCTTTAAGTAGGCCTGTAAAACCTCTTTCATTTCTAAATAAATAATTTAAAATTTATAAATTCTTATGCTTTTTTTAATTATAAAAAGAATTTTGTTAGGTTTTATTACCTTATTTATTGTATCCATAATTACATTTGTAGGAACAGAAGTTTTACCAGGGGATGCATGCACTACTTATTTAGAAAGACAAGCATTTGGGGAGCAATTAGAAGCTTGCTATAGAAGGCTTGGTTTAAATGTTCCAGCCTATGAAAGATATATATCGTGGGCATTAAATGCTATTCAAGGAGACTTTGGTTATTCTTTAAGTGGAGAGATGCCAATCAAAGAAGTTTTGGGACCTAGAATTAAAAATTCACTGGTATTGGCATCAGCTGCAATTTTTATAGGTATTCCAATAGCTTTGATTTTAGGAATTATAACTGCTCTTTGGAGAGATAAATTACCTGATGTTGCAATATCAACAGTAACAATATTTGCTATGACTATTCCAGAATTCATCAGTGCAACTTTGTTAATTTTAATAATAGCCATATGGTTAGAGTGGTTGCCTGGTATTGTAATAGTTCCAACCGATGTCTCTTTCTTAGAGTTACTGCCAAATATAATTTTACCAGTGGTTGCTATAGCTATGATTATGACAGCCCATATGGCTCGAATGGTAAGGTCAAGTGTAATTCAAGTAATGGCAAGTGAATATGTTCAAATGGCAATTCTTAAAGGAGTTCCTTATTGGAAAATGGTTTTCAAACATGTTTTACCAAACGCTTTATTACCTGCTATTAATGTAGTGGCATTAACTATTGCATGGCTTTTAGGTGGAGTAGTAGTAACTGAAGTTGTATTTAATTATCCTGGTCTTGGAAGATTAGTTATTGAGTCTATATCAAATAGAGACTTACCTACAGTTCAAGCACTAGCTATAATTCTTGCATCTATCTATGTAAGTATAAATTTATTAGCAGATCTATTAACACTAATGCTTAATCCTAGATTAAAAACATTACAGATAAGAAAATAATATGAAATTAGATAATTTATATAAAGAGGAGAAAAAAAGCGCTTTTGCAAAATTATCAGAAATTATCATTACAATGGCTTCTAGACCATCTGGACTTATTGGACTTAGTATTTTATTATTTCATATAATTCTTGCATTTATAAGCCCTTATGTTGCTCCTCATGATTTTAAAGCTATAGATCCAACATTAATGCTTCAGGCTCCTTCAGCTGAGTATTGGTTTGGAACAGACGATCTTGGAAGAGATGTTTTTACTAGAACAATTTTGGGCGGAAGAACGGCTCTCACAATAACTTTCTTTGGATCTTTAATAGCATTACTTTGGGGTGGTCTTTTAGGAATATTTTGTGGATTGGTTGGAGGAAAAATTGACGATGTAGTTATGAGAATTGTTGATGCGTTCTTATCTATTCCATGGATATTAGCAATGTTATTGATTGTATCTTTGTTAGGTACATCCACTGAAGTATTGATACCTGCTTTAGGATTTTTTTATGGTAAAGGAATTGTAAGAGTTGCAAGAGCAGCAACACATGATGTCATCGCAAAAGACTTTATAGTTTCTGCAAAAGCGAGGGGACATAGTAATTTTTCAATTATTTGGAATGAAATAATTCCTAATGTAAGAGATGCAATATTAGTTGAAGGTGCAATGCGATGGTCATGGATGTTGCTTGGTTTTAGTTCTCTATCTTTTTTAGGTTTTGGGGTTAGCCCTCCAACTCCAGACTGGGGATTAATGATATCAAATGCAAGAGGGTTGATGTCTTTCGCTTATTGGGCAGTAATAGCACCAATTGTTGGATTAAGTAGTTTAATTATAGGTATTAATTTAACAGCAGACGCTTTTGCCAAAGCTTTAGGTATTGATAGGTCAACTAAAGCTCCCGTTTAATAATGACTGATATAATTCAAAAAGTAAAAAACTTATCTATTGGATTTAGAAGTAAAAAAGGCGAAGAAATCTTAATTTTAAAAAATATAAGCACAAATATCAAAAAGGGTGAAACAGTTGGAATAGTAGGGGAATCTGGTTCAGGAAAAAGCACATTAGCATTAGCAATGATGGGATATGTTAAACATGGACTTTATACTATTGGAGGAGAATGTCAGTTTAACTCGTCAAATCTACTGAAAATGAAAAGTAAAGATTTAGAAAAAATCAGAGGCAGAAAGATAGCAATGATCCCACAAAATGCAGGTCAAGCATTGACACCAAATTTAAAAATAGGTTATCAAATTGATGAAGCTTTACAATTACATTCTGATTTAAATGAAAAAGAGAGAGAAAAAAAAATTTCAGAACTATTGAATAAAGTTAGGCTTCCCTCACCAGAAACAATTGCCCTTAGATATCCTCATGAACTTTCAGGTGGACAACAGCAAAGAGTTGCTGTAGCTATGGCTTTAGCTGGAACTCCGGATTTACTTCTTTTAGATGAACCAACAACTGGACTAGATGTAACAACTCAAGCTCATGTATTAGAACTTCTCAATTTTATTGCAAAAGATACTGGAACATCTATGGTTTATGTGAGCCATGACCTTGGAGCTATTGCTCAAGTGAGTGATAGAATTATTGTTATGTATTCAGGAGAAATTGTTTTAGAAGGCCCCTCAAGAGACATCCTAAAAAGACCCATTCATCCTTATACTCATGGATTACTCAAATCTATCCCAAAATTATCTTTAGCTGGTCTTCCAGAGTCAATGCCTGGTAGTCAACCTCAACCAGGTACAATTCAAAGTGGTTGTAGTTTTTTTGATAGATGTAATTTTTCAGATGAAAATTGTAAAAATAATTCTCCTCAATTAGAATTTTTAAAAGACATAAATACTAGTGTTAGATGTTTTAATTATGAAAAACTTGTAAAAGAAAATCAAGTAAGCCAAACAGTTAATAAAATTAAGAATAAATCACAAGATAAAGAAATATTAAATTTATCAGAAGTATCTATTAGTTATGCTAAACAAAAACTTTTAGATCAAATTTTCAATAGAATTTCTGATGATAACCCTACAGTTAAAGACATTAATATTAATATCAAAAAGGGAGAGACGATAGCGTTAGTAGGAGAGTCAGGAAGTGGAAAATCAACAATTCTCAAATCAATTGCTGGACTACTTAGAACCAAAGATGGTCTCATAAGGTTTGATGAAAATAGAAATTTATCATCTGATTTGAAAGAAAGAGATCCCAATGATTTAAGAATTATTCAATTAATATTTCAAAATCCAGATGAGTCTTTGAATCCAAACCACACAGTAGAAGAAATTATTGCACAACCATTAAAATTATATTTTGGATTAAAAGGGGAAGAATTAAAAAAAAATATTATAGACCTATTACAAAAAGTAAGACTTGGAGAATTTTATACCTCTAGATATCCAAGACAACTATCTGGCGGTGAAAAACAAAGAGTAGCGGTTGCAAGAGCTTTTGCTGCAAAACCAGATATTATTTTATGTGATGAGGTTACATCTGCTTTAGATGTTTCTGTGCAAGCTGCCGTATTAAATTTATTACAACAACTAAAAGAAGATTTTGGAACTACATATATCTTTGTATCACATGATTTAGCTGTTGTAAGAGCAATTAGTGATAGAGTAGCAGTTCTTTATCAAGGAAGACTTTGTGAAGTTGGACCCTCAAATGATGTTTATAAGTTTCCATCTCACCCTTATACAGAAGTTTTGTTGGGTGCTGTCTTAGAGCCAGATCCAGATATAAAACCTAAATTAGTTGCTGAGGATATTGTTGAAGAAAGACCTCCTGAAAAAGGATGCAGTTTTCAAGGCAGATGCTCCAGAATGGTTGGAGATATTTGTAAGAAAGAAATACCACCATGGCAATTAACAGATAGCGGTAACGCTATCAGATGTCATATACCTATTAAAGAATTACAAAAAGAACAATTTTAAAAGATTAAATTTATTATTTTAAAATTTATTTATTTGTGCTTAAATAATAATGTATGAAAAATAACTCTACATTAATAAAAAATTTACTTTCAGATTATAGAATAAATAACTTTTTTCAAAATATTTCTTTAATGTTGATTGGTACATTAATTTTAGCATTTTCATCAAAAGTACAAGTACCATTCTGGCCAGTACCAATGACTATGCAAACGTTTGCAGTATTTATAATTGGAATGACGTATGGTTCTAAATTAGCTTTCTTTACACTTTTACTTTACTTATTCGAGGGAGCTATTGGACTACCAGTTTTTGCTAAAGGAGGAGGATTACTTTATTTAACAGGTCCTACTGCAGGATATCTTTATGGAATGACAATCGCAGCGGGGGTTATCGGTTATTTAGCTGAAAGAAATTTTAACGACTCATACTTTAAAAGTTTAATTTCACTACTGATTGCAACTTCAATTATTTTTATATTGGGGGTGGGTTATTTAGGCTCAGTTATTGGATATGACAAGGCACTTGCTGGTGGTTTATATCCTTTTTTACCAAGTGAATTGTTTAAAATTTCACTAGCCGTTGCAATTATTCCTTCAATTACAAAATTTATTAGATAATTTTTTAAGAGCTATTTAACGGCTTTAAGTTGCTCTTAAAGAAGATTTTTACTATAAGCATTTATTCTCATTATGAAAATTAATAAAGTTGTTGTAATAGGCTCAGGGACGATGGGTAGTGGAATAGCCGCTCAACTATGTAATGCTAATGTTCCAGTAACATTACTAGATTTAACAACAGAAATATCTGAGAAAGCTAGAGAAAGAATTCTAAAATCAAGACCTCCTTTATTGGTCGATAAATCAAAAATCAATAATATTAATGTTGGTAATATAAATGATGACTTTAATGAAGTTGGTGAGGCCGACTGGATTGTTGAAGCTGTTGTAGAAAGAATTGATATCAAACATAATATTTATGAAAAAATTTTTAAAGAAAGAAAAAAAGGATCAATTGTATCCTCAAATACATCTTCTATTCCAATTAAAGTACTTTCGGAAAAACTTTCAAATGAAGAAAAAAAAGACTTTTGTATAACTCACTTTTTCAATCCAGTTAGATATATGGATTTATTAGAAATTGTGAAAAATGAAAATAATGATTTAGAGCAGATAAATTCACTTAAAAATTTTTGTGAAAAAAATTTAGGAAAAGGAACTTTAATTTGTAACGATACTCCAGGCTTCTTAGGGAATAGGATAGGTGTCTATGCCATGCAAGTAGCAATGACAGAAGCTTTTAAAATGAAATTAACAATTGAAGAAGCGGATGCAGTTTTTGGTCGACCAATGGGAATACCAAAAACAGGTGTTTTTGGACTTTATGATTTGATTGGTATTGACTTAATGGCCGATGTTTTAAAAAGTTTTATTAAGGAACTTCCCGAGTCAGATAATTTTCAAGTTGTTGCCAAAGAAATACCACTTGTAAAAAAACTTATCGAAACTGGTTACACAGGAAGAAAAGGCAAAGGTGGATTTTATAGAATGAATAAAACTGATGGTAAAAAAGTTCTCGAAGGTATCAATTTAGAAACTGGTGAATATTCAATATCAGAAAAGTTTAATCTAGGATCAGAAAAGATGGATATTGTTAACTTAATCAATAGAAAAGATAAATATGGAGAATATGCCTGGTCTGTAATATCAAAAATTATTAAATATGCATCTTCATTGGTTCCGGGGATAACTGATAAATTTAATGACATCGATGAAGCAATGAGACTAGGTTTTAACTGGTCTAAAGGACCTTTTGAAATGCTGAAAGAAATTGGAGTAAAAAATTTTTTTGAGAGAATAGATGCTTTTGAAAATAACAAGTTTCTTGAGGATTTATCGAAAAGTAAGGATGAAAACTTTTATGGAGAAAGACAACAATACACAGAACTCGAGACACTTGGAAAAATTAAACCGAAAGCAATCAAATTAGATAAAAACAATTCAGCAGAAATCTATAGATTTAATGACTTTAACATAGTTGAATTTACTACAAAAGCAAATGCATTAGATTATGACTCAATGGATAGTTTAAAAAATGCAACCGATAAACCACTTATAATTATAAATGAGGCAATGCAGTTTTCCGCTGGAGTAAACTTATCTTATACAATGAATTTTGCAGATAAAGGTGATTTTAAGTCTATCGAGAAGTTTGTTAAATATTTTCAAGAAACCTGTAAACATTTAAAGTATTCGAAATTTCCTGTTGTGTCAGCTCCATCTGGTTTAGCATTAGGCGGTGGTTTTGAAGTTTTATGTCAAAGTAATTTTGTAGCTTCTCATACAAATATTGTTGTAGGTCTAGTAGAAACAATGGTTGGATTAATTCCAGCTGGAGGTGGATGTAAGGAAATGTTGTATAGGTGGTCTCAAACCGACGAAGCAAAAAATGATCCAGATTATGCACCTCTTAAAGTATTTGATATTATTGGTTACGCAAAAACTGCAACGTCTCCAATTGAAGCTGAGCCATTAAAATACTTAAGACCAGAGGATAAAAAAATAATGAGTAGAAATAGTTTATTATCAGTTTCAAAAGAAATTATTAAAAATAACAATGATTTTAATCCTCCAACTGAATGTACTTTTAAACTTTCAGGAAAAAATGTTTACGAAAAAATGGTAAGAATGTTAGAAAAATTATACAATGAAAAAATTATTCTTGATCATGGTATGGAAGTTGGAAAAGAGTTAGCTAAAGTTTTGAGTGGTGGTGATACTAATTTAGAAAATACTTTATCTGAGGATGATCTATACAAATTAGAATTAGATGCTTTTATGAGGTTAATAGAGACAGAAAAAACTCAAGATAGAATTAAACATACATTGAAAACTGGTAAACCTTTGGTAAACTAGCATTATGGCAAATAGACCAACAAAAAAACAAGTAGATAACGCTGAAAAGATTTTAATATCTTGGAAGAAAAAAATGCCATTTTATTATGCTGCGGCTATTATAATCGCTTTAATAATAATCATATCTTCCTCAAATTCGAATAAAGAGCTTTCTATGCATCAACAAAATATCAATGATTTTAAAAAAGCAGCTGAATTTATTCATAGAAATAGCTCGAAAAATTGAAAGATAAAAATAAAAAACCAATCCAACCAGTAAGTGGAACAAAAGTACCAAGATACGCAGGACCATCGACGTTTGCTAGATTACCTGAATTAAGAGATGTGGAAAGTTGTGATGTTGCAATAGTGGGAGTGCCATTTGACTCAGGCACAAGTTATAGACCTGGTGCAAGATTTGGGCCGCAGAGTATTCGACAAGCCTCAAGACATTTAAGAACAAATTATCACCCAAGCTATGATGTAGAACCCTTTAAAGTGCAGCAAGTTGCAGATGCAGGAGATATTGCTTGCAATCCATTTAATATTGATGAAGCTATTAAACAAATAGAGGCGGGTGCAACAGATTTATTAAATAAAGTAGGAGGAATTATAAGTCTTGGTGGAGATCACACAATTGCAGTTCCCTTGCTGAGAGCAGCTAACAAAAAAAATAATGGACCAGTGTCATTAGTTCATTTTGATGCACATTTGGATACTTGGGATACTTATTTTGGAGCTCCATATACTCATGGAACTCCTTTTAGAAGAGCACGTGAGGAAAATTTATTTTTAGATGATGCTTCCATGCATGTTGGGATACGTGGTCCACTTTACAGCAGAGATGACATAAAGAATGATGAAAGTTTTGGCTTTAAAATAATTCATTGTGATGAATTTCAAACTGAAGGGACAGATAAAATTGCGGAAAGAATAAAAAAAAGAGTTGGAGATAATGCTTTGTATTTATCTATTGATATAGATGTATTAGATCCTGCATTTGCTCCAGGGACAGGTACACCTGAAATTGCAGGGATGACAACAAGAGAAATGGTAAATGTTTTAAGAGGATTGTCAGGTTTAAATCTAATTTCTGCAGATGTTGTAGAAGTTGCTCCAGCATATGATCACGCAGAAGTCACTTCTCTTGCAGCTGCTACGATTGTTTACGAATTGACAAATTTATTTGCAAAATCATAAATAAAGGATATTTTGCGCCCATGATTGAAAAGAAAAATTTTTATATTAATGGTTCATGGGTTGCACCAAAAAATCAAAAAGATATAAAAGTTATTAATCCTGCAACTGAAAAAAGTTGTGCAGTAATTTCCTTAGGAGGCAAAGAGGATATTAATGATGCAGTATTAGCAGCTAAAGAAGCTTTTAAAACCTGGGGATTTTCTTCAAAACAAGAGAGAATTAAATTATTGGAAAACTTTTATGTTCTTTATAAAAAAAGATGGAACGACATTACTGAGGCAATTATTCAAGAAATGGGTGCACCAAAAGATTTTGCTTCAAAACTTCAAACAGGAACTGGCGCAAGTCATACGAAATCATTTATTCGTTATCTAAAAGAGTTTGAATTTGAAAAACCACTTGGAGAACATGCTAAAAATCAAAGACTAATATATGAACCAAAAGGTGTTTGTGCATTAATTACTCCTTGGAACTGGCCTATAAATCAAGTTACTTTAAAAGTTATTCCTGCTTTAGCATCTGGCTGTACTATGGTTTTAAAACCTTCTGAATTAGCTCCATTATCTGCAATGATTATTGCAGAATTAATCGATGAAGCAAAGTTTCCAAAAGGTGTATTTAATTTAGTAAATGGAGATGGCGCAACTACCGGTGATGCATTAACAAGTCATCCTGATGTAAATATGATTTCGTTTACTGGCTCTACAAGAGCAGGAGCATTAATCTCTCAAAATGCAGCTAAAGATTTTAAAAGGGTAAGTTTAGAATTAGGGGGAAAAGGTGCAAATATCATATTTAAAGATGCAGATTCAGAGGCTATTGAGAGAGGTGCTTTTAGATGTTTTAGAAATTCTGGGCAATCCTGTAATGCACCTACAAGAATGTTAGTTGAAAAAACAATTTATGACGATGCTATTGAAAGACTAAAAAAGTATGCAAGTGAGTTTAAAGTAGATGATCCAAATAAAGAGGGTGAACATATAGGTCCTGTAATTTCAGATGTACAATTTAATAAAATTCAAGGTTTAATCCAAAAGGGAATAGATGAAGGGGCAAAATTAATTGCTGGCGGCCCAGGAAAACCTGAAGGATTAAAAGATGGTTATTATGTAAAACCTACAGTATTTGCAGATGTTAATAATGACATGGAAATTGCAAGAACCGAAATTTTTGGTCCAGTCTTATCTGTAATTCCATTTGAAACTGAGGAAGAAGCTATCCAGATTGCAAATGACACTGAATATGGATTAACAAATTATATTCAAACTAAAGATAATGATAAAGTACAAAGGGTTGCGAGAAAACTTAGATCTGGAATGGTAGATGTTAATGGGGCAGGTATTGCAGTTGATGCACCGTTTGGGGGATTTAAACATTCAGGGATTGGAAGAGAGGCTGGAAAAGAGGGTTTGCTTGAATTTTTAGAAGTTAAATCTGTTGGTGGTTGGAATTAATTCAAAGACTTATTTTTTACTCCATCTAAAAAACTAATACATTTTTTTATTTCAGAAAGTTTTATAAATTCATCAATCTTATGCGCTTGCTTAATTGATCCTGGACCACACACAACTGTACTAATTCCTATTTCTTGAAATAGCCCTGCCTCGGTTCCAAAAGAGACTACTTCTCTTGAATTATCTCCGGTTATGCTAGATACAAATTCACATGCATCAGAATTTGAAATTCTATCAAAACCAGTAATTTCACCAATAATATGTTTTTTTATACTTGATTTTGGATATGTCTTTTTCATTTCAGGTAAAAGAGTTTCGTTAGTAAATTTATCTATTTCATGATTTAAAAAAATTCCATCTTCTTTCACAACAGGTCGTGTTTCCCAATTTACATGACATTTGTCAGCAATTACATTATGAGCAATTCCACCAAATATTCCACCAACTTGCAAAGTTGAATATGGAGGATCAAAGATAGAGTCTTTTAACTCTCTTTCTTTCAATTTCTCTTTTAATTCTAGAAGTTTATTTACATATCTTGCAGCAAATTCAACTGCACTAACACCTTTGTCTGGTTCTGAACTATGTCCAGCAAGACCTTCAAAATAAGTTGTATATTCATAGCATCCTTTATGTGCATCAATAATTTTCATATTTGTTGGTTCTCCAACAATACAAATACAGTCTTTAATGCCTCTTTTTTTAAGCTCTGTAATTAAAATTGGTGCACCTTTGCATGCTGTTTCTTCGTCGAAAGTGAATGAAAAATGAATATCTCTATCTAAATTTGATGAAGAGAAAATTGGTGCGTATGCTAATGCACACGCAATAAAACCTTTCATATCACACGATCCTCTACCAAATAATTTATCTTCCTTGATTGTTGCATCAAAAGGGTCTGTTGCCCAACCTTTTGAAACTGGAACAACATCTGTGTGTCCTGATAAAATAATTGGTTTTTTATTACTATTTTTTTTTGCTTTTAAAGTTGAGAAAAGATTTACTCTTTTTTTTTCCTCATCATAAGTTTTAAAAGAAGTGGCTCCTAAAGAACTTAATATATCATCACAATAATCTATAAGTTGGTTATTATCTTCACCAGATACTGTTTTAAATGCAATTAAATCTTTGAGAATTCTTATCGAATTATTATATATATCCTCTAAATTATTTCCTGTACTCATCAATTATTAATTATATATTAAATTTATGAAAGAACAAATAACATACGATACATATGACAAAGTAGACATTAGAGTAGGAACGGTAATATCAGTAAAAAAAAATGAAAAAGCTAGAAAACCATCACTAGTTGTTGAAGTAGATTTTGGAAAAGAAATAGGAGTTAAACAATCATCTGCACAGATAACTCATTATTACAATGAAGAAAACTTAGTTGGAAAGCAAGTTATAGGAGTTTGTAACTTTCCTGAAAAAAATATAGCAGGTATTGTTTCTCAAGTTTTAATTCTTGGCTCTATTGACAAGGAAGGCAAAGTTGTACTTGTTCATCCATCTCAAAAAGTTGAAAATGGTTTGCCTGTAGCATAGTAATGCATCCTGAATTGCTGTCTCTTTGTTTATTTATGTTTGTGACAAGTTGCTCACCTGGACCAAATAATATTGTAGCTTCGCATTCAGGATTTAATCATGGGTTCAAAAAAACAATTCCTTTAATGTTGGGAGTAATTTTTGGTTTTACATTCATGTTGGGAGTTATTAATTTTGGATTAATAAATATTTTTAAGCTTTATCCTATAATTCAAAAAGGTTTAATTTTTACTGGTACAGCATTTTTAATATATTTGTCATACAAGATATCATTCTCAAAATCTTCAGATGAAAATGAAAAATTAAGACCAGTAAATTTTATGGAGACTTTTCTTTATCAATTTTTAAATCCAAAAGGTGTGATAGTTGCAATAATTGCAGTCTCAACATATGTAGAATCAGGTAGTAATTTCATTTCATATTCAATTTGGTTATTAGGTATTGCTTTCATATTTGCAGTTATTAGTATTATTTTTTGGACAATAATTGGAAAATTTATGAGGAAATTCGCGACAAATGAGAAATTTATTAAATGGTTTAATTATGTTATGTCGGCACTCTTACTAAGCTGTATAGCAACTTTTTATTACTAGTATTATGAAGCCTGGAAATCAAAATTCTTTCAATTCACTAAAAGAACTTAATATAAATGGAAAAAATTATTCTATTTATTCTTTAAAAAAAGCTGAAAAAAATGGCTTAGAAGGTATTAGCAAATTACCAAAATCAATTAAAGTTTTACTTGAGAATCTTCTAAGATATGAGGACAATATTACTGTAAATAAACAACAAATATTATCAATTAAAGATTGGTTAAATACAAAAAAATCTAAAACCGAAATTGCATATAGACCTGCAAGAGTGCTTTTACAAGACTATACCGGTATACCAGCTGTTGCTGACCTTGCTGCAATGAGAGACACAGTTAAAGAAAAAAATAAGGACCCAAATAAGATTAATCCACTTTCTTCAGTAGATTTGGTAATTGATCATTCTGTGCAAGTAGATAAGTTTGCAACAAAGAATTCATTAAAAGAAAATGTTGATATCGAATTTGATAGAAACTTTGAAAGATATTCCTTTTTAAAGTGGGGACAACAAGCATTTAATAATTTTAGAATTGTTCCACCCGGAACTGGAATTTGCCATCAAGTAAATTTGGAATATTTATCAAAAGTAGTATGGAATGAAAAGTTTGAAAAAAAAGAATACTTATTTCCTGATACACTAGTTGGAACTGACAGTCATACGACCATGGTTAATGGTTTATCAGTACTTGGTTGGGGAGTAGGAGGAATTGAGGCAGAAGCAGGAATGCTAGGTCAACCAATATCTATGTTGATACCAGAGGTTATCGGATTTGAAATGAAAAAAAAATTACCTGAAGGCACAACCGCTACAGATCTTGTATTAACTGTAGTTAAAATGCTGAGAGACAAGGGCGTTGTTGGAAAGTTTGTAGAATTTTATGGTGAAGGGCTCAAAAATTTAACACTTGCAGATAGAGCAACTATTGCGAATATGGCTCCTGAATATGGCGCAACATGTGGATTCTTTCCAATAGATGAGGAAACTTTAAAATACTTAGAATTTTCTGGAAGATCTAAAGAAAATATTCAGATTGTAGAACAATATGCAAAAGAACAAAATTTATGGGCAAGTGATGATATGGTATTTACAGATACTTTGTCTTTAGATATGTCTACAGTAGTACCAACAATATCAGGACCAAAAAGACCACAAGATAAAGTTCTTTTAACAGATGCCTCTAAAAATTTTATAAAAGTCTTTGAGGATGTATGTAAAAAAATAGAACCTACTATTGCTAAAGTTGATGGTGCTGATTTTGAGATAAAGGATGGTGATATTTTGATTGCAGCAATCACTTCATGTACGAATACTTCAAATCCAAATGTACTAATTGGTGCAGGATTATTAGCTAAAAATGCCATAAAGAAAGGATTAATAGTTAAACCATGGGTTAAAACTTCTTTAGCACCAGGATCTCAAGTAGTAACTGACTATTTAGACAAAGCTGGTTTAAGCAAATATTTAGATCAACTAGGTTTTAATTTAGTTGGTTATGGCTGTACAACTTGTATTGGTAACTCTGGACCTCTTCCAGATAATATCTCCCAAGCTGTTAAAGAAAAAAATTTATATGCCGTTTCAGTTTTATCAGGAAATAGAAATTTTGAGGGTAGAATTTCACCATTAGTTAAGGCAAACTATTTGGCTTCTCCTCCTTTAGTTGTGGCTTATGCAATTGCTGGATCAATGAGAATAGATCTATATAAAGATCCTTTAGGCAAAGATAGTAATGGAAAAGATATTTACCTGAAAGATATTTGGCCTTCAAATAAAGAAATAGAGGATACTCTAAAAGATTCATTGAACCCAGAAATGTTTGTAAATAGATACTCAAATGTCTCTAAGGGACCAGTGCAATGGCAAAAAATTAAAGTTGATAAAGGGAGTATTTATAATTGGGAAGAGAATTCTACTTATGTAAAAAAACCTCCTTTTTTTGAAAATTTACCAGATGAACCTGAAGGCTTTAAAGATATTAAAGATGCAAGACCTTTGTTAATTCTAGGAGATATGGTTACCACAGATCATATTTCTCCAGCAGGAAATATTCAAAAAGAAAGTCCAACAGGAAATTATTTCATGAAGCATCAAATTTTACCCAAGGATTATAATTCATATGGTTCAAGAAGAGGGAATCATGAGGTTATGATGAGAGGTACATTTGCAAATATTAGAATTAAAAATGAAATGGCTCCAGGTACTGAAGGAGGCTTTACAAAATTATATCCCGAAGAAAAAGTTATGCCAATTTACGATGCGGTTGTAGAGTATAAAAAAAGGGGAGTTGATCTAGTAGTATTTGGAGGTAAAGAATACGGAACTGGTTCTTCAAGAGATTGGGCTGCAAAGGGAACAAAACTGCTTGGTGTTAAAGCTGTCATAGCCGAAAGCTTTGAGAGAATTCACAGATCAAACCTTATTGGAATGGGAGTCCTACCATTACAATTTATTGAAAAAATGAATAGACAGAATTTAAATTTAAAAGGTTCTGAATTGATATCAATTTTAGGTCTTGAAAAAGGAATAAATCCAGGAGATCAATTAGATGCTGAAATTAAATATAGCACAGGTGACATTAAAAAAATTAAAATGTTATGCAGAATAGATACCAAAAATGAGTTAGAATACTATAAAAATGGTGGTATTCTGCAATTTGTTCTAAGGAATATGATTAATGGATGAGGAAATAGAAATTATTAACACAAATACAAGAATTGAAAAATTTAAAAATTTTTTAATTTCAAAAAGAAAACAATTAATTACCTTTGTGTTATTAATTATATTACTATTAATTAGTTTTTTTGGTTACAAAGAGTTTAACTCTAGAAGTAAAGAAAAATTAGCAAATAAATTTAATTTAATTGTTATAAATTTTGAGAATGGACAAAAACAAAATATAAATGAAAATCTAATTGAAATAATAAGCACTAAGGATAAAACTTACGCTCCACTAGCTTTTTTTTACTTATTGGATAATGATTTAATATCCTCAAAAGATGATATTAATTCATATTTTGATTTTTTGATAAATGAAATAGGCCTTGATAAAGAAATAAAAAATTTAACAATTTATAAAAAAGGTCTCTTTAATTCAGATTTTGCTGATGAAAACCAATTATTAAATATTCTTAATCCTGTTATTAAATCAGAAAGTATTTGGAAACCCCAGTCAATGTACTTAATGGCAGAATATTATTTAGCTAAAAACCAAAAACAAAAATCTAAAGATTTTTTTGATCAACTAATGAAAATTGAAAATTTAAGTCCAAAACTAAAACTAGAAGTTCAAAAAAGATTACGTTCAGAATTCAGTGATTAATAAGTTTCTATATATATTAATTCTAATATTCTTAACTAGTTGTAACCTTTCAAAAAATGATAAAGATTTAAGTGAAAAATCTATAAATATTTTTAAAAAAATAGACCCTATCAAAAAGGAATTAAATGTAGACTTAAAAATAAAATCGTTAACTAACTTTAAAAACAGGTCATTTCTAAATAATAAAACAAACAGCAATGGCAATATTAACTTTGATACAAATTTTAATAGAATATCAAATTATAAATTTAGCAAGATAAAAAAATTCGAGTCTTATCAACCTGAATTATTTTTTACAAATTCGAATGAAATAATTTTTTTTGATGGTAAGGGTACAATTTTTAAATTAAATGAAAATTTAAAAGAGATATGGAAAATAAATAATTATGATAAAAAAGAAAAAAAACTCAATCCCATTTTATATTTTGCACAGATAGATAATAAGCTGATAGTAAATGATAACTTATCAAAAATGTATTCAGTGGACTTAAATAGTGGAAAAATTTTATGGTCTAAATATAGTGATTCATCATTTAATTCTGATATTAAAACATTCAAAGATATATTTTTTGCCGTCGATTTTGATAATGTTTTAAGAGCCATATCATCTAAAAATGGAGAGGAAATATGGAATTTTCAGACAGAAAATTCATTTATAAAATCAGAAAAAAAATTATCAATAGTTGTTCGAGATGAAATTGTTTTTTTTGTAAATAATTTAGGTGATACAACAGCTCTTGATGTTAATAATGGAAGTCTTATATGGCAAACACCTACTCAAACAAATACAATATATCAAAATGCTTTCAGTCTTGAAAATTCAGATTTAGTTTTTGAAAATGATACAATTTATTTTTCTAATAATAAAAATGAGTTTTTTTCAATTGATGCAAGAACTGGAATTATAAAATGGGCTCAATCAATAAATTCAAGTTTAAGACCAACAGTTATTGAAAATTTAATTTTTACAGTATCCAATGAAGGATATCTTTTTATTATAGATGACTTAACTGGTAATATAATAAGAATAACTGATGTATTAAAAAACTTTAAAAAAAAAGAAAATATAAAACCGATAGGATTTATTCATGGAAAAAATAAAATTTATATTTCATTAAGCAATGGAAGGTTAGTAGTCATTAAATCCACAACAGGTGTTCAAGATAAAATAATAAAAATTCACAATTCGAAAATTTCTAGACCATATATTCTGCGAAATAATATGTATTTGATTAAAAATAATGGAATAGCTAAAATTAATTAATGTTTTTAAAAATTCTTGAAAAATTAGGAAGAAAAAAAGTAGTATTAGATAGAGGCCCATCACACCCCGAGTATGAAAAAGCAAAACCATGGATGAATAGATATTATTTATTGTTTCGGCATCGACCAAAGTGGTTTCCATTTAATATTTTAATACATGAAATGTTAGATGATGATCATGGAGATGGTGTTCACAATCATCTATTTCCTTTTGTAACAATAATACTCAGAGGTGGATACTGGGAAACTTTGAAAACAGGTAAAGTTTGGAGGGCACCAGGTTATATAGGATTTAGATCTGCAAATAATTTTCACAGAGTCGACTTAGAACCAGGTACCAGACCTTTAACTATTTTCATAGCTGGCCCATATGGACTTAGAAAAGGACCGAGATCGGAATATGGAATAGACTTTAAAACTAAAAAATGAATTTAAATAATTCTTTCCTAAAATTTTGTGAAGACAACGAATATGAAATTAATCAAAATCAAATTAGTATTATCAAAAAATTAAGTGAATTTTATAATCTAAACTTCAAACAATCTTTTATTAAAAAAATATTTCCAGAAAAAAATAATAAATTAGGTTTTTATTTAGTTGGAGATGTCGGTGTCGGTAAAACAATGATTTTAAATTTTTTTTTTAATTCTTTAAAAGAAAAAAAAACAAGATTACATTTCAATGAGTTTATGATCAAATTTCATGAATATGTGCATAAAAACAAAGAAAGCGGAAAAGATAATGGTTTAGACAAATTTGTAAAAGATTTGTCAAAAAAAACAAAATTAATTTATTTTGATGAATTTCAAGTTACCAATATTGTAGATGCAATGATATTAGGTAGATTATTTGAAAAGATATTCGAAAATAAGTTAAGAGTAATTTTTTCCTCAAATACAAATGTGAAAGATTTGTATAAAAATGGACTTCAAAGAGACCAATTTTTACCATTTATTAAAGTTTTAGAAAGTAATTGTTCAGAAATAGAACTTAATATTGATGAAGATTATAGAACTAATAAAAATATAACCTTGGATAGATTTTTATCTCCTATAGATAAATCTTCAAACTTTAGATTTAATAAGTTTTTTAGAAAAATGACAAAAGGTAAAAACAAAACATCTAAAATTTTAGATGTTAAAGGCCGTAAACTAAAAATTAGAAACTATTATGAAAGAGTTATCAAATTCACTTTTGACGAAATATGTAATAAAAACTTAGGATCTGAAGATTATATTGAGATTGCAAAAGAAAGTGATTTAATTTTTATTGAAAATCTGCCTAATTTTAATGAAGGTAACTCTAATCAACAACAAAGATTTATAACATTTATAGATATTATTTATGAAAAAAAAATACCATTAATGATTAAATCTAAAGTAGATTTAAACTCAATTTGTTCAGCAAAAATCCTTAAAGAGCCATTTAAAAGAACTGTTAGTCGTTTATACGAAATGACGTCGCAAAAGTTAAATTAATATATGATACAAGAGTTTTACAATCTAAAAATCAACACAAGTGGTCAAAAACTTTATGAATTTACAGATAAAACAATTGAGTGGGTCAAAAAAAATAATTTTAAAAATGGTATTTTGAATTTATCAATTCAACATACAAGTGCATCTTTAATAGTTCAAGAAAATGCAGATCCAGATGTTCAAACTGATTTAATAAATTATTTCAATAAGTTAGTGCCTATGGACAATTCATTATATATTCATACTACAGAAGGTAAGGATGATATGCCTGCTCATATAAAATCAGCTTTAACTAATAATCAAATTTCTTTCAGCATTAGAAAAAATGAAATTCTATTAGGAACTTGGCAAGGTATTTATCTATTTGAGCATAGATTAGACCCAACTATACGAACCGTAATACATCATTTTTTAGGGGATTAGTTTTTTTTCTTAATAGAATGAAAAGCACTCAAAGCATCATTCCTAGCCTTTTCATGGATAACAATTGGCATAGGATAATCGGAACCTATAATAGTATTTATTGCTTCTTGGTATTTTCTTTCCATTTCCCAAGGTTTGTGAATAAATTTTGTAGGCACTTTTTTTAATTCAGGAACCCATTTTTTTACATATTCTCCTTGTTTATCGAATTTTTCACCCTGTAAAATAGGGTTAAAAATTCTGAAATATGGAGCAGCATCAGCTCCACATCCAGCTACCCATTGCCATTGAGCAACATTATTTGCTTCATTAAAATCAAGTAGACAATTTCTGAAATATTTTTCTCCTTCTTTCCAATTAATTCTTAAATGTTTAACTAAAAAAGAACCAACAACCATTCTAATTCGATTATGCATCCATCCTGTTTCGTATAACTCCCTCATTCCAGCATCAACAATTGGATAGCCCGTCATTCCTTTTTTCCATGCATTTAAAAATTTAGCATTATTAACCCACGGGAAATTATCAAATTCTTTTCTTAAATTTCCCTTTAGCATTTCTGGAAAGTAATTAATAAGACTATGTGAAAACTCTCTCCAACCAATTTCATTGGTATATTTTTTCACACTTACATTTTTAGACTTTAATTTTTTACATTTCTCCCAGATATCACCAACATTAATCTGTCCATTTCTAATATATGGAGAAAGTTTTGATGTTCCATCAATAGATGGAAAGTCACGATCTACACCGTAATTTAATATGTTTTTATTTACAAAGTTATCTAAGTATTCATGAGCTTTTTTTTCTGAGGGTATCCAGTATTTCTCAAACTTCATATACCATTTTGACTTAGGTAAAATCTCTTCAGATTTTATTTGTTTTTTAAATAGCACTTCTATCTTTTTACATTTTTTGATTTTGTTTATTTTATCTGGAAGTCTATCTAAATAATATTGCTCTGCATTTCTCCAAAAAGGACTATAAACTTTAAAAGGTGTTCCATCATTTTTAGTAATTTTATTATATTCATTTAGAACATTCCCCTTAAAGTATTTAAAATTTATTTCTTTAACAGTTAAATCTTTTCCAATTTTTTTATCTTTATCTAGTTCAACAGGTTCATAAACTTTATTCCAATAAATAGAAATTTTGTTATTAGATTTTAATTTAGAAAAAAAATTAATTTGATCATCTTTAATTATTTCTAATCCAATATTGAATTTTTTTAAATCAGATCTAAAACTTTCCAAAGATTTACTTAGCCACCATTTTTGTGCCTCTCTTTTATTATCAAAAATATTATTATTAAAAATGAAAACTGCAGTTACAAGGTCATGATTATTTGTAGCATAAGTTAATGCATCATTATTGTTAATGCGAAAATCATCTCTTATCCAAACAAGAGCTTTATCAGACATATGACAACTTTTCTGATCCTTTGGATAGAAGTTCGTTATATAATTTTATGTCTGTATTACCTTCACATCCAATCAATAAAACATTTGCATTCATGTCTAATTCAAGATCTTTCTTAATTTGTTCGTTATTGCAACTTACGTTTAGACTTATTACAGCAGGCGCTGAACATTCGCCTGCAATAATTCTTTCATCTCCAAAGTATCCTTTAGCCAACATTGCAACTGATAACGGAATGTCATCATCAGGAATACTTAGACAATTATTTACAGAATTCTTAAGAATTTGCCATGGGACTAATGATACTTCTCCACAAGACATTCCACCCATAATACTTTCTTTTTCAATTTCAACTTTTGTGAGTTTTCCAGCTTCAATACTTTTCAATACACAATCTGCATTTTCTGGCTCAATAATAATAATTTTAGGAATTCTTTTAAAATATCTTGCAACACCTGCTATCACTCCAGATGCCATACCTCCGACACCTGCCTGTAAAAAGATGTGTGTAATATAATGATCAGTTTGTTTTGATATTTCTTCAATCATCACAGAATATCCAGCCATCGTTAGTTTTGGAACTTTGAGATAATTTTCCCATGCCACATCTTGCACAATTTCCCAGCCATTTTTTTTGGATTGTTTAATGCACTCATTTAGAGAGTTTTCATAGTTCCCTTTAACTTGAATTACATCGGCACCAAGTTTTCTCATTTCATCAGCACGTGTATCGCTAACAAATTCACTTATGAAGATTTTGCAGGCAATTCCCAATCTTTTTGCTCCCCATGCAACTGATTTGCCATGATTCCCTGCGGTTGCAGTTGCCACAACTACATTTTTGTTTTCAGAAGAGACTTGCTCTACAGCATAAGCACCACCAAGAGCTTTAAATGATTTGAGGCCAAACCTTTTCGATTCATCTTTATAAAAAATATTTTTTAGTCCTAGATCTTTTGAAAGTTTGTTTAAATTGAGAAGAGGGGTAGGGGTATAAGTTTCCCAATTGGATATTATATTATATGCTTTATCAATAATACTTTTGTCTAATACATTTAATATTTTTTCTCTACTGAACGAGTAATTTTTATTTTTGATAAATGAAGAATATTTTTTAATTTGTCTATAGTCGATAGACATACTTTAACAATCTAAGGTATTAGATCTTTCCCATTTTGTAATAGGTTTAAGTTTGTCAAAATTTTCTTTTAATTTAAAACTTTCAATTTCAGAATTTTTTAATTTTAAATAACTATTTAAAACATCTTTTCCAAAAGCATTTTTTAGGATGGTATTTGAATTTAACATATCAAGAGATTCTTCTAAAGTGTTTGGTAATTTTTTTAAATTTGGATATTTTTTATGATCTGTATACATATTACAAAATAATGGTTTACCTGGATTTATTTTTTTTCTGATACCATTTATACCTGCAGCCAAAACTCCTGCTTGTAATAAATATGGATTTGCTGAGCCATCCATTAGTCTAAGTTCAAATCTTCCTGGGTCAGGAACTCTAATCATGTGCGTTCTATTGTTTCCCGTATAAGAAATACTACTTGGAGACCAAGTTGCCCCAGAAGTTGTTGGCGGTGCATTTATTCGTCTGTAACTATTTAATGTTGGATTGAAAAATGCTGATAAAGAACCTGCATTTTTAATTATGCCACCTAAAAAATTATATGCCAATTTACTTAGACCCAAATTATCATTTTTATCTAAAAATATATTTTTTTTCTTTTTCCAAAGTGAAATATGAGCATGACATCCGTTCCCAGTAAGTTTTTCAAAAGGCTTAGGCATAAACGTAGCTCTCAGACCATGTTTTTCAGCTAATGTCTTTACCATAAATTTGAAAAATGTATGCCTATCTGCTGTAGTTAAACAGTCAGTATAATCCCAGTTCATTTCAAATTGACCATTTGCGTCTTCATGATCATTTTGATATGGGTTCCAACCCATTTCAATCATGCAGTCACATATTTCCTTAATTAAATCATACTGCCTCATTAGAGATGATTGATCATAACAAGGTTTAGATTGTGTATCTCTTTGATCTGCTATTGAACTACCATCAGGTGAAATAAGAAAATACTCACATTCAACACCAGACTTCATTGAATAGCCCTCATTAGATAGTGCTTTTATTTGGTTTTTTAACATTACTCTAGGAGATGCATTCACAGGTTTGCCATCCATCCACAAGTCTGAGGCAAGCCATCCAACTTCTTTATTCCATGGTAATTGTATTAAACTATTTGGATCTGGTATTGCAAACATATCAGAGTCTGCTGGAGACATATCAAGCCATGCTGCAAATCCTGCAAAACCTGCACCAGTTTTTTGCATTTCTTTTATTGCACGTGTAGGTACTAATTTTGATCTTAATACACCGAATAAATCTACAAAACTTATTAAAAAATATTTAATTTTCTTAGATTTGGCAATATTCGATAAATTTTTAGGCATTCATAAATATACTACGAATTATTTGATAACTATCAATAACTATTTCTTTTCAATACCTGGTATCCAGTTTGTTCCAGCCAAAGGGACCCTAGCCATTGCTGCAGCTTCAACAGTTAATGCACATAAATCTTCTGGCTCTAAGTTATGAAGACTATTTTTTCCACAGGCTCGAGCTATTGTTTGCGCTTCAAGAGACATTACTTTTAAATAATTTGAAAGTTTTCTACCTGCTTTTTTTGGATCCAATCTTTTCATTAACTTTGGATTTTGAGTTGAAATTCCAGCAGGATCATTTCCTTCATGCCAATCATCATATGCTCCAGCTTTTGTTCCAAGTTTTTCATATTCTTTTTCCCACTTAGGATCATTATCACCGATTGCGATCATTGCTGCACTTCCAATTGATACTGCATCTGCACCTAAAGCAAGAGCTTTTGCTACATCTGCGCCATTTCTAATTCCACCAGAAATTATTAGCTGAACTTCTCTATGAGAATTTAAATCTTGTAATGCATCTACAGCAGGTCTTATGCAAGCTAAAGTTGGTTGCCCGACATTTTCAATAAATACTTCTTGAGTAGCAGCTGTACCTCCTTGCATACCATCTAGTACCACAACGTCTGCACCTGCTTTAACAGCTAAAGCAGTATCATAATAAGGTCTAGCTCCAGCAATTTTAATAAATATAGGAACTTTCCATTTTGTGATTTCTCTCAATTCTAAAATTTTTATTTTTAAATCATCTGGACCAGTCCAATCTGGATGACGACACGCAGATCTTTGGTCAATTCCTTTTGGTAAAGTTCTCATCTCTGCAACTCGATCATCTATTTTTTGCCCTAGCAACATTCCTCCACCACCTGGTTTTGCTCCCTGTCCAATTACCACCTCAATTGCATCCGCCTTCCTCAAGTCATTTGGATTCATTCCATATCTTGAGGGCAAAAGTTGATAAACTAAATTTTTAGACTGACCTCTTTCTTCTGGTGTCATTCCTCCATCTCCAGTAGTTGTAGATGTGCCAGCTTCACTTGCACCTCTACCTAACGCTTCTTTAGCAGGACCTGATAGGGCGCCAAAGCTCATTCCTGCAATTGTAATTGGGATATCAAGTTCTAAAGGTTTTTTTGCATATTTTGAGCCTAAAATTACGTTTGTGGTACATTTTTCTCTATATCCTTCTAGAGGATATCTAGACATTGAGGCACCTAAAAATAATAAATCATCAAAATGTGGAAGTTTTCTTTTTGAGCCTCCACCTCTGATATCATAAATTCCTGTTTCAGCCGCTCTTCTAATTTCTGAATTAGTGTACTCATCAAAAGTCCAAGACTGACGTGGGTGAGTTTTATTTTTCATAATTAATAGTTAGATACATTATCAATATTAAAATTATATAATTTTCTTGCTGATCCATATCTTTTAAATTGTTCTGGTTTGATATTTGACCCAGCTTTTTTTAAAAGTTCTTTTAATTTATTTTTATGCTGTTTATTCATTTTTTTTTCTTCACAATCTGCTCCTAAAGATTTTACTTTTCCTTTTACGTATATATTTGTTTCATACAAGCTATCACCTAATGCTTCACCTGCATCACCACAAACAACTAGATTTCCAGATTGTGCCATAAATGCAGACATATGACCAACAGATCCTTTTACTATTATATCAATACCTTTCATTGATATTCCACATCTTGAACTTGCATCACCATCAATAATCAAAGTTCCACCATGAGCAGTTGCCCCTGCAGATTGTGATGCATTTCCTTTTACATGGACTTTTCCAGACATCATATTTTCTGCTACTCCAGTTCCCACATTTCCATCAACTATAATATTTGCATTTTGGTTCATACCTGCACAATAATATCCTACGTGACCTTTGATGGTTACATCAATATTTTCTGTAAGTCCTGCACAGATAGCATGATTACCTTCGGGGTTTGATACTACAAAGTCTCTTTTATTTTTTTTTCTATCAATATTTTGAAGTTTTTCATTCACAGATCTTAATTTTAATTTCTTTAAATCAAGTATCATTATTTACCCCAAGAATAAACGATGCCTGGTTCAGGTTCAAAAATTTTTGCATTATTTACATTTGGTAAATGTGCCATTGCTTGAAACTCTGATGAAATTGCTACATAGTCTTTTGTTTCAGCGATAACAGCAGGCTTGCATGCAATCTCATCTCTTAGAACTGCAAAACCACTATGTGTTCCTGCAATAAAAGTATAAAACCCATCAAGATCACTCAAACCTTTTTTTAATGTTTGTTTTAAATTTCTATCTTTTAAACTATCTGAAATATAACCAGCTGCTACTTCAGTATCATTATCAGAATTAAATTTTGATCCATTCTTTTTTAATTTTCTTCTTAGATTATTATGATTAGATAAAGATCCGTTATGTACTAAACATTCATCTTCACCTGTAGAGTAGGGGTGTGATCCATCAGTTGTAATTGCACTTTCTGTAGCCATTCTTGTATGGCCAATAGCATGAGTTCCTGAGAAATTATCTAGATCAAATTTTTTGACAACATTACTTGGTTTGCCAATTTGTTTAAAAATTTCGATAGATTTTCCGTAACCAACTAAAGATATTCCCTTAAAACCCTCTAAAACAGGTATAATTTTACCTGGTTTTTCAGTAGATTTTAAAATTACGTGGTCTGAATTTTTATCTAATTTAGTGAATATTATTTTTTTTTTAATTTCTTTTCTAAATTTTTCAAAACTCAATTCATTTAAACAAATTGAATACTTGTAGATTTTATTTTTATTTTTGTTGTATATGGCAAAACCTGCACTATCAGGACCCCTAGACTCCATACTGATTAACATTTTAGAAAGCATCCCACCTAAGGATTTTTCAAATTTTTTAGATTTTAAATAAATTCCAACAATGCCACACATAAAAATATTTTAAAGTAGTGATAATAATTGGTCTTTATAGTAAAGCACATTAATTATAACAATGATAATGATTGCGGCATAGACACCATATTTAGCTTTGGGCCAAGCTAATCTTGCCATTTTACTTGGTGTTTTATTTATTTGATTTTTATTTTGGTCTTCCATGATTATTTAAGGGCGCATTTAATAAGATGCGCCCTTAATATTATATTTTTATCCGTCAGTCATATTGCTTTTCCATGCATTGGAACTTGGCTTCCTTCTTGCGAGCTCTGAAAGTTTATCACTTTCTTGTTTAGCACTCACAACTGTCCAACCAATCCAAATAACAGCAAGTATAAGAACTAATATACCTTCTGATCCAACTCCTGGATAAACTGCACCTGCAACTTCTTCAGCAGGTTTATTTAGATGATCTATCCAATTTGATACTGTAGCCATATTATCCTCCTTTAACTACTCGAAGAAGCAACAGCTTTTTCATCTTCTTTTGCTTCCTCCATTATTTGGTAGTCTAAACCAGCCAACTCAACTTCCCTAGGGATTCTGAGTTTGCCCATTCCATTTAACACTTTAGCAATTATGTAACCTGGTATCATTCCCAGAACAAAGAACATGATTATTGCACCAATAAACATTCCTAAAGGATTTATCGCAGCATAGTTGCTTCCATCCCACATTGCACCTACGCTATATCCTGAAGAAGGGTATCCATTTAATACAAACCCACATATTACAAGTCCAGCAAATCCAGCATAACCATGTACAGCTACAGCACCAACTGCATCATCAATTTTGAACCTTCGTTCAACCCAGTAATGCAATTTGTAAGCAATAACAACACCTATCATTCCAATTATTAAAGATTGAATTGGGTGATATAAGTCATTTCCTGCAGAAGCACATATTATCCCAGCAAGTCCACTTGAGTAAGTCCAGAAAGGATCGCCTTTGGATATTACATATCCTGCTAGCAATCCACCAGATAGTGACATTAAGAAATTCATTGTAATACCACTAAGTGTTGTTGGAGTTACATATATGTTAGTTGCTGTAAAGTAAGTTACACCTTCCATACCATATTCTGGTCCTAGGTCATAAATTGGAATATTACACGCCGCGTAAAAACCCCAGAAACCTGTATAAATTAAGAATAATCCTACAGTTACTAACCAAGGATTTCTTGGTCCGATATTTCTAGGTTCTCCACTCGATGAAAATTTTCCAATTCTTGGTCCCAAAACTGCTAAAACACCTAAAGCAAATCCACCTGCTACAGCGTGAATTACTCCAGACGCATAAGCATCATGATATCCAAGTAACTTTAACATCCATCCGTCAAAGTGCCATCCCCATGCAGCATCTATACTCCAAAATACAGATCCAATTGCAATTGCAAGAATTCCAAATGCAAAAGTTGTAATTCTTTCAATTACAGCACCAGATACTATTGAAGCAGCTGTCCAAGAGAACAACAAAAATGCAGCCCAAAAAACTCCGCTTATATGATCACCTAAATTAATAGCCATAAGTTCACTATTTGGTAAATACCATTTAGCACTAAAAGCTGAGTCATCCGTAATCAGAGCTGTACTTTCAGTCATTATTGATGGTGCAAGACCTGGTCCTGTTGGAAATGCCCAATAAATCCACCAACCAAATAAAAACCAAGTAACTGTTACCAGAGGTATCAGCATTGTGTTTTTCATTAAAGTATGTTGATGATGTTTGTATCGGGAAGCTCCAACTTCATACATACAGAATCCTACGTGGATTAGAAACATAAGTACTACTGTTATCCAATAGTAAAATTCTGTGAATATGGTTGTCAATGCACCTAGTTCGTCAGTCATTTAACCTCCAATTGTTTAAACAAATTAGAGAAATACTAATAAATGGCGCAACATGATCAATCTTAAATTACATAAGATAAATGCAGTTTATTTTTAAGAGAACAACCTCTGGTATATATAAATTTTTGGTGATTCTAGAATTTTCTGTAAGCTTTTTTAAGATCTACTAGTGGATGATTTGGAGACATTTGGAATTTTACTAACAATTCTCTTGCAATCATATCTCTATCTTGCTGATTATTTGGAAGTTTGATTTTTTTTGGAATTGTAACCCATCCGTTTGCGTTTCTATCAAAAACTGCAGGTCTATCTTCTTCATAACCCATGTGAACATCTTCTAACCAATTTAAATCATCCCATCCCATTGCTTCGATATATTTTTTTAGGAATGGTGTAATTCTTGAATAGTCTGGAAGTAAATTTACATCATAACGATAGCCAATTGTTTGACCTATCATTTTTTCTCTAGCAGTCTCTTTTTTCTTACCTAATTGGCCTTTTATTTCTTTTTTTGCTTTTTTGTTTTTCTTTTTAGGCATAATTAAATTTTATGAAAATCATCAACTCCAACAGTATGATTTGTTCCAGAAAGTGGTACTTTTGCTAATGCAGAAGCCTCCATTGTTAAAGCTGCTAAATCCTCAGGTTCTAAAGAGTGAATATTAGTTTTACCACATGCTCTTGCTAATAATTGAGCCTCTAAAGTCATTGTGTGCAGGTAATTATAAACTCTTAAAGCAGCATCATCAGGATTTAATCTTTTTCTAAGTTTAGGATCCTGTGTTGCAACACCAACTGGACAACGACCTGTGTGACAGTGATAACAGTGACCTGCTGGAACTCCCATCTCTTTTTCAAAATTAGACTCAGGAATTTCTTTATTACAATTCAAAGCTATCATTGCTCCAGTTCCTATTGCAATTGCATCTGCACCTAAAGCTAGCGCTTTAGCCATGTCAGCACCATCTCTTACACCACCTGCATATATCAATGTTACTTTTCCAGTTTTGCCAACATCATCAATTGCTCTTCTTGCTTCTCTAATAGCAGCTATCCCTGGAATTCCTGTATTAGCTGCAGCTATGTGAGGGCCTGCACCAGTTGATCCTTCCATACCATCTAAATAAATTGAGTCAGGATCACACTTTGCAGCCATACGTACATCATCATAAACTTTAGCTGCACCAAGCTTTAATTGAATTGGAACTTTATTTTTTGTAAGTTCTCTTAGTTCTTGAACTTTTAATGCTAAATCATCTGGACCTAGCCAATCAGGGTGTCTAGCTGGAGATCTTTGGTCAATACCAGCAGGTAATGATCTCATTTCTGCTACTTGGTCAGTAACTTTTTGACCCATTAAGTGACCACCCATTCCAACTTTTTGACCTTGTCCAATAAATACTTCAATCCCATCTGCGAGTTGTGCATGATGTGGATTAAAACCATATCTTGATTGAATACATTGGTAATACCATTTTTCAGAATATCTTCTTTCATCTGGAATCATTCCACCTTCACCAGAACATGTTGCGCTTCCTGCCATTGTAGCACCTCTAGCTAATGCAGTCTTAGCTTCATAAGATAAAGCTCCAAAACTCATTCCAGTAATATAAACTGGAATATCAAGTTCAACTGGATTTTCACATCTTGGACCTATAACAGTTTTAGTTTCACATTTTTCTCTGTAACCTTCGATTACAAATCTTGTAAGTGTACCAGGTAAAAATACTAGATCATCAAATGTAGGAATTTTTTTCATTAGCGCCATACCACGCATTCTGTATCTACCTAATTGCGCTTTTATATGTATGTCGTCGATTACCTCTGGAGTAAATATTGAATTATAACCTAATAAACTTTTATTTCTTTTTGAAAATTCACTTTGACCATTGCCATTAGAATGACCATTTGTTTTTCCATTTTTCTTTTTTGCCATTATATAGCTCCTTTTTTCTCAGTTGGTTCTAAAGCGTCATAATTCCAAAGTTTTTTACCCGCAACGACTTTAGTCATTTTAGAAACATCAAAATTTTCGCCAATTTCAGCGACCTTAAGTTTTCTTTTCAACCAATCTATATCACTTTTTGTCATAGGTGACTCAATCGCATCACTTCCATATGATCCAATTTTTCCCCCAACATAGATTGTTCCATCATACATAGAGTCTCCAAGGTTTATACCTACATTACCTAAAACCACTATTCTTCCTCTTTGCATCATAAATCCTGTAAAAGCACCAGCGTCACCACCAATTATTATTGTTCCACCTTTTTGGTCAATACCTGTTCTTGCACCAACACTTCCTTTGCAAATTAAATCTCCACCTCTTACCGCTGCTCCAAAACAAGATCCTGCATTTTTTTCAATTACAACTTTTCCAGCCATCATATTTTCTGCACATGACCATCCAACTCTTCCATTAACTCTTACCGTAGGACCATCAATAGAACCAACTCCAAAATAACCCAAACTTCCCTCAAAGATTAAGTTTAATTTATTTAAAATTCCAACACCTAAACTGTGTTTTCCTTGTGGATTTTTAATTACTATTGTTCCGTAACCCTGACTCATCAATTCATCAATTTTTTTATTTGCCTCTTTGCAATCCATATCATTTACATCAAGCTCAGTTCTTTTATTAAAATCTACATCGTATGTTCCCCAATAATAAAAGTTTTCTGCTTCATCTGGATTAAAAAACTTTTGTTGTGTTTTACCAGTAAGAACTTCAGTATGAAGTCCCATTGATTGAGCTTTTGTTTTTTTCTCAGTTGTTTTTAAATTTGCCATACTTTAACCTCTCCATCAAATGGATCATAAGTATCTATTTCTTGTGGAAGAACAGATCTGATTGCTATTTCTTCTGATCCCATAGCAACCAAATCATCTGACTCATATAAAACTAATGGTTTTGCTGCCATAGTGTCTTTAGCCATTCCAAGTGAATTTTTTGTTGCTACAAAGTAAGTGAACACTCCGTCGAGTCCAGATAAACTATCTTTCATACCTTCTTCGAGTGTAGCCCCATTTCTCATTTTTTCTGCCAAGTAAACTGCAATTAATTCAGAGTCACACTCAGACATAAATCTCATACCTTTGTTTTCTAAAATTCTTCTATTATTCCAATAGTTAGTTAATTGACCATTATGCACAACTGAAACATCACTAAAAGGGTAGCCCCAAAATGGGTGCGCAGATTTAATGTCTACACCAGACTCTGTTGCCATCCTAGCGTGTCCAATTGCATGAGTACCAACTAGATCACCTAAATTGTATCTATCACAAACAGCTTTTGCATTGCCTAAATCTTTTATAACTTCTAGAGATTTTCCCATTGAAAGGATCTCAACTCCAGGAATGCTTTCTATTTTTTGAGAAAATTCAAGTAAATCTCCTTTGTCATAGTCAATCTCATATCTTAGAGAATAGGGTAGTATTCTTTCTTCTTTTATAATCTTCGCTCCCATTTGAGAAATATAACTATCTACAATTTTTTTTCTTTCATCATAAACAGATACATCCTCCATCACTGATGAACTACCTTCACCAACATTTTCACCAACCTTAAATCTCATGATAAAGTTTTGACCATCTGTATCTCCATAAAGAGCATAGCCAGTAGAGTCTTCGCCTCTATGTTTTAATGCTTGAAGCATTCCTTGAAGTTCTTGACCTACGTTTGAAGACTTTCCTCTATGAATAAGACCCGCAATTCCGCACATTGTTTTATCTCCTATATTTTTTCCTTATGGTAAACAATCCAGATAAGTATCAAGATCCCATTGAGTTGTTGCACCAAGAAATCTTTCCCACTCATCATTTTTGTACCAGTGAAAGACTTTATACATTTCATCTGGCATTGCAGATTTGATCACTTCATCCTCAGCAAGTCTATCAAGAGCTTCTCCTAGACTTAAAGGTAATTTTTTTACATCCTTACCAGCTTTTTGAGCTTCATAGATGTTTCTAGACTCTGGTTTTGCTGGCTTCATTTTTTTTGTAATACCCTCATCACATGCTTTAAGTAAAGCAGCACCAAGCAAATAAGGATTATGCATTGAGTCAACTGATCTATATTCAAATCTTCCTGGAGCAGAAACTCTTAACCCACATGTTCTATTTTGATATCCCCAGTCTGCATAAACTGGAGCCCAAAATCCTTGATCCCACAATCTTCTGTAAGAATTTACAGTTGATGATCCAAGAGCTGTTAAAGCAGGCAAGTGTTTCATAATACCAGCAATTGATTGTAGACCAATTTTTCCTGGCAACTGCATATCTTTTGTATCAGGCATAAATGTATTAGTTCCACCTGAAACATAACTGAAGACTTCCTCAACACCTGGAAGCTTTTTGTTTCCTAACTTGTTAACTGAAACTTTTCCACCTTTCCATAATGACATGTTTGTATGGCAACCGCTAGCAGATACACCCATAAATGGTTTTGTCATAAAACAAGCTATTAGATTGTGTTCTCTAGCAACTTGAGCACATATTTGTCTATATGTTGATAATCTATCAGCGTTTCTCAAGACATTATCGTATGTCCAATTAAGCTCTAATTGTCCTGGAGCATCCTCATGATCTCCTTGTATCATGTCTAGACCCATTGCCTTTGAATATTCAATTACTTTCATAAATACAGGTCTTAATGACTCAAATTGATCTATATGATAACAAAATGGTTTTGAAAAACCTTTTCCCGTTGGTGTGCCATCTTCATTTTTGGTTAACCACATCATCTCAGGCTCTGTTCCAACTCTTAATTCTAAACCATGCTTCTTTTTAAATTCATCCATGAAAATTCTTAAATTTCCTCTGCAATCAGAAGTTAAATGGCCTCCTGGATTTTTTCTCTCTTCTCTATTTCTAAAACATGTAACAAATACTCTTCCAACTCTTTTATCCCAAGGTAATTGAACAAAAGTTTCTGGGTCTGGAATTCCAACTAGTTCCATTGCTTCAGGTCCATAACCAATGTAATTGTTGTGTCTGTCTAAAAATAAATTTGCTGTTGCTCCATAAACTAATTGAAAGCCTTTTTCTGCGGTTCTTTCCCAGTGATCAGCAGGTATCCCTTTTCCTACAACTCTACCTGTTACTGAAATAAATTGATAATAAATATAAGTTATTCCTAATTCATTAATTTTTTCTCTAACTTTTTTTACTAACTTTGCTCTGCCTGGTTGATTTACATGTTTTTCTAGATCAGTCATATTCCCCCTAAGAATTTTTAGTCCAAAAAGTTAACTGAAAATAAAACATCTGTCTACTCAGATAAATTAACTCCATGGAAACGGACTATTAGACGTTGGGTGAAGTTCTCCTTTCGCGTATCGATTGAATCTGAAAGGTTTTAATAATTCGCTTTCTTTCCCTAAAACTTCCTGCGCAACTAAATGACCAACACCTAACATTTTATATCCATGATTAGCATCAGCAATCATGTAAACATTTTCAAAAAATCTGTCAAAAATTGGAAATGAGTCAGGAGTTAGACATCCAAGGCCACCAGATGGTCCTTTTCTATACAAGTTTGATTTTCCAACAAATCTTTTTTGAATATGTGCTAATGCTGCTGTCCACATATCTGAAAACTTATCAGTTGTTTGAAATTCAGGTGACTCAATTCCATAAGGATCAACATTAACTTGATCAAAATGTTTTTGTACGACATAAGGTGACGTACCTCCTTGCACACCCAATCCCTCTATATCAGGTTTGTAGTAAATTCCCCAAAGTTCATCAGTTATTAATTTTCCATTCATATCTGAATAAAGAGGTGCATCTGTATCTACATGAATTACCGGGGGAGGTTTGCCATCGTTTGTTTTTAAATAATCGGCATCAACACCTAAAACTCCTTCTTGTAAAAACCAGTACTTCCACATATCCACTTCATGCATCTTTCCATCTTTACCTTTTATTTCGGTAGTCTTTGGTAGTTCTAACATATTCCAAAAGTCTCTTACCCAGGGACCCGCACCTATTACTACTTGATCGCAATCTATTGTACCTTGGTCTGTAACAACACCCGTAATTGCATTACTGTTACTACCTCTTTTAAAACCAGTAACTTTTACACCTTTATGTACATTGACACCGTTTGAATTTGCTTTTTTCTCAAGAGCTTTAATTGAGTCTTTATTGAAAGCATAACCACCTTTTTTTTCATGCAATACAGAGGTAATACCTTTTGCTTGCCAATCATCAAAAATACCTTTCATGTATTTCATGCAATCTTTTTCACCTTCAACAAATACAGATTCATAACCTATTGCTTTTTGTTGTTCATAAATACTAGCTACATCTTTATGCATAACTTCTGGTGAAATCTGCATGTAACCAACTGGATTATATTTAAAAGCTTTCGCATCACTTTCCCATATACTCACAGAATGGGCCATCAATTCTCTCATTGCAGGTTGGAAGTAATTATTTCTTACAACACCACAAGCAATTCCACTTGCTCCTGAAGCAGTATCTTTTTTCTCGAGCACAACAACGTCGTTAGGATTTTTATATGTTTCAGATAATTTCCAAGCAGTACTTAGTCCGTGAATTCCTCCGCCAACTATTACTACTTTAGCTTTTGTCGGTAATGACATAATGAAACATTATTTTTTGGTAAAAGTTAAATATATAATTTTTTTTATATATAAAATTTAGAAATAAAAAGTTATACAACCTTAAAGTTATAAACCATTAAAAACTTAAATTCTTAAGAGTGGACAAATAATCGTTAAATTCCTCAATAAATGAAGCACTTGGTTTAATATATTTTTTTCTTTGATCTTCTGAGGTTTTCTCTAAATAAAAAAAACCTTTTTCACATGCCTCATTAATAATTAAAGCAGATTTTGGTCGTGAAGTTTTAAATAATTTTGTTTTTAATTCCTCTACAGATAAATTTTGTTTTAATTTAAATGCAGACATTACAAGCAGCATCATATGATAGTGTGAAGGTGATTTTCTAAAAAAGTAGTTACTAGAAGTATGAGAAAACTTCATTTGATCTTCCCAAAATTCTAATAGATCTTTTGTTGATTTAGGCATTATGATCTAACTTTAGTTTTCTTAGGATCGTAATGAGGAAATCCTACAATTTTAGCTGGAATTCTTTTTTGATGACCATCTATTTTTCCAATTTCAACTTCATTTCCTATTTCTGAATGACCTACATCTATTCTGCATAAGGCAATATTTTTATTTAGTGTTGGTGAAATGCACCCGCTTGTAATCACACCAACTTGAGATCTTCCAATGTGTACACAGTCTCCATGGTTTGCTTGTTCTTTACCAATCAATTCTAACCCAACTAATTTTTTTTGAGGGTTTTCTTTTCTTTTAATTAGGTTTTCTCTTCCTATAAAATCTTCCGTTTTAGATTTTAATGCTACAGAAAAACCAATCCCTGCTTCAAAGGGATCTTGTTGTCCATCAAATTCATTACCAAATAATATTAAACCAGCTTCAATTCTTAAAAGGTCTAAAGCAGCAAAACCAGCAGGTATCAAACCTTCGTCTTTACCTGCTTCCATTACTTTATCCCAAACAGTTGATGCATCGCTCGGATGACACCAAATTTCAAAACCAAGCTCACCTGTATAACCCGTTCGTGAAACAATTAATGGTATTCCATTTAATTCTTCTAATCTGCAAATACTAAATCTAAACCATTCCAATTCAGATATAGAGGGCTGTGTAGGAGGTGTAAAAATTATTTTTTCTAAAATTTTTCTACTTTTTGGTCCTTGCAAAGATAGATTATTTATTTGGTCTGTAGAATTTTTTATATGAACTTTATAATTTTTCTTTTTTGCCTGTTCTTTAAGCCATTCCCCACCATACTCATCTCCACAAACCCATCTAAAACCATGATCGCTAAGTTTTAATAAAGTGCCATCATCAAACATGGTCCCATTTTCATAGCACATTGCTGAATAAACAATTTGGCCTACTGAAAGTTTTTTAACATTTCGAGTTAAAGTGTAATTCATTAATTCTTCAGCATCAGGACCAAGAATTTCAAACTTTCTTAAAGAAGATAAATCAATTAAAACAGCTTTCTCTCTACAAGCATTATATTCGTTAATAACTCCATGTTTTGTATAATCATTTGGCAACCAAAAACCTCTAGCATCAACAAAGTTTCTAGTTAATTTAGAAGTTCTTTCGTAAAACCCTGTATTCCTTGTAAGTTTATTTTCTGAGTCTGTTTTCATTCTAAATCCATAAGATTTTGTAAATTCTTTACTTTTTTCATAAGTTCTAACAAAAATATCAGTAGGGTTCCATCCATTACAGCTATCAATATCACTAGGACAAGCTGTTGTACCACAGGTTAAATCTTTAAGTGCTTTAAAAATTACATAATCACCTGGTCTTGCATATGACTCGTCAGAAGTTACTGAATTGAGACCTCCAGCAGATGTATTAAAAAAAAGATTTATCGCTTGCCAACCTTTTTTTTTCTCTACTCCATATTTTTCCATAGAGTCATTTAAATTATCAGAACAATTTGCATGCCCAAAATATCCCGAGTCTTCATAGTATTTTGAAGTACAAGCTAAGTTGAAAGTATCGTGTATACCAACAGTATCTCTTATCACCTCTATTAAAGGTTCATGATCAGTGTCATAAAATTTTGAATATAGGCCTGGGCCAGGAAAAGTGTGACCCATAAAAGTTCTAGTTGTTTGCCAATCAAGACCTCTCTCTAAACCCTTTTCTAATTTAGCTGTATCATATGCTACAAAGTCTGAACACTGTCTTCCTGTTGGTGTTATAATTTGAATATAATCACCAGCTTTGACCTGATAGCCAGTTGCAGTTTTTCTATCAATATTTACTTCATGATCCGGATCATAAATTGGATCTGGTATTAATGAAAATTCTTTATCATTATTTTTAATTTTAGCTCTTTTTATTATTATTGTTAAATCTGATGGTGGATTTTGATCATGAACAAGCATATCATCTGCAGGTGCTGCAAATATGCAATAACATTTATCTTTAGATTTCAAATTTATTTTTTCACCAGCTTTGGTATTTTTGTCAAATAATATTGCTGACTTAGCTTTTTCAATTTTTAAATTTCTTTTGTTTAATTGAAGCAAAGCCTGCATAGAGCTTTCATCTTTTTTAAAAAGAATTTTTTTTATTTCAGAAGAATTTTTATTTTCTTTTAAATTTAAAAGAGCTAATTCTGAGTTTCCGTCTTTATCAAAAGAATTGATTTCACAAATTTGATTTCCTTCATTATTAATTATTTGAATTTCGTCATCAGGAAAAATTTGAATTCCAGTAATTCCACCTGCATTGACAATATATCTTTCAACTCCAGGTGGTAGTACATTTAAACCAGGTTCTTTAATAGCTAAACTAGTTTGCATATATAATCTAAATATGCCTAAACTATATTAAAGTATCAACAAATTTATATATAAATTTTATATATACATTTATATCTATTTTGCTTGTTGACTGTCTCTTTAATAGAGCAGATAATTTAATTCTTAATATTAAGGAAAGGGGAAATAATGAGAAAAATAATATCTCTACTATCAGCTTTAGTGATTTCTCTTGTAAGTTTTGCAGGAATTTCTAACGCAGCAGATAGTAAAAAACCGATTGTTATCCCAACTCATAACTGGTCAAGCCAAATTGTAATGGCATATGTTATTGGTGGAATTTTTGAAAGCATGGGTAACAATGTAAAATATGTAAATGCTGACTCACAGGCAGTATACGAGTCAATTAGAATTGGAGACGTAACTATATCTCACGAAGTGTGGGAATCTGCTTTTGGTAAATCATTCACAACTGCTTTGGATAAAGGTGGTTTATTAGATATGGGTGATCACGAGGCAAGAACTCTTGAAGATATGGGTTATCCAAACTGGGTTGTAGAAAAAGGCTTATGCCCAGGTCTACCGGATTGGACTGCTTTAAAAAATCCAGATTGTGCAAAAAACTTTACAACACCTGACTCTCCAGATGGAAAAGGAAGAATGTTAGAAGGGCCACAAACTTGGCATGGAGATTTAATACCTCAAAGAGTTGATGCTCTTGGTTTAGGAGATCTATGGTGGGTTAAATTTGCTGGTAGTGCAGATGCATTATGGGCGGAATTAGCAGCAGCTAAAAAAGAAGGAAGAGGAACTATCATATTTAACTGGACACCAAACTTTACAGATGGTGCTGGTTTTACTTTCATCGACTTTCCTCCATACACAGCTGGTTGTAGACCAGAGGATGGTGGAGATGGAAAATGTGGTTCTCCAGATGGTTATTTGAAAAAAGCAGCGCATGAAGATTTCCCAAAAACTCATCCTGCAGCAGCTAAAGCGTTTCAAAAACTTTCTTTCTCTACAAGTCAAATTGGTGCAATGGCAGCTTTAGTTGACGTTGACAAAATGACTCATGAAGATGCAGCTAAAAAATGGTTAGCTGACAACAAGAGTGTTTGGCAAGCGTTTACAAAATAAGCTTTAAAAAACTAAAAATTAAATCTCTCCCAACTATGTTGGGGGAGATTTTTTTTAACAAAAACTAATATGTGATGATCAAATTATTTTATTTTATATTTTTTACCTTTATTGCCCTTAATAATGTTTTTGCAAAAAATATTAATATAAATGAAGATCTTAATTTGGAATTTAATTGTAAATTAGAAAAAAAAATAATCAAAAACTCTGAATATAATTACAAAACATTTTTAGCGGAAGAAGTTGATGAACAGAATTTAAATTCTTTAAAATTGTATACTAATCAACCAAGTACTTTGATGGTTAATGGATTGTCAGATTTTTTCTCACAAAATTCAAATTTTGATGTGAAAATAGTAAATAAAGATGTGGTTTTATTTAAAGCATTTAATAAAGAAAAAAATTATTCAGAATCTGCAATAATTACTAGAAAAACCGGAGAATTAATTCACGAAATAACTAAGAACATTAACAGTGAAAATTCAGAAAAATATATAACTATTTATTATTGTAAAAATAAAACAAAAAATGCCTAATTTTTTTTTCAAAAATAATGTGTAAAATGAAATGATGAAAAGACTATTATTTTGCATATTTTTTTACCTTTTAGCAATGTCAATTGCCCAGGCAAGAAGCACAGGTTGTAAAGAAGGAAACTGTGAAAATGGTTATGGTAAATGGATTTATACAGACAAAACAACCTATGAAGGTGAGTGGGTTGCAACCAAAAAACATGGTCAAGGAGTAGAAACCTGGCCTAACGGATATATTTACAAAGGCGAATTTAAAAATAGTGAATGGAGCGGTGTTGGAACTTTATTTTTTCCTGATGGTTCAACTTATGAAGGGGAATGGGCCAAGGGATTTATGAATGGTAAAGGAACTTTTACTTGGTCTGATGGAAAACAAAAAACTGGTATTTGGAAAAATGGAAAACTACAAGAGTAATTTTAAGGAATTACCAGAACCTATCAAACAGTTTGGTGGGCTAATAGGAATTATAGTTATTATATTTATAACTTTTTTTATCTTAAATAAAATATTTGGTGAAGGTGATGAATTGGTTGCTAAAATGAAAATAGAAGAAGAAAGAATTGCACAAGAGAGAAAATTAAATAAATTAATCTCAAGTCTTCCATCAGGAATTTTAGTTTCTTTTGATGGTACAGATCATTTTAAATTATCAGATGAATTATATGAGGCGGTTTGTAAAGCAACAAAACTTATTCCTCAACGTGCAATTATGGGAGCAAATTTTTTAAACTTTAGAGCACACGAAATTTACACCATTAATGGCAATAAGATAGATGAAACGTTTGTTAAATGGGATAAAGAAAAAAATAAGTGCTTTGCAGGTTTTGTGGTTAGTGGAAATAATGTTGGCGTAGATGAAACTATTTCTGTAAGTGGAGAGGCTTTAAGTTTTTTAAGCACAGGAATTGATACAAGAGTTTATTTTATAAAAAATTTTTAGGGAGGAAATTTAACAAATTTAAGAGATTTTATTTTATCTTAATTTCGTATAACCTTATTATAATTTATGTCTGAACCAGTAATTAAATGTGAGTCTGTTTATAAGATATTTGGCGAAAATGCTGAAACTATGCTTAAGGAAGCGAATGGCAATGTAGACGCAAAAACTTTTCAGGAAAATGGATGTATAGTTGGGGTTAATAATGCTTCATTTGAGGTATCTAAAGGAGAAATGTTGGTCGTAATGGGACTCTCAGGTTCAGGTAAGTCTACATTGTTAAGATGCATATCGAGATTAACAGATGCAACAGGTGGAAAAATCTTCATTGAGGGTCAAGATCTATTAAATTTAAATAATAAAGAACTGATCGATCTAAGAAGAAATAAGATGGGAATGGTTTTTCAAAGTTTTGCGCTTCTTCCCCATAAAACAGTTGTCGAAAATATAGCTTTTCCTTTGCAAATTAAGGGTATTAATACAGGGGAGAGCATCAATAAAGCAATGGATATGGTCAAACTAGTTGGTCTTGATGGAAGAGAAAACTATTTTCCGCGAGAGCTGTCTGGAGGACAACAACAGAGAGTAGGTATTGCTAGATCATTGGCAGTTGAGCCAGATATTTGGTTTTTAGATGAACCTTTTTCAGCGCTGGATCCGTTAATCCGAAAAGAGATGCAAGATGAATTCTTAAGACTACAAGAAAAGTTACAAAAAACAATTATGTTTATAACCCATGATTTTGATGAAGCTCTTAAACTTGCTGATCGAATTGCAATTATGAAAGATGGGATTATTGAACAATTAGATACTCCTGCAAATATAGTTTTAAATCCTGCAACAGAATATGTAAGAAAATTTACTGAAGAAGTTCCTAGAGAAAAAGTTTTATTAATTAAAGATGTAATGGACTCTTCAACTACAGAAAATATAGGTGATTTAAAAGTTTTAAGAGACGAAATAATTGAAAATGTGGCAGAAAAAATATTAACACAGGAAAAGACTGTAGCTGTAATAGATAACAACAATAATATTGTAGGATCTATTAATCCAACAAAAATTATTAATACAGTTTTTGGAGGAAGAAAAAATAATAATTAAATTATGGAATTTCTAAAAAAATATCCAAAATTATTTCAATGGTTATTTTTATTAATAGTATTTTTCGCTTTATGTTTTGCGATAGACGTACCTGAAACTTATAAATTTATTAGAGGACAGGCTGAATTTGTAAAAGACCCTAATCAAAGCACCTTTGTTTTTTTAGGAAAAGAAGTAAGGTATTACGCTTTTGATGTTTTTTGGAGACTACCTCCTTTACTTGGTTGGTTACCAATTTGGATAAATGATTCTTTATTCTTTCTGATGAATGATTGGATGCCAATGGAGTTTTGGAACGAAGATACTCAAGAATATAAAACTAGACCTTTAGTTTTACAAATTACTAGAAATTTAACTGCCTTTATGACCTTTTTAATAGAATTAATTAGAGAGATTTTACTTGGTGGGCTTGAAACTATCGTAGCATTTACAAGTTGGGATTGGATTGATGCTAATCCTTGGGCAGAATTACCTGGTTTACCCTGGACTATTGTTGCTGCAGGTTCTGCAATACTTGCTTATAAGTTAGGTGGTAGAGGGTTGGCCATTTTTGCAGGTTTAGCAATGACTTATATTTCTATTTTTGGTCAGTGGAAACCATCAATGCAGACATTATCTTTTATTTTAGTTGCAGCACCACTATCATTTATATTTGGATTAAGTCTTGGTATTGCTGCCTTTAAGAGTAAAAGAGTTGAAAAAGCTTTATATCCAATACTTTTAGTCATGCAGACAATGCCTCAGTACGCTGTGTTAGTTCCTGCTCTTGTACTTTTTGGAGTTGGGGATCATGCAGCAGTAATTATAACAATGATTGTAGCTGTGCCTCCTATGATATTATTGACCTTATTAGGATTAAGAGCTGTACCACCGGAAGTTATTGAAGCTGGTAGAATGAGTGGATGTAATAATTGGCAACTAATGTTCAAAGTTTTAATTCCAACAGCAAGAAGAGATATTTTGATCGGAGTTAACCAAGTTATAATGGTTTGTTTTTCTATGGCAGTTATCTCTGCATTTATTGGAGCAAAAGGTTTAGGATTTAATTTATTGTTAGCATTAAACCAGTTAAATATCGGATTAGCTTTAGAAGCAGGACTTTGCATAAGCTTGATTGCAATTCTATTGGATAAGATGTCCTTAGCTTGGGCAAATAAACAAGTCGATTATTTTGGCAATCTAAATTTTTTCCAAAGGAATAAAAACTCATTATTTTTCGGACTCATAATGATTGTAGGAATTGTATTAGCGTATTTTGGATCTATTTATTTTAAAGATGGATATAATTATTTATTTGAAGTTCCACATAATAAAGGGATATCAACCGCAGATTTTTGGAATAAAGGAGTTGACTGGATATTCGACACATTTTTTGTTTACATAAAAGCATTTAATACGTGGTTGATTGTTGAAGTGCTTCAGCCAATGAGAGCTTTATATTTAAGAATGCCAGCGATAGCTACATTAGTATTAGTAGTTGGAGCGGGATATTTGATTGGTGGGACAAGATCAGCTTTAGTAGTTTGTGGTTTGACTTTATTTATAGCATTAAGCCCTTGGTGGGATAGAGCTTTAGTAACAACTTATATGGCAACATTTGGTGTAATTGTATCATGCATTATTGGATTTACAGTTGGAACTTTATGTTTTCAAAATAAACACTCAACAAAATTTATGTTAAATGTATGTGATATTTTTCAAACCTTTCCATCATTTGTATATTTAATTCCTGTAATGATGCTGTTTGGTATAACTGATACTTCTGTTCTTATAGCAGTAATAGTTTATGCAACTATACCTGCAACGAGATATACAATAGAAGGACTTAGAAGTGTCCCGTCTGGTTTACATGATGCTGCAACAATGTCAGGGGTAACAAAATTTCAAAGACTATTTAAGATAGAGTTTCCTTTAGCATTCCCACATATGATGTTGGGACTTAATCAAACTATAGTTTTTGCTTTATTTATGGTAATTATAGGGGCATTTATTGGAACAGAAGATTTAGGACAATATATTTTAAAA
Organism: uncultured Pelagibacteraceae bacterium; assembly: GCA_902545035.1. Classification (GTDB taxonomy): domain Bacteria; phylum Pseudomonadota; class Alphaproteobacteria; order Pelagibacterales; family Pelagibacteraceae; genus Pelagibacter. The sequence goes on along the minus strand of CACCEJ010000002.1, from coordinate 19,656 downwards.
GCTTTGTCAGACAAAAAAGGTGCGGGAATTGGATTAACATTAGGAATATGTGTTGCTTTCATAGGTTTAATATTTGACAATTTAATAAGAACTTGGGTTGATAAAAGAAAAAAACACTTGGGAATAGATTAAACTTGTGAAAAAGTTTCTTGTCGCTATTGATCAAGGTACAACATCTTCAAGAGCAATTTTATTTGATTTACAAGGTAATATTAAATTCACGTCTCAATTTGAGTTTACTCAATATTTTCCTAAAAATGGATGGGTTGAGCATAATCCAAACGAAATTTGGTCTTCAACTATTAAAGCTTTAAAAAATGTAATTAGAAAAGCTTCAACTTTAAAAGGTAAAATATTAAGTATTGGAATTACAAATCAAAGAGAAACCACTATCCTTTGGAATAAAAAAACTGGTAAAGTAATTTACAATGCTATTGTTTGGCAAGATAGAAGAACACAAGAATATTGTGAAAAGCTAAAGAAAAAAAAACTTGAAAATATTTTTCGAAAAAAAACAGGATTATTAATTAATCCATACTTTTCAGCTACTAAAATTAAATGGATCTTGGAAAATATAAAAATTTCAAAGAAACTCTTAAAATCTAACAATTTACTGTTTGGAACAGTAGATACCTATTTAATTTGGAAACTGACTAATGGTAAACATCATTTAACTGATGCAACAAATGCAAGTAGGACAATGTTATTTAATATAAATAATAATACCTGGGACAAAGAAATTTTAAAAAAACTGAATATCCCAAAACGTATTCTACCAGGCGTAAAAAATTCAGCAGACAATTTTGGAACGACAAATAAAAAAATAGTTGGATATGAAATTCCTATTTGTGCGGTTTTGGGTGATCAACAAGCTGCAGCTGTTGGTCAATGTTGTTTTGAAAAAGGCTCAATAAAAAGTACTTATGGAACAGGAGCTTTTGCAATAATGAATACAGGATCTAAAAAAATTATTTCAAAAAATAAATTATTAACTACTATTTGTTACAGGCTGAATGGAAAAAATACTTTTGCACTAGAAGGCTCTATTTTTATTGCTGGGGCAGGTGTTCAATGGTTAAGAGATAAGTTAAAGCTAATTAATAATGCTTATGATACTGAACAAATTGCTAAATCAAAAAAAAATAATGAAGATGTCTATGTTGTACCAGCTTTTAGTGGAATGGGAGCCCCATATTGGAGACCTGATACAAGAGGAGTTATAACAGGATTAACTAGAGACAGTGATTGGAAAACTTTGGTAAGGGCAGTGATAGAGTCTGTGGCATATCAAAGCTATGATCTTTTTAATGCAATGAGGAAAGATGGTTTGAAGCCTAATAAAATTAAAATTGATGGCGGAATGGTTAAAAATAATTGGTTTTCGCAATTTTTAGCAAATATTATCAATGTTAAAACAGAAAGACCCAAAGTTTTGGAAACTACAGCTCTGGGGGTTGCATTATTTGCTGGATACCAAATTGGTGTATTTAAATCATTAGATCAAATTAAGAGAACATGGAAAAAAGATAAAATTTTCAAACCTAAATTAAGCAATACTGTTAGAAACAAATTGTTGAATGGGTGGAAGTTATCCGTCAAAAAAACATTATTATAGAAAATTTATTATTTTAAAAATGTATCCATGGAATCATCCATCGCAGATGCCCAAGGGGTATGGTGAATTGGGGCAATGGATCCAGTTACAGGTGATGAAAAAGATTTATTTCTGTAAGTAGAAATATCATCCATTTTATGATGTTCCCAATCCTTAAAATGTTTTCTTATTAATTCAAAATCAATTTTTGGATAATCTGACATTTCGTGAAGTTCTTTAGTATATTCAGTTTGAAAATCTATCATTTGATCTGGGTTTTCTAATTTTTCTTCCATAGAAACCCATTTAGAAATATCTTTTTCTATTTCACTATCATTTGGAATTTTAATTTTATTCATTATCACATCTCTTGCAAACCATGCCTGGCAATCAAACATATTAAAAGTATGAAATTGATCCTGCATACCTAGGTACATTAGCTTATGATTATCTTGCCACACAACTCCTTTGTATAATTTTGGTGGATATAATCTATTATGAGTTTTTAAACTCAGTTTTTCATTTAAAAAAGGAAAATGATGTAGGTATCCTGTACATAATATAATTACGTCCGCTTCTTGTTCTGTACCATCTTTGAAAATTGCTTTGCTACCTTCTAATCTGTCTAAATAATAAACTTCTTTCATACCCGAAGGCCATTTAAAACCCATAGGGTTGTGTCTATAACCAATAGTTACACTTTTAGCTCCATATTTATTACATTGTAGTGCAACATCTTCAGCTGAATAACTACTTCCAAGAACTATAACATTTTTATCTCTAAATTCTTCAGCATCTCTAAAATCATGAGAATGCATTATTCTTCCTGGAAAAGAACTCATACCTTTGTATTCAGGTATGAATGGAACTGAAAAATGTCCAGTTGAAACAACAACGTAATCAAATTTATCATGTAATATTTTATTATTAGTTTTATCTTGATAGCTAACCTCAAATTTATCCGAATTATAATTTACACTCTTTACACTTGTGCTAAATTTTATTTTGCTTTTAATGTTTCCATTGCTCACTCTCCCAATTATATAATTGTATAATACTTCTCTTGGTGGAAATGATGGAATGGGTTTTCCAAAATGCTCATCAAATGAATAATCTGCAAACTCTAAACATTCTTTTGGTCCATTTGACCATAAATATCTATACATACTATTGGGGACAGGGTCACCATATTGATCAGAACCGGTTCTCCAACTGTAGTTCCATAATCCTCCCCAATCATCCTGTTTTTCAAAACATACAATTTCTGGAACTTTTTCTCCTTTTTTCTCAGCATGTTCGAAAGCCCTTAACATTGATAGACCACAAGGCCCCGCACCAATTATCGCTATTTTGTTCATATAAACTGTATAATTTTAAAAGTTATTTTATTAATAAAATCAAAAAAATAAAACTATTTTTTCTTTAAATTTACTTGTTAATAATAAATAGTTTAATTTAGTTAATTTATTTATGAAAAAAATTCTAATTATTGGAGGTGGGGCCATGGGCTCAGCCTTTTCTATCCCATGTGTAGAAAATAATCACAAAGTATTTATAACAGAACCATATAGTCAAAGATTCATTAAAAATTTATCATCCAAAAATAAATTTCATTCAGCTTTAAAAATAAATCTCCCGAAAAAGCTAAAATTTAAAAAATATTCCAATGAATTATTTTATGAAAAATATGATCTTATAGTTATAGCACTAAGCTTAACAGGTATCGATTTTATTGCGAATGAATTAAAAAAATTTAAAGTAAAATCTCCAATTTTACTGCTTACAAAAGGTCTCAAATATGAAAAGCAAAACAAAAAGATTTTGACTATTTCACAAACCCTTTTAAAAAGTTTCCCTAAATTAAATTTATCAGTTTTGAAAGGACCATGTTTAGCTAAAGAATTAGCTAGAAAATGCCAAACTAGTGTGATCATCGCTAATAAAAATATTCAGATTGCAAAATTGTTAGGGAAAATGATTTCAACAAAATATTATTTGATTGAATATTCTAAAGATGTGGTTGGTGTAGAAATATGTTCAGCAATAAAAAATATTTATTCTATGATAATTGGCTCTGGTTTGAGTTTGAATAAATCTTCAAGTTTGTTCAAAAAATCATTGTCAGAAATGAAATACATAACTAAACGTTTAAAAGGAAAAGAAGATACAGTTTTAAGCTTAGCAGGCGTTGGAGATTTGTATGTAAGTGCTGCAGGTGGAAGAAATAGTAAAATGGGAAACTATTTAGGACAAGGTTTTACTTTCCAAAGGGCTAAAAAAAAGTTTATGGAAAATGATACTGTAGAAGGTGAACAACTTGTGAGAGAAATTGCTCCTTTTATTTTAAAAAAATTTAATTCAAAGAAAATTCCTTTAATGTATCAAATGATTAGATCAATTCTAAAAAATAAAAAATTCTTAATTTAAAAAATATTATATTTATTGACTTTTTGAGTTATAAAGACACTTTATACCTATTGTCTTTCATTTGCCTCGCTGATACATTTCTCTTGTTAATCAACGAAAAGAGGGGAAATCAATGATTAAAAAAATAATAATAACTGTTTGCACTCTAATATTTTTTGTAACAAATATTAGTTTTGCAGACATCACTTTTTGGACTACAGAAGTTCAACCAGCTAGAATGGCAAAACAAGAAACTATGGCCAAGGATTTTGAGGCTAAAACTGGCATTAAGGTTGAAGTTATTCCTGTAGAAGAAAAAGATTTAGGAACAAGAGCAACAGCTGCAGCTGCAGCAGGCGATCTTCCGGATGTGATATACCACACTTTACAATATGTTTTACCTTGGGCTGAAGCTGGAATATTAGATGTAGATGCTAATAATGCAGTTGTTAAAGAACTTGGCAAAAAAACTTTTGCACCAGGAGCATTAAACATGGCTAAAAGTGGATCTAAAATAGCAGCTGTACCAGTTGATGGTTGGACACAAATGGTTGTGTACAGAAAAGATTTATTTGAAAAAGCAGGTCTTGAACCACCAACAAGTTATGAAAATATAACTAAAGCAGTAGAAGCGCTTTCTGGCGACGGAATGTTTGGATTTGTTGCAGCTACTAAAACTGATGAAAATTTTATGAGCCAGGTTTTAGAGCATGTTCTTTTAGCAAATGGAGTTAACGTTGTTAAAAAAGGTGGAGTAAAAAAACAAGGCAAAAAGTTAAAGGCAGCTTTAGAGTTTTATAAAGTTATTGCAAATGCAAGTCCTCCAGGAGAGTTATATTGGAAACAATCTAGAGAATTGTACTTTGCTGGAAAAACTCCAATGATAATTTGGTCACCATTTATAATGGATGAACTTGCAGGCTTAAGAGACTCAGCTCCTCCAACAATAAATGACGATCCAACTTCTGGTGAGTTAGCTTCTAAAACTGGTTTTATAACAAATCTGAAAGGTCCTAATAATAGAAAAGGGGCTGCTTGGGCTGACGTCAGATATTTTGGAATAACTGCTGATGCTGACACTGAAGAAGCAAGTGCATTTATCAAATATTCAATGGATGAAGGTTATACAAAGACACTTTCAATCGCACCAGAAGGTAAATTTCCTGTGAGAAGAGGAAATGCTAGCGATCCTGAAGCATTTACAAAAGCATGGAGTAAATTACCTGTTGGAGTTGATAGAAAAGCTCCATTGTCAGACTTATATTCAGAAGATGTAATAAATGATATAGTTGCTGGATTAGATAAGGCTAAAAGATGGGGTGTTAAAGAGGGCGAACTATCTAGAGCATCTAAAATTATTAATAACAAGTTTATTAATAGAATAACTAGATTATATGTAGACGGACAGATTGATATTGATCAAGCAGTAGACATGATCAATCAAAAACTGGCTCAATTCTAGATTATAAAATAAATTTTAATGAAAGCGGATAATGTGTATTATCCGCTTTTATTATGAGCGATACACTTTCAAAAATAGAAAAAAGAACTGCCTATATTTTATTATTACCTGCAGTTTTTCTTGTTTTTTCAATCATATTATTTCCTATATTTGCTAATGTTTGGATTAGTTTTAAGGAAGTAGGCCTAAAAGATATAAGAATTCCAGAACCTAGAGCAAAAAAAATAGTTAAATCGATTAAAGATAGCTCAGATGAGATAAAGATAATTTATAAGTTAAGAAACAGCTCGTTAATATTGGATATACGGGATGTAAAATTTCAAGATAAAACCCCAAAGAATGTTGAACCCGTAAATTTAGATGAAAGATGCCAATTTAAATCAAATATTATTAATTGTAATTTTGGGAATTGGAAAGCTAAATACAAAGAGAATTTTCAAATCATTTTAAAAAATAAGAAGGGTGAAAAAATCAACAAAAAAGAAATTAAGTCTATTAAACCAAAATTATCAGGTAAATCAGACAATATTCTTTTAAATACCAACTTCACATTAAAAAATTTTAAAAAAGTTTTTTTTCAAAACGAATTTTTTGATCTTTTAATGACGACATTTTATTATACTTTTTTTGGGACAATAGGATCAATAGTTTTTGGAATTTTAGCAGCTCAGCTTGTAAATCAAAAATTTTTTGGAAGAACATTTATGAGAAGCATACTTCTTTTTCCTTATGTAGGACCTGTTGTTGCCTTAGCATATACTTGGGAACTATTATTGGATCCTTACAGTGGTACTTTAAATAACCTTTTATTAAATTTTCAAGTTATTCAAGAGCCTTTAAACCTACTAGGTCAAAAATATTTAACTATTAATTTTTTTGGTTTTGATTTGAAATTAAGATTAGCATTAACAACTGTTATTATTTTCGAAATTTGGCGTTATTTCCCTTTAGCTTTTTTATTTATACTTGCTCGACTACAGGCTGTTCCAAAAGAATTATACGAAGCAGCTGATGTAGATGGTGCGGGACCTGTCCAAAAATTTGTCAGTATTACACTTCCTCAAATCACAGCAGTTATATCTATTTTATTTATGATAAGATTTATTTGGAACTTTAATAAGTTTGAGGATATTTTTCTACTTACTGGTGGTGCATCTGGCACGAGAACTTTACCAATAAATGTTTATGAACAAGGATTTACAATATCTGATATTGGTATGGGTTCTGCTGTATCCATTGTAATTGTTGCTCTACTTTTAGTTTTTATGTTTTTCTATTTTAGACTTTTAGGGAAGAGGGCAGATGAAAATTAGATCTTTAATATTATATTCATTCATTTCATCAATTTTTTTATTTTCTTTAATTTCTATTTGGAAGATTTTATCAACATTACAAGGTATCGATTTAAAGAATTTTAATTTTGCGATTATATTATCTCTCGGTATAGGAATTTCCCTGATCAATCTTGTTATTGGAGATAAATTAAATAATTATATAAAATCAATAGTATTCGCATCTTTCTTCACTTTAATTGATGGATTTATCATCCAAAACATGCCTATTTGGTATAATATTGGTTTATTTGGAATTATTATTTTCTATTCTTTTAAAATTGATAAATACAATCAAAAAAACTTAGAACTTGAGCATTCGTCTCAATCAGTTTTATTTGAATTTTTAACTCTTTTTGGAATTGTTTTATTTTCATTTGTAATTTTATTTCCATTTTACATGATGATAGTTACAAGCTTTAAAACACAAGCTGCACTGCTTATAAATCCTTTGGACTTTAGTATTAATTTTGCTCAAGATATTAAAGAACTGTTTAAATCTTACTTTGTCATCTTTGATACTTATAAATTTGGAAGATATATACTTATCAGTACATTTGTATCAGTTGGTACAGTTATAATCACATTAATTTTCGCTATTCCAGCCGCATACGCAGTTGCAAGACTAAATTTTTTTGGAAAAAACTTTTTGTCTACTTCAATATTAATTATTTATATGTTTCCTGCTATAGTTTTAGTAATACCTTTGTATACCGTATTTAGTCAGCTAGGGTTAAGAAATAATGTAGGTGGGCTTTTAATAGTATATACAGCAACTACTTTGCCAGTTGCGATATATATGCTTCAAGGATATTTTAAAAGTATACCTAAGGAATTAGAAGAAGCTGCTATTATGGATAAATTAAACTGGTTTGGAATTATTATAAAAATTATTTTACCATTAAGTATTCCTGCTATTTCTTCAGTTGCTCTTTATGTATTTATGATTGCATGGAATGAATTCTTGTTTTCTTTAATGTTTCTAGATAATCCAAATTCATTTACTTTATCAAGAGCGATACAATATTTGAGTGGTGATGCAGAAACCCCTAGACAATATTTAATGGCAGGATCAGTTGTAGTCACTATTCCAGTTTTATTTATTTTTGTTTATTTTGAAAAATATTTAGTAAGTGGACTAACTGCTGGAAGTGTAAAGGGTTAATGAAAAAATTTATTAATTCAGCTAAAAAAGTGTTATTAGGTAATAAAAAAAAGGGATACACTTTACCAACTAATAATAAATTATACCCAGCTCAATGGAATTGGGACTCTGGATTTATAGCTTTAGGCTATTCACATTTTAAACTTAAATATGCTTTAGATGAATTAAATACACTTATTAGAGGTCAATGGAAAGATGGAATGATACCACATATTTTATTTCACGATTTAAATACTAATTATTATCCAAACCATTCTGTTTGGGCCTGTGGAAATAAAATTCATTCATCTGGAATCACCCAACCTCCTATTTTGGCAATAATAATAAAGTTAATTTTAGATAAAAATAAAAATAAAATTAAAAAAGAAAGAGCTGAATTTAAAAAAATTATTAAAGGTGTTTTAAAATATCACAAATGGTTCATTAAATTTAGAGACCCAAATAATTCAGGATTAGTCTCAATTTTACATCCATGGGAGAGTGGATATGACAATTCACCTCTATGGGATGATCCGATGAGTAAAGTAAAAATTCCAAAGAATTTAAAATACAAAAGGGGTGATAACAAAGTGGTTAACCCTGAATTCAGACCTTTAGACATAGATTATGATAGATATGTAACAATTAAAAATCACTTAAGAAAAAATAATTATAATCCAAACAAACTTTTCAAAGTTTCGTTATTTAATGTTGTTGATGTTGGATTTAATTCGATATTTTTGAGGGCAAATAAAGATCTTGTTAAACTATTAAAAATGTTTGATTTGAAAAGTAATGAAATAGACTCTTATATTTCAAGATCTGAGAAAAAAATTGTTAAACTATATAATAAAAAGAATAATAGTTTTTTTAATCTTGATTTAAAAAATAATAAAAAAATAACAATCCCATCTATCACAAATTATTTTATTTTATTTGCTGATTTAAAAGATAAAAAATTAAATAATAATATTATCAAAAACCTTAAAAAACATAGCAATAAAGAAAAATATTTCTTTTCAAGTATAAAATCAAATCATCGAAAATTTGAAGAAAAAAGATATTGGCGAGGCCCAGTGTGGATAAACTGTAATTGGATTATCTATCAAGGATTAAAAAATAAAGATAATAGATTTGCAAATCAAATCAAAAAGAAAACAATCGATCTTGTAAAACAAAAAGGTTTTAATGAATATTTTAGTTGCAAAACTGGAAAAGGATTTGGCGCAACCAACTTTTCATGGACTGCATCCTTATTTTTAGATTTAATTTTAGAGAATAAATATGAGTAATTATAATTGGAATTATCCTACTACTATTTGGGTTGGCAAAGATAGAATAAAAGATCTTTATTTGGCCTGTTCAAATTTAAAAATTCAAAATCCTTTATTTGTGACCGATAAGGATTTGATAAACTTACCAATGGTTAAAGAAGTAATTTCAAAAATTAAAAATAAAATTGATAATATAGTAGTGTTCTCTGATTTTTCAGGAAATCCTTTTGGTGAGAATGTTGAAGAAGGTGTTAAAGAATTTAAGAAAAATAATTGCGATGGGGTAATTGCTTTTGGAGGCGGAAGCGGACTTGATGTGGGAAAAGCAATTGCATTTATGTCTGCACAAACAAGACCTATATGGGACTTTGAGGACATTGGAGATTATTGGAAAAGAGCAAATAATGAAAATATACCCCCTATAATTGCTATCCCAACTACAGCAGGAACTGGTTCAGAAACAGGGAGGGCTTCTGCGATAATAAATAAAGAAACTGGAGTTAAAAAAATAATTTTCCATCCAAAATTTTTACCATCAATAGTTATTTTAGACCCAATTTTAACAAAAGATCTTTCTCCACGATTAACAGGAGCAACAGGCATGGATGCATTAGCACATAATTTAGAGGCGTTTTGTGCACCAGGCTTTCATCCTATGGCTGATGGAATTGCAATTGAAGGAATGAAACTAATTAAGAAATCTTTATTAAATGCAGTACATAATGGTAATGACCTTGATGCAAGATCTGATTTGTTAGCTGCTGCCAGTATGGGTTCAACCGCTTTTCAGAAAGGTCTTGGTGCCATTCATTCATTAAGTCATCCATTAAATGCTAAGTTCAATATTCATCATGGATTATCTAACGCAATATTCATGCCATATGTATTAACTTTCAATAGAGAAGCTATAGAAGAGAGAATTATTTCTATTTGTGATTATCTCAATTTATCGAAAAGTTTTAATTCTTTCTTAGATTGGATACTAGATTTAAGAAAAGAATTAGAGATACCTCATAAATTATCAGATGTGATTGATATAAATAAGCTCGATATAGATGAGCTCTCTGAAATGGCTTTGAATGACCCGTCAACTTCATCTAACCCCAAAACATTGACAATTTCTGATATGAAAATAATTTATAAAAATAGCATCTCTGGAGAATTGTTTAAATGAAAAAGATATTAATAGTTGAAGGTAATCTTAAAGAGGAAAATCAAAGTTTTACTGAAGGTGGAATAAAAACTCACACTGAAAGTCTAAAAGATAGTATTAGTTATTTCACAAATGATTTAGAAATTGATGTAGTTAATCCTTCATCTGATAAAAATATTTCAGAAGTAGCAAAAGGTTTAGAAAAATTTGATGGAATGATCTGGGGAGGAAGTAGTTTAAATATATATAATGATACACTAGAAATAAGAAGACAAATAGAATTTATGAGATCATGTCAAAATAAAATAAAAAAAATTCTAGCAATTTGTTGGGGTCTTCAGGTAGCCGCTACAGTTGCTGGAGGACAAGTAAAAAGATGCATGACTGGATCTCATAGAGGAATAGCTCATGATATTGAGATCAATAGTAATGGATTGCAACATCCAATTTATAAAAACAAAAATGAAACTTTTAACACTCCAGCATTCAATTTTGATGAAGTTGTAAAATTACCTAAAAATTCAATCTTGTTGGCTTCAAATCCTATAAATAAAGTAATGGGGGTCAATTTCAAATCTGGAGTAAGTGATATTTGGGGAATTCAATACCACCCAGAAATTACTTATGATAAAATGATAAGTCTTATTCATTTTAGAAAAGATCGTCTGTTAAATAATAAAGCTTTTGTTGATGAGCAGGAGATAAATAATCATGTATCTATGATTGCAGAGGAAAATAAAAAATCAAATAAAGATCTTAGAATGCGAGAACTTGAAAATTGGTTAAATTATCTTTTAAAATAATCCTTCTGTTTCACCTTTATCATTAATTTTTATTTTATCTGCAGCTGGCACCTTTGGTAACCCAGGCATAGTCATTATAGCACCGCAAACAACTACGATAAATTCTGCTCCCGATGATAACCTTACTTCTCTTATTGGTAGAACATGTCCGGATGGTGCGCCTTTTAAATTAGGGTCTGTAGAAAAACTATATTGTGTCTTTGCAATACAAATTGGCAAGGATTGGTAACCTGTCTCTTCAAAATTTTTTAATTGTTCTCTTATTTTAGTATCTGCTACAACTTCACTTGCTCTATACAATTCCTTAGCAATCGTCTCAATTTTTTTAAATAATGATATTTTATCATCGTATAAAAATTTGAAGTCACTTCCTTTTTCACACAGTTCAGCAACATTGTTTGCTAAATCTACTGCTCCTTCTCCACCTTTTTCCCAATGTTTAGATATTGATGCTGTTACACCTTTTTGTTGACAAAATTTTATAACTTCATCGACCTCTTTGTCTGTATCCAAAACAAAGTGATTAATAGCTACTGTAACAGGCAAGCCAAATTTTTGAATATTTTCAATATGTCTTTCTAAATTCACCAATCCTTTTTTTACAGCATCTATATTTTCATTTTTAAGTTCATCTTTGTTAACACCACCGTGCATTTTTAATGCTCTTATAGTTGCTACAATCACCACACAACTTGGTTTTAATCCTGATTTTCTACATTTTATATCTAAGAATTTTTCAGCACCTAGATCGGCACCAAATCCTGCTTCAGTAACAACATAGTCTGATAGTTTTAATGCAGTTTTAGTTGCTAATACAGAATTACAACCATGCGCAATATTAGCAAAAGGACCTCCATGGATTATTGCGGGATTATTTTCCAAAGTTTGAGTTACATTTGGTCTAATTGCATCTTTTAACAAAACAGTCATTGGACCATGTGCATTTAAATCTTTTGCATAAATTGCTTTTTTATCTCTTGTGTATGCAACAGTTATATTTCCAATTCTATTTTCAAGATCATGTAGATCATTAGATAAACAAAAGATCGCCATGATTTCAGATGCAACTGTAATATCAAAACCATCTTCTCTTGGGAAACCATTTGCAACACCACCAAGATTTATATTGATAGATCTTAATGCTCGATCATTCATATCAAGCACTCTTTTCCAAACTATTCTTCTTACATCTATATTTAATTTATTACCCCAATAAATATGGTTATCTATTAAAGCGGATAAAAGATTATGAGCAGAAGTGATTGCATGAAAGTCACCTGTGAAATGAAGATTTATTTGTTCCATAGGAACAACTTGCGCATAACCACCACCAGCTGCGCCACCCTTCATTCCAAATGAAGGACCTAAGCTCGGCTCTCTTAAACAAACAATAGATTTTTTCCCTATTTTATTTAATCCATCAGACAATCCCACTGAAGTAGTTGTTTTTCCTTCTCCAGCTGGAGTAGGAGTAATTGCTGTAACTAATATTAATTTTCCGTCTTTTTTATTTTTAAATTTTTCAAGATATTCCAGTTTGATCTTAGCTATGTATCTACTTATTGGACTATATGCCTCAGCATTATCTGGAACACCAACTCCATCCAAAATCTCTTGAATTGGTTTCATATTTGCTTCTCTTGCAATTTGGATATCTGTTTTTGACATTTGGTTTAAAACCTATAATAAATTAATGTGCAAAATTTCTATACTTTTTTAATAGGATTTTAAACATCTAAAAAATATATATATAAAAAATAAGAAAAAATTTAAGTTTAATTATATAAAATTATACAATGCAAAAATACTCAGTTTTTAGTCTAATAAAAAATGCATTCTCAGATCATCAAAATTGGGAAGTTGCATGGAAAGACCCAACACCTAAAAAAGAATACGATGTAATTATCATTGGTGGGGGAGGCCATGGATTAGCAACCGCATATTACTTAGCAAAAGAACACAACATTACAAATGTTGCTATCATTGAAAAAGGTTGGATAGGTGGAGGAAACGTTGGAAGGAATACTACAATTATTAGGTCTAATTACATGCATGATGAGAATGGTTTGTTTAGCGAATTTGGTATGGATCTTTGGAGAAAGATGAGCCAAGATTTAAATTATAATGTAATGTTTTCTCCAAGAGGAATAATTAATCTTGCCCACTCAGATGCACAAATGAATGCCTATTCAAGAAGAGGAAATTCTATGCGTTTGAATGGAATTGATGCGGTTTTGTTAAATAGAGAAGAAGTTCAAAAGTTAATTCCAATGGCAGACTTTTCTGACAATGTAAGGTTTCCAATTTTTGGAGGCTTGATGCAACCAAGCGCTGGAACAGCAAGACACGATGCTGTTGCCTGGGGTTATGCGAGACAAGCAGACTCCATGGGTGTTGATATAATTCAAAATTGTGAAGTTACAGGATTTGATGTCTCAAATGGAAAAATTCTTGGAGTAAGAACTTCTAAAGGAGACATTAAAGCAAAGAAAGTTGGTTTATGTGTTGCAGGAAGTACAAATATTTTGGCAGAAATGTTAAATATGACCTTACCAATTGAAACTCATTTGCTTCAAGCATGTGTATCAGAGCCTATTAAACCTTTGCTTGATCATGTTGTTACATTTGGTGCAGGACATTTTTATTGTAGCCAATCAGATAAAGGAGAAATGGTTATGGGTGGAGACTTGGATGGATATAATAGTTATTCTCAAAGAGGAAACTTACCTACTCTTCAACATGTTTTAACAGAAGGGATTGCGATGTTTCCATTTCTTAGCAAATTAAAAATGTTAAGAACTTGGGGTGGAATAATGGATATGTCCATGGATGGTTCACCAATTATAGATAAAACACATATTAATGGATTATATTTAAATTGTGGTTGGTGCTATGGTGGATTTAAAGCAACTCCAGCTTCCGGATGGACTTTTGCACATACAATTGCCCAAGACAGAGTTCATGATTTAAATGCCGGTTACAGCCTCAACAGATTTAGCACTGGAAATTTAATTGATGAAAAAGGCCTAGGAACTAAAACCTGGATATCATAAATGTTATATATCAACTGTCCACATTGTGGACTTAGATCTCAGAATGAATTTGCTTATGGCGGGGATGCAACAGTAAAGCGTCCTGAACTTAATAAAGAAATAAGCGATCAAGAATGGGATAATTTTGTATACTTAAGAAAAAGTCCAAGAGGAAAACATTTAGAATTATGGCATCATATTTCTGGATGTAGACAATGGATTAAAGTTGAGAGAGATACATCAACTCACGAAATTTTTAAAACTTATAAAGCAAACGAAGCAATAGAATAATGTCCCAGGATTTTAGATTAGATAATGTTGGAATGGTCAATAGAGAAAAAAAAATCTCGTTTAAATTTAATGGCAAAAAATATTTTGGTTTCGAGGGAGATACTATCGCATCTGCCTTAATAGCGAATGGAGTTCATTTAGTAGGTAGAAGTTTTAAATATCACAGACCTAGGGGTTTTTTTGGAGTTGGCGTTGATGAGCCCTATGCAATTCTACAGTTAGATAGAAATAATGAGAGAGATCCAAATATAAGAGCAACAGAACAAGAAATTTTTGAAGGGCTAGAGGTTAAGAGTGTTAATTGTTGGCCTAGTGTAAATTTTGATATTGGGGCGATAAACAATTTCTTAAAAATGTTTTTTCCAGCTGGTTTCTATTACAAAACATTTATGTGGCCTCCTAGCTTTTGGTATAAAATATACGAACCTTTTATTCGAATGGCGGCTGGATTTGGAGAAGCCTCTATCAAACATGATAAAGAAAGATATGAGCATAAATATGAGTATTGTGATTTATTAATAACAGGATCTGGGCCTTCAGGTTTAGCAAGTGCTTATGCCGCTGCCAAGAATGGAGCCCGGGTAATATTGGCTGAGGATAAACCAAGATTTGGAGGTAGCTTATTAACAAGTGATGTAAATATCGGAAACCAAACAGGTGTTGAGTGGACAGAAAAAATTATAGCAGAACTTAAGTCCATGCCTAATGTTACAGTAAAAAATAGATCACAAGTTTTTGGTTACTATGATCACAATATGTTAGTAATGTCAGAGCGTATTAGTGATCACTTGCCAAAAACTCAAAAATATCTCCCTAAACAACGTTTGTGGTACATAAGAGCAAATGAAGTATTGATTTCATCAGGTTCAATTGAAAGACCTTTAGTTTTTGGAAATAATGATACTCCTGGCGTTATGTTATCGTCAGCTGCTAAAGAGTATATGAAAGTTTACGGCGTACTAGTTGGAAAAAAACCTTTAATTTTCACAAACAATGATAGTGGTTATGAAACTGCAATTGAATTTAAAAAAAATGGAGTAAATCCAATCATATTGGATACAAGAAGTAATCCTTCTTCAGATATTATAACTGAGGCAAAAAATTTAAATATTGAAATTAGGTTCTCCTATGTAGTTGTTGCTGCAAAAGGCTATAAAAAAGTTAAATCAGCAGATATTGCTAAAATATCTGACGATAAAAAAGAATTATTTAACATAGAAAATATTGAATGTGATTGTATCTGTGTATCAGGTTTTTGGACACCATCTATTCATTTAGCATCACAGTCAGGAAACAAATCTAAATTTAACGAAAAAATTGATGCATTTGTACCAGATAAATCTAAACAAAAAGAAAATACAATTGGGTCAGCAAATGGAATATTTACATTGGAGGAAACTATTAAAGATGCTTTTGATAAAGGTTTTGATGTTTCAAATAAAATAACTGAAAAAAATAATAAAGTTTCAGTACCGACAGTAGTAGAAAAAAAATCAACGGATCATGACAAATTTTGGTGTGTTCCTTTACCAAAAGGTAAATCTTATAAAAGGTTTTTAGATTTTCAAAATGACGTAGCGGTTTCTGATATTGAGCTAGCGCTAAGAGAAGGTTTCAGGTCTATCGAGCATGTAAAAAGATATACAACACTTGGTATGGCTACCGACCAAGGAAAAACGAGTAATTTAAATGGATTACAATTAGTTTCTGATATTGAGAATAAAGTTGTTCCACAAGTAGGACATACGACTTTTAGACCTCCTTATACTCCAGTTTCAATTGGAGCAATCGTAGGAAGAGAAGTTGGCAAACATTCTAAACCAACAAGAAAATCACCTATGCATTCATGGCATGAAAAAAATAATGCAGTATTTGTTGATGCAGGGGTTTGGTTAAGACCAAGATATTACAAGCAAGGAAATGAAGGGTTATTTGAAGCATCAAAAAGAGAGGCAAAGAATGTAAGACAAAATGTAGGTGTATGTGATGTTACAACATTAGGTAAAATAGATGTTAAAGGACCAGATGCAGCAGAATTTTTAAATAGAGTTTATACTAACGCTTGGCTTAAACTTCCAGTAGGTAAAGCAAGATACGGTGTAATGTTAAGAGAAGATGGAATTGTAATGGATGATGGAACAACAACAAGGATTTCCGAAAATCATTATCACATGACAACTACAACAGCTCAAGCAGCAAATGTTCTATCTCATTTAGAATATTATTTACAACTAGTGTGGCCAGAATTAAATGTAAATGTTGTATCAACCACGGAGCAATGGGCAGGTGCAGCAATCGCAGGACCTAATTCTAGAAAATTATTAATGAAATTATTCCCTAATTTAGATGTTTCAAACGAAGGTTTACCATTTATGGGTTATAAAGAAGCTGATTTATTTGGAGTTCCTACAAAAATTTACAGAATTTCGTTTTCTGGTGAGTTGGCATATGAGATTAACGTTGAGTCCGATAATGGATATTTCATGTGGAAAAAAATCATGGAAGTTGGACAAGAATTTCAAATACAGCCATATGGAACTGAAGCTTTATCAACTCTAAGAATAGAAATGGGCCATGTTGCAGGATCTGAATTAGATGGAAGAACAATCCCTTACGATGCATCTTTAGAAGGGCTAGTTAGTAAGAAAAAAGATTTTATAGGTAAAAGATCTTTAAACAGATCTGCCTTTACATCTACGGATAGAGAGAAATTAGTTGGCGTAGTTCCAATTGATAAAACTACAAGTATACCTGAGGGATCTTACATAGTAAAAGATCCAAAAGCAAAATTACCTAATCCAAAATTAGGTCATGTTTCGGCTTCATGTTGGAGTGTTGAATATGACAACCCCTTTTCTTTAGCAATAATTAAAGATGGTAAAAATATGATAGGACAAAAACTCTTTGCTATGTCACCTTTAAAAAACAAAATAATACCTGTAGAGATTGTCTCTTCTCATTATGTAGATCCTGAAGGAAAGAGAGTTAGATCATGACGATGATATCACCTTTGCAGAACATTCATTCAGAGGGCTCTTATGGAAATTTTGAAAATAAAACTGAAAATGAATTATTGAAAATTTCTGAGTTAAAAAATTTATTAATTGTTCAAATAGTTCAGTACAAAAATTCTTCAATTAAAATAAATGATATAAAACTTAATAATTTGCAATTTGTTAATGAAGCACAAAAAGTTGTCGCAAATGAAAATTTAAGAATATTGTGGAATTCACCAAACAATTGGCTTGTTGTTTCCAAAAAAAAAGAACTTTTAAGTGAAATTTTAAAAAATTTTAATGATAGCGACTTTGCTGTTACAGATCTCTCACACTCAAAAGCAATTATAGAAATAGAAGGACCTAATGTTAAAGAGGTTTTAAAAAAAGGTTGTCCGTTTAATTTCAATATATTTAGTAAAAATATGTGCATCAACTCATCATATAACGGAATATCTTTTTTAGTTGATATGGTTGAAGATGATCCTGAAAAAGCTAGAATTTTTTCACTTCGTAGTTTTGGGGAATCTATGTACCACTCAATAACTGATGCCTCACTAGAATATGGCTATAAATGTATCTAGAAATTATTCTAAAGTTTTAAATCTTGTTTTTTGAATAATAAACACGAATAAAATTGGTAAAATTAAAGTCAGCAATGTTACAGTTATTAATAATATTCCTAATTCTGAGTAGTCAGCAGTCGTCAATATTGCATTAGTCACTTTATCTTTGACTTCACGAGTAATTGTGTAAATTTCATTTAAGTATTTTGTTCCTAAAGCACTTGCTGATAGCGCCAAATTTGTAAAAGACGCAAAAACTGCAAAAAAAGTAGCTTTTAAGTGTGAAGGCGCATTCTTAGCAATCCATGCTAGTAAAGGTATCATTGAGACCTGACCTAAAGGTGACTCTAAAGCTGTATTAATTAGTGCAATAAATTTAGCATCAACAATTCCATTTGTTATTGATGAAGTCCAATTATGAAATCCGTAATACATCCCAACACTTGGCAAAAATAATATTGCACCAGCAATTGACAAAACTACAATAATTTTTGCTATTGAATTATTTGACATAAAAGGTCTTAGCAAAATAATTCCTAACAATGTTAAGACCGAAGCTAGTAATGATAATACAGAAAAAAACTGCTCGTTAAATTTTAGTACATCTATTTCAAACCAAGATAGTCCTGGACCTGGACCTGGCATTGCTCTAAATACGAATATAATCACAGCCGTTCCCACAATCGTTGATCTTAAATTTTGAGGCAATTCTTTTATCAATTTACTCATCAGGAACAAAATAATTACCATAGATCCTAAAAAAACTATTTCTTGAGCAAAAGGAACTCCGAAGGAACCAACGCTGAGTGTAAAAATTACAAAAATTAAACTACCACCCAAAATCCACCAATTAACCTCTGTTTTTTCATGTTCGTAATTATCTTCGTTACCAACTAATCCATGATCTATTAATTTATTTTTCTTTTTATTTTTAAGATAGTTAGCAAAAATTACTCCTAAAATTGAAACAAATGGTATTACTAGTGCATAAATATAAATTGATCCATAGAGCTCTATTTTGTCTGCTTGCTCTAAACTATCTACTCCTTTAAATAAGATCACATTCACTAAAGCAACTAGAACAGTACCACCGATAATTGCAAATCGTCCAAGTGTCTGCATTGTAGTATGCATTGTTTTAATCTGATCTTGTGAAAATTTTTGACCTTCTTCATTAACAATTGGAACAGCTTCTACTGTCATTGCATCTGCAACAACATCTTGAACCACATATCCAATGGGGGCTAAAAGAACACTTATTACAAACCAAGTCTCTACTTTTAGAATTGTGGACATCCATTCCGTATGGATAATTAATCCATACATTATCAATAAGCTTAAACCAATTAGTGTAGCTCCTACATAAACCATATAATTTTTTTTGTTCCAAATAAGATCTACTAAATGACCTAATGGCATTTTTAATGCCCAAGGAATACCAGCCCAAAACCCTAGCCCAGCAAGAAAGGCTGCTGATAAATTTAGATAATCTTTAACAAAAAATGTACCCACTATTCCTGTTAAACCTGAAATTCCAGCTGCAAGATAAATCATTAAAGGTGGTAAATAAGATAGTTTAAATTGTCTTCCTAAATCTAGCAAAG
>CACCEJ010000001.1 GCA_902545035.1 uncultured Pelagibacteraceae bacterium | reverse complement strand
CAACCAAATGTTTGGAAAAATTTCTGAGTTTTCTCTGCTAAAATGGACATGAAGATCATTGGGTAATATTTCAATTTTTGTAATCATTTACTTAAGTTGTAAGCAAAATTTGCTCCTAAATTATCTTTTAACTCATTATTAAATTTAGCAGCCTCAGCTCCGTCTATAATTCGATGATCATATGAGAGTGATAAAGGTAACATAGTTCTTGGAACAAATTTTCCATCTATAAATACCTGTTTTTTATAGCTTCTGCCAATTCCAAGGATGGCAACTTCAGGAAAATTAATTATTGGTGTAAAGAATGATCCACCAATTCCACCTAAACTAGTAATAGTCATTGATCCTCCAAAAAATTCTTTTTTATCAATTTTTAAATTTCTGCAATCATCACTTACTTTTTTTAAGTCCTTACTTAACTCTTTTATATCTTTTTGATTGGCGTCTCTAATCTTGGGAACCATAAGTCCATGTTGGGTATCAACTGCAATGCCGATATGAAAATACTTTTTAAATGTAATTTTACCATTTTCAATATCATCAATTGATGAATTGAAAGATGGAAATTTTTTTAGCGATATTACCAACGCTTTTATAATAAATGCTAATGGAGTAATTTTTATTTTTTCTCTAGTGTAATTATCTTTAAGTGAACCTCTAAACTCTTCCATCTCAGTAATATCAGCTTCGTCATGATTTGTTACATGTGGAATGTTAGTCCAAGAGTTAACTAAATGAGGAGCAGCTATTTTTTTTACTCTAGGGATATCTTTAATTTCAATTTCTCCAAAATCTGAATGTTGATATTCACTTTTGATAACTTTTTCATTTTTACTATCTTTTACATCATATGTTTGATTAATGTTAGACGAAACAAATTCTTTTAAATCTTTTTCTACAACCCTGCCTAATCTTTCTGAACCTTTAACAATATTTATATCAACACCTAATTCTCTAGCAAACTTTCTAACTTTTGGACTTGCAGATGTTTTGTTAGATTGATCAGGCATTTACATCTTTGTTGGCATAGGTTTATTTTTATCAATATTATACTTTTTAATTGCATCTTCAGCATACTTTGAAGTAATGAGTTGCTCTTTGGCTAAAACGCTAAGACCGTATGCAACTATATGTTCTTTATCTACTTCAAAAAAACTTCTTAAATTTTTTCTTGTGTCACTTCTTCCATAACCGTCTGTACCAAGAGAATAAAAACTTTTTTTCGTGAAAGATCTTATTTGATCTGCGTTAATTCTCATGTAATCGGTAGCTGCAAGGATAGGTCCCTGTTGTTTTCCTAGGCACTCCTCAATATACGATTTTTTGTTTGTTTCTGAGGGGTTTAAAAGGTTTTGTCTCTCAACTTCCATTCCATTTTTTCTTAACTCGTTGAAACTTGTAACGCTCCATACTTCACTGTCGACCTGATATTCTTTTTTTAGAATATCTGATGCCGCCATCATTTCTCTAAGTATTGTTCCAGATCCCAAAAATTGAATCTTGGCTTCTTTAGAACTAGATGACTCTTTTATTTTGTACATTCCTTTGAGAATTCCATCTTCACAATCTTTTGGCATTTCAGGATGAGGATAATTTTCATTCATTGTAGTAATATAATAAAAAATATTTTCATTTTTTTCATGCATTCTTCTTAAACCCTCCCTAAAAATCACAGCTAATTCATAATGGAATGTAGGATCATAGGATATACAGTTTGGAATTGTAGATGCGAGTAAATGACTATGCCCATCTTGATGTTGAAGCCCTTCTCCTGCAAGAGTTGTTCTTCCTGCTGTTGCGCCAATTAAAAAACCTCTTGCCTGGCTATCGCCGGCTGCCCAAGCAAAATCTCCAATTCTTTGAAAGCCAAACATAGAGTAGAAAAGATAAATTGGTATCATTTCAATGTCATGATTAGTGTAAGCAGTGCCTGCAGCAATCCAGGATGACATAGATCCTGCCTCCGTAATACCCTCTTCTAATACTTGACCACTTTTTTCTTCTCTGTAAGAAGAAAGTTGTGCAGAATCTTCTGGCTCATACTTTTGACCCTCGTGAGCATAAATTCCTATTTTTTGAAAAAAACCTTCCATTCCAAAAGTTCTAGCCTCGTCTGGGATAATTGGAACTAATTTAGGAGCAACATTTTTATCTCTTAAAAGATTAGTTAGCATTCTGACTAGTGCCATTGTTGTAGACATTTCTTTTTCACCAGTAGAAGTCTTCATAAAATCAAAAATATCCTTACTTGGAGCTTTAATTGGTTTTGAATACGATGTTCTTTCTGGAATAAAACCACCCAATTCTATCCTTCTCTTTTTTAAATATTTTATTTCTTCTGAATTTTCGTCTGGTTTGAAATATTCAATATTTTTGACTTGGCCATCTGTTAAAGGAACATCAAATCTATCCCTGTAATACATCAAATCATCAACATCTAATTTTTTTTGCTGGTGAGTAGTATTTACACTTTCTCCACTTTTTCCCATACCATAACCTTTGATCGTTTTAGCAATAATAACTGTGGGACTTCCTTTGTGGTTGACCGCTTTATCATAAGCAGCATAAACTTTATGAGGATCATGACCTCCTCTATTTAATCGCCAAATATCAGTATCAGACATCGATGAAACTAATTCAGTTGTTTCAGGGTATTTGCCAAAAAACTTCTCTCTAACATAAAGTCCATTTCTTGCTTTAAAAGCTTGATATTCACCATCCACGGTCTCATTCATAATTTTTACTAAATGTCCTGTCTTATCATTTGCTAAAAGAGTATCCCAATAAGAACCCCAAATAACTTTTAAAACATTCCAACCTGCGCCTCTAAAAATTCCCTCTAATTCTTGAATTATTTTTCCATTTCCTCTAACTGGACCATCTAATCTTTGTAAATTGCAGTTAACAACGAATATTAAATTGTCTAAATTTTCACGAGCTGCTAACCCTATCGCACCAAGAGACTCGGGCTCATCCATTTCTCCATCACCTAGAAATGCCCAGACTTTTCTTCCTTCGTCTTTAATTAATCCTCTATTAATAAGATATTTCATAAATCTTGCTTGATATATTGCTAACATTGGACCAATACCCATTGATACGGTTGGGAACTGCCAGAAATTAGGCATTAGCCAAGGATGAGGATACGATGAAAGCCCACCTGTTTTTACCTCTTGTCTAAATCTATCTAATTGTTTTTCATTTAATCTTCCTTCAAGAAAAGCCCTCGCATACATACCAGGTGCACTATGACCTTGAAAATATACTAGATCACCTCCAAATTTATTATTTTTTGCTCTCCAAAAATGATTCATTCCTACATCATATAATGTTGCTGCAGATGCAAATGTTCCAATGTGCCCACCGAGTTCAGGATATTTTTTATTTGCTCTCACTACCATGGCTGCAGCATTCCATCTTATTAATGATCTTAACTTACGTTCTATATTTTGATCTCCAGGAGATCTTTTTTCTTCCTCAGGAGGTATAGTATTTACGTATGGAGTAGTTTGAGTATGAGGAATTTTTGATCCGGCTTTATAGGATTGATCAATTAATTGTTTTATTAAAAAATGTGCTCTTTCTGAACCATCATTTTGTAGAACCGCGCTTAAAGAGTCTAACCATTCTTTTGTTTCAACAGGATCAATATCATCATTACTACTAACCATCTTAACTTCATTTATTAGTCTAGTTTGTTTGATCTGTTTTGGCTCAACAACTTTTGTTTCAGCTTTGATATCAGGCTTTGTAACAGCTTCAGCTTCCTCAATTAACTTCTCTGTTGAAGGTGGGATTTTATCACTTAAAGTTTTAGTATTTTTTTCCTCTTCGTCCTTATTGTCTGAAGATAGTGATAATATCAAATCACCTTTTGAAACTTTGTCACCAATTTTAACTTTTATATTTTCTACTGTACCCTCATAATTTGATGGTACTTCAACACTCGATTTATCGCTCTCCAGTGTTACGACGGGGTCATTTTTGTTGATTTTATCGCCCTTTTTTACAAGCACTTCAATTATTTCAACGTTTTCAAAATCTCCAATGTCTGGAACTAATAAATCTAAATTCATTTTTTTATTATATATATATCAATATTTGCTAAAAAAATAATTTACATTATTAATTATGTATAAAAACTGTACAAAATGCGCCTGTAGCTCAATTGGATAGAGCGCTTGGCTACGGACCAGGAGGTTCTGGGTTCAACTCCTAGCAGGCGCACCAAAACGAAAGGATAAATGAAAATATCACTTGAAAAATCTGTAATATATTTCTTTTGTTTGGTTTTGTTATTTGTATTAATTATGGCAATAATCCTTTAATGAAAAAATTTGAACAATTAAGTAATAAACCAAGTTACATGAAACATAATGGTGGTTTGTTATTTAGATCTATAAGCAAAAAAAAATTTGAGTTCAAAACAAAAATCAAAAAAACACATTTAAATAAAGCCGGGATAACCCATGGTGGTTATATATGCACAATAATTGATGCTGGAGCAGGAACTGCTTGTCACAAAGCAAGTGGCAACAAACCCTGTGTAACTATATCGTTAGATATTAAATTTATAGCTCCTTCTAACTTGGGAGATGAATTATTAGGAATAGTTGAAATTCAAAAAGTTACTAAATCAATGGTATTCATTAATTGTAAACTAAAGTGCAAAACCAAACTTGTTGCAAGTGCAGTTGGAATTTGGAAAATTTTAAGAAGACCACTTCCAAATGCTGGCTTAGGTGGATAAATTTTATTTTTTTATTTGAAATACAAATACTGGCAAAACTAAAACTAAGCCAATAATTGATGAACTTAAACCTGGTGCAATAAATAATAATGAAATAATTCCAAGATACCATCTTTGAAAAGTTGATACTGATTTAAACAAATATCCTGTGAAACCAATTCCAATTAATCCAATACCAATCATTGCAGATATTAAAGTTACAAAGAAGTCATAGAAGTTAAATCCTTGCGCAACCAACAACAATGATGGTGAATAGACAAATACAAAGGGCACAAGTGCTTTTGCGATACCTAATCTAAAAGCCGTGTTACCAGTAGTAAATGGATTTGATCCAGCTATACCCGCTGCAGCGTATGCTGCAAGAGCAACTGGCGGAGTTATGTCTGCTAGAACTCCATAATAAAAAACAAAAAAATGCGAAACTATTGGTTCAATTTGTAATTGAGTAAGAGCGGGCGCTGCAACAGCAACAAGAATTATATAAGTTGCAGTTGTTGGAACTCCTGTACCCATGAATATGCATGATATTGCAATTAATATTAAAGAAAAAAATAGCGTCAGATCTTGGAGTGTAAAATAATTAAATGGTAAAAAATTTAAGAAGAAGCCACCAATATCTCCCGCTGTTTGTATTACTACATATCCTAATCTAAATCCGACTCCTGTTAATGTAACTACACCAACAATTATACCTATTGATGTAGCAGCTGCCCCAACTGCTAAAGTATTTTTTGCACCTCTTGCTAGGCAATCAAATAAATCATTTAAAGTTAGTCTATTTTTTTTCCTTATAAATCCAATGACTAGACAAGCAATGATACCATTTACTGCGGCGTAATCTGGAGTCCGACCAATCAAAATTAAATATACTAGTAAAATTAAAGGAACAATTGCTAGCCAATTATCTCTTATTATTTTAAAAAATTTTGGAACTTCACTTTCATTTAAACCTCTCAGACCTAATTTTTTTGCCTCTAAATGAACCATTACGAAAATTCCAAAATAATGAAGTAAAGCTGGAATTAATGCTGCCGCCAAAATATCTCTTAGGGGTAATTCTAAATATTCAACCATGATAAAAGCTGCAGCTCCTAAAATAGGTGGAGTTATTTGTCCTCCAGTAGAAGCTGTGGCTTCAACTGCACCAGAAAAATGTGGAGGGTAACCAACTTTTTTCATTGCTGGAATTGTAAGAGAACCAGTTGTAACTGTGTTTGCAATTGAAGAGCCAGATATAGTTCCAAGAAAAGCTGAGGAAAAAATTGCAACTTTTGCTGGTCCTCCAGAGTATCTTCCAGCTATTACCATCGCTAAATCAATAAATAATTGACCTAAACCTATTCTTGTTGCAAGGACACCAAATAGAATAAATAAAAATACATATTGAGCCATGACTCCCACAGCAATTCCATAAATTCCTTGATTGGTTATATAAATATGATTTACAAAACCAGCCCAACTACTACCACCATGTTTTAAAGCTCCAGGAAAAATAGGGCCATAAAGTGCGAAGATCATAAATATTATGCATATTAATGGTAGAGTGTATCCTATTGATCTTCTTGCAGCCTCTAATGTTAAAATAATAAGAATTGAACCCATAATAACTTCGGTGTTGGAAGGATTTCCGACTCTGCTAGCTAATATTTCTGGGGGCAATAATGGTAAATAAAGTGCGGTTACAACAACTAATATAGAAAAAAAAATGTCTATTATGGGAACTTTATTTTTAGATTGTTTATCTGCAAAACTTTTCCATCCATAAAATAAAAATACAAGACCAACAACAAAAGAAATATGAATACCTCTATGAAGAATATCTCTTATAGTTCCAAATCCTGAAGCATAAAAATGGTAAATTGACATTGCAACCAAAGCAACAAAGGTCAATTTTTTTAAGAAATTTTTTAACTTTCTCTCGTTACTTTTTATCTCAAATTTATCTTCAAGTTTTGCAACTTCATCTGGTGAAATATTAAATTGAGACATAATAATGCCCTAGATCTAATTGATCTAGGGCAAATTGATTTTTAAGATTTAATTTAAAAGTCCTGCTTCTTTATAGAACTTTTCCGCGCCAGGATGTAGTGGTACACCTACTCCAGAAAGAGCTGTGTCAGGTGTTATAGTTTTTCCCTTAGCATGACCAACGTCCATAAGCTTTCTAGACTCCTTATTCCATAAAGCTTTAGTAATTTGGTAAATTAATTCACTATCCTCTTTAGCTGATGTAAACCATTGAGCACCTACTGCTACAGTATTAACTTGATCAACACCTTCATATGTTCCTGAAGGAATCGGGCTCTCTGAGAAGAAACCATATTTTGAAGTTAATGCTTTTGCTCCAGCGCCATCAATTGGTACTAATTTTATATCAACTGCAGATGCTAGTTCTACAATTGCACCAGTTGGATAGCCTGCAACAACAAAAATTGCGTCAACTTTTCCATTTCTTAAAGCATCTGTTGCAGCTTTACCTTTTAATGCTTCAGCTTTTACATCGCTTGTACTTAATCCATTAGATTCTAATATTAACTTTGCATCAACATATGTTCCAGATCCAGGTTCATCTAGTGAAACTCTTTTTCCTTTTAAGTCTTTGACTGAATTAATATTACTTTTTTTAAGCGCTACTAAATGTATATGTTCTTGAAAAAGAGCTGCAATAGTTCTTAAATCCTTTGCAGGTTCCTTTCCTTCCATTGTTCCAGTACCAGTATATGCCCAGTAAGCAACATCTGATTGTGCGAAACCTGAGTTTCTTAATCCAGAGATTATTGCATTTACATTATCAACCGATCCTCTTGATGAAACAGCTGATGCTATTAGATTTGGTACTCCACAACTTCCACCTTTACCACACTCTCTAGATCCTGGTGGTTTTGAAATTGCATTAGCAATCATTCCTCCAACAGGATAGTAAGTGTAAGCAGTACCACCTGTACCAATCGTAAAAAATTTAAGTTCTTGTGCAAATGATTTTCCTGACAAACCAATCATCAAGAATAAAATCATTAGAGAACTTTTAAAAAGATTTTTTAACATATATTCTCCAATCTATTAATTATTATTACTATTTAATAACAATCAAATATTATTGTCTATATAAATTTAAATATAATCATGGTTTCTTAAGCTCATCTATATTTTTATACTCTTGTAGAATTGAGGGATTTATTAATGCTTGAATATTTTTTATTTTCTTTCCTTCAATAATATTTTTTACCGCAAGCTCAACTATTTTCCCATTTTTTGTTCTCGGAATATCTGAAACTTCAATTATTTTTTTTGGTACATGACGTGGAGATGCATTTTGACGAATAGCATTTTTTAATTTTAAAGTAAATTTTTCACTAAGTGTTTTTGGGGTTTTTAGAACTATGAATAAAATAATTCTCACATCATTATCCCACTGCTGTCCAATAACTATAGACTCTTTTACTTCATCAAATTTATCAACAATAGAATATATCTCAGCAGTGCCTAATCTGGCGCCCCCAGGGTTGAGTGTTGCATCTGATCTTCCATAAATAATATATCCTCCATTAGATTTTCTCTCTGCGTAATCCCCATGATGCCAAACATTTTTATATTTCTCAAAATATGCGGACTTATATTTTTTATTATTTTTATCATTCCAAAAATAAATTGGCATTGATGGAAATGCTGATTTACAAACTAATTCTCCTTTTCTATTAATTAACGACTTTCCTCTTTCGGAAAAAACATCTGTATTCATTCCTAATCCGTTATTCTGAATTTGCCCTCTATAAACAGGAGAGTAAATATTGCCTAACACAAAGCATGAAACGAGATCTGTTCCACCTGCAATAGAGGCTAAATGAACTTTTTTTTTTATATTTTTATAAACATAATCAAAACCCTCTGGAGATAATGGTGACCCAGTGGAACAAATAGTTTTAAGATATTTAAGTTTATACTTTGTCTTTATATTTAACTTAAATTTTTTTAACTGGTCAATATATTTTGCACTGATGCCAAACAAAGAAATTTTTTCTTTCTCAGCTATTTTAAAAAGCAAATCGCTTCTTTTATACATTGGGAAACCATCAAAAAGAACAATAGACGCTTTTGATGCTAAAAAAGTCATTAACCAATTCCACATCATCCATCCACAAGTGGTGAAATAAAATATATTATCACCTGGTTTTACGTTGCAATGAAGTTTATGTTCTTTTAAATGTTGTAGCAAAACACCCCCGGCTCTATGACATATACACTTTGGTTTACCTGTAGTTCCACTTGAATACAAAATTGCTAATTCTTTATCAAAATCAAATTTTTTAAATGAAAATTCTTTTTCTTTTTTATTTTTCAACTTGTTGTAGTAAAAAATTTTTGTGCCTTTTATTTTTTTATGCTTTAAATTTTTTTTGCCTGGATAATTAGTAATAAGTACAGTTTTAATAGATTTAATTTTTTTAAGAATTATTGGCAATCTTTCAATAACATTTATTTCTTTACCATTATAATAATATCTATCAGTAATGATTAAAAGTTTTGGTTTAATTTGAGAAAATCTTTCTATTACTCCTTGTGTTCCAAAATCTGGAGAACATGATGACCATATAGCCCCTATTGCACTTGTTGCCAGAAAACTCTCGACTGTTTCAATTTGATTTACAGTATACGCTGCTATTCTGTCTTTTTCTTTTATTTGATTTTCTATTAAAAAATTAATAATTTTAAAAGTATTATTGTTTAATTCTTTCCAATACCTTTCATCTCTATAACCGTTCTCACTAATAAAAGTAATAGCTTTTGAATTATCATTTTTAGATAATAAATTCTCAGCATAATTTAATTTTGATTTTACTAAAAATTTACTTTTGATAATTTCTCTAGGAAAGTAAAATTGATCTTTTTTGATACCTTTAATATTTGAAAACTCCCATACTGAAGACCAAAATAGCTTTGGATGTTTAATTGTCCAATCAAACAGTTTTTTAAAATTTTTCTTAGCTTCATAATTAAATTTTTTTGCTAAAAATTTTTCAAATTCAAATAAATTTGATTTTATTTTTGTTTGAGAGTCAGCTTCCCACAGTTTCTGAGACATAAAAAAATATATTTAATTTTTTGAAATTATGATAACCTTAAAACATTAAATAATAAAAATGAGAACTTTTTCCTCAATGATTCGGACTAGTTTTAACCCATTTTTGTTCTTTAGGGGTAACAATATATAGTATTAGTTTAAAAAATCACACCAAAGCTAGAAATGACAAATAATAAGATCACAGCAGTTCTTGGACCTACAAACACTGGGAAAACTTTCCTAGCGATTGAAACGATGCTTTCTTTTGACTCGGGTATGATTGGTTTTCCATTAAGACTGTTGGCAAGAGAAGTTTATGACAAAATTATTACAAAGGTTGATCGATCAAAAGTCGCTTTAATTACAGGTGAAGAAAAAATTATACCAATAAATGCAAAATATTTTCTGTGCACTGTAGAGTCTATGCCATTAGATAAAAGTTTAGAGTTTGTAGGAATCGATGAAATACAAATGTGCAATGATCATGAGAGAGGTCATATTTTTACAGATAGATTATTAAATATGAGAGGTAAAAAACTCACTATGTTGATGGGATCAAATTCTATAAAAAATATTATTAAAAAACTTGATGATGACATTGAATTTAAAAATAGAGAAAGACTATCAAAATTATCATTTGGTGGTCGTAAGAAAATTTCAAGAATTGAGAGAAAAAGTGCTGTAATTGCTTTTTCTACCGAAGAAGTTTATGCAATTGCAGAATTGATAAGACGTCAAAAAGGTGGAGCAGCCATTGTGATGGGTTCACTTAGTCCTAAAACAAGAAATGCTCAGGTAAATTTATATCAGTCTGGGGATGTTGATTATTTAGTTGCAACCGATGCAATTGGAATGGGAATAAATATGGATCTTGATAACGTTTATTTTTCAAATTTAAAAAAATTTGATGGAAAAAAATTAAGAAATTTAAATATCTCTGAAATAGGACAAATTGCAGGAAGAGCAGGAAGATATTTGAATGATGGAATTTTTGGTACAACTGGTGAATGTAAAGAAATTCAACCGGAGGAGATCGAGGCATTGGAAACTCATAACTTCCCAGATATCCAAACAATCTTTTGGAGGAACTCAAGATTAAATTTTAACAATAAAGTATCATTATTAAAATCTTTAGAGGATAAACCTCAGAAAGACTGGCTAAGGAGAATAAATGAATGCCAAGATGAAAAGGTTTTAAAGTATTTTTTAAAAGATGCACAAAACATAGAAATTCAAGATAATACTGAAATTTTAAAAATACTTTGGGAATGTTGTCAAATACCAGATTTTGTAAAGAAAACTTATGGTCATCATTTTGAAGTAGTTAGTAAAATCTTTAACTTTTTAACAACTGGAAATAAAAAAGTTCCAAATCACTATATGAAGGAGCAGCTTTCTTTATTAGATAAGCTAGATGGAAATGTAGACTCGCTTTCAAATAGAATTGCTAATGTTAGAACTTGGGCATATGTTTCAAACAAATCTAATTGGGTTGAAAATCAAGATTACTGGATAGAAAGAACTAAAAATCTTGAAGATAAACTATCCGATAGGCTTCATGAGGAATTAACCAAAACATTTATTGATAAAAGAGCAAGTGTTTTAGCTAGAGGTTTAAAACAAGACATAATGTTTGAAACAAAGATTGTAAATGATGAAGAAGTAATGATTAATGAACAGTATATTGGTCGTTTAAGAGGTCTAAGATTAGAATTGGACTTAAAAGTTGATACATTGGATGCTGATGTAAAATCATTAAAAAAGGCGGCAAGACAAAATGTTGTTCCAGAACTTATAAAGAGAATAACACAGATTATAGATACTGGATTGATTGAACTTAAAGATGATTTTAAAATTTATTGGAATAATAACCAGATAGCTAAATTAGTTCCAGGTTCGGATTATCTAAATCCACAAATTCAATTGACTATAGACGAAATGATTGAGAATAGTGAAAAATTAAGACTAAATTCTTACCTACTTCAATGGATAAATACCAAAATTGAAACGGAGTTAAAAAGTCTAATAGATTTAAAAAATGTTAAAGATAATAATTCAGAATTAAGAGCTTTGGCATATCATCTTTACGAAAATAATGGAGTAATTAAAAGAGATAAAGTTTTAAATTATTTAAAAAAACTTAATCAAGATGAAAGAA
The DNA here is from genome assembly GCA_902545035.1 of uncultured Pelagibacteraceae bacterium. Lineage (GTDB taxonomy): Bacteria > Pseudomonadota > Alphaproteobacteria > Pelagibacterales > Pelagibacteraceae > Pelagibacter. The sequence continues at coordinate 106,366 of CACCEJ010000001.1, read as the reverse complement.
AAAAAATGAGAAAAATGGGTGTGAAATTTGGAAGATATCATATTTTTTTGTTTAAGTTATTTAAACCAAGTTCTGTATCATTGAGAATTCTTTTATGGAAAAACTTTAATGAGAAAAATTTTGACTTTACTCCACCAACTTTTGGATTAAACTTTTTAGAAGAAAAAAAAATATTAAACAAAAATCTAATGCTCTTGTGCGGTTTTGAAAAATTTGAAAATTTGTATGTAAGGATTGATATCTTAGAAAGGTTGTTTCTGATGATTTTTAATACTAAATCAGAGGACAAAATTAAGGAGATTAAGTTAATTCCTGAAATGTTGAATTTGTTAGGTTGTAATAAAGAAAATTTTGTGAAATTAATTAAAAAAATGAATTACAAAACTTTTGAAAAAAACAATGATCTTCACTTTAAATATATGCCATTAAGAAAAATAATTAAAAAAGACACAAATAAGAACAAAAGTGATAATCCATTTAATGTTCTTTCTCAACTTAACTTAAAATAATGTTTAATATTTTTAAAAGAGAAGAAACTGAAAAAGAAAATAATCATCCATCAATAATGGCAGTTGCATGTTTACTTATTCATTCTGCTAAAATTGATCAAAATTATACAGAAAAAGAAAATAAAATTATTAAAGAAGCAATTATAGAAATGGGAGCAGGACCAGAGGAAATTGACAAAATAATGCAAGATGCTGAAGAAAAAGAAAAAGACTCTAATCAAATTCTCGATTTTACTAGAGAGATTAAAAATATAGATGAGGAAGATAAAAAAATAATAATAGAGGCTTTATGGGATATTATTTATTCTGATGAAGATGCTGACATGTATGAAACAAATTTAATGAGAAGAATTTCTGGTTTACTCTACCTAGATCCAAAAGTTGTAGGTGATATTAAAGAGAAAGTTAGTCAAAAAAAAATATGACATATTTAGTAAATGATAAATGCATCAAATGTAAATTGATGGATTGTGTAGAAGTGTGTCCGGTAGATTGCTTTTATGAGGGGAAAAATATGCTTGTAATTAAACCTGATGAGTGTATAGATTGTGGCGTTTGCCAGCCAGAATGTCCAGTAGACGCCATTATATCAGACAATGATGATGATGAGGGCAAATGGCTTGAAGTAAATAAAAAGTATGCAGAATTGTGGCCAAACATTAATGAGAAAAAAGATCCACCTGCGGATCATGAACAATTTAAAGATGTAAAAGATAAGTATGAAAAATATTTTAAAGAAAATCTTGAATAAAAAAAAAACAAAAAAAGCTGTTAAGAAAAAAGTTAAAAAAATAAAAAATAATAAAAAAATAAAAAATAATAAAAAAATAAAAAATAATAAAAAAGTAAAAAAGATAACTAAGGCAGAAAAAATTAAAATAACTCCAACCGAAATAAAAAAGAAAAAAGAAATACAAGATCAAAAGAAAAAAGATAAAGTAGAAGTAAAAGTTGATCCTTTAAGAATAGCTAAAAATAACGAACAAAAACCAGAAATTAAAAAGGTAAAAAAACAAGAAACTGAAAAAAAATTATTTAAAATAAAAGATTATGTTGTTTATCCTAAACACGGCGTTGGTCAAATAACTGAAACAAAAAAAATTAATATAGGCGGAATAGATGTAGAAACTTACATCTTAAAATTTGAAAAAGATAAAGCAAATGGAATGGTACCAGTAAATAAACAATCACACTTAAGACCATTAGCAACAATTAATCAAATTAATAAATGCGTAAGTATATTAAAAAGTAAACCTAAAATTAAAAGATCGATGTGGAGTAGGAGAGCGCAAGAATATGAAGCAAAAATTTCCTCAGGTAAGATTTATGATTTAGCTGAAGTAGTTAGAGATCTAAATAAAGGTGACGATATAATGATTGATCAATCTTATAGTGAAAGACAATTATTTGAAAAAGCTTATGAAAGATTATTAACAGAATTTCAAATTGTAATGGGTTCAAGCTTAGAAGATGCTCAAAAGAAACTTGATAAAGCTTTAAAGAGAAATCTAGAAAAACAAACTGAAAAAGCTACTGAAAAACATGAGGTGCAAAATCTTGTAAATCAAGATAGTGTGGAATAAAAAAAACGCTTCCCACGCAAACGCCATGAGAAGCGTAATCATCAGTTAAAAAGAATACTAAACTATCTTCTTTTTTTCTTCTTAGCTTTTTTCTTAGCTTTTTTCTTAGTTTTCTTTTTAGCAGCTTTTTTTCTTCTTTTAGCCATCTTTAGCTCCCTTTTTTTATAAACGAATCTTTATGATTCGTTAATATCTAATTTTTATTTTTTTTGTTTACTTATGTCAAACATATAATTTTTTTTAATTTTAAAATTAAAATTTTTTTTTTAATTTTTTTTTAAATTAAAAAAAAGTTAAGTAAATCGCTATTAATAAAGAGTTTTTTTATAAATAATTTAATAAAGTTTTTCAAAATTATTTTTATATTTTTGAATTATTTTAAATCTTTTTAGTTTTAAAGTTGGTGTTAACATTCCATTCTCAATTGTAAACTTTTCTTTTTTTATAAAAAATTTTTTTATATTTTCAATTTTAGCTAATTTAGAATTAATTTTTTCAAATTCTTTTTTAAACTCCTCTTCATTTGAATTTGAATATTCTTCGTTTGGAACTATCAATGCAACCAAATAAGGTTTGTTATCTCCATAAACTATAGCTTGTTCAATTAAATTAGAGTTATTTATTTCATTTTCAATTTTTACCGGTGAAATATTATCTCCACCTGGTGTTATTAATATATCTTTCTTTCTATCTGTGATTTTTAAGTAATCCCCATCAAAAATTCCAATATCTCCAGTATGTAACCAACCATCTTTTAAAACTTTTTTTGTCTCCTCCTCATTATTCCAATATCCCAACATTACATTTTCTCCTTTAACTAATATTTCACCATCATCTGCTATTTTTACTTGATTACCTTTAAATGGAGGACCTACAGTTTCAACTCTGATATCATGTATTGGGTTACAACTGACAACTGGTGATGTTTCAGTTAATCCATATCCTTGTAAAGTTGGCAAACCAATAGAATTTAGAAAAATTCCTACCTCTCTATCTAGCGCACCACCGCCTGAGACAAAAGTTTTAAGTTCTCCACCAAATTGATCATTTATTTTTTTTCTTACAATCTTATCTAATAAATTATCAAATATTTTTTCGATCAATGTTAAGGGCCTCTTGTTTATTTTTTTGTTACCTAATTCTAACATTTTTAAAATTAATTTTTTTCTTAAACCTGTAGCCTTATTAAAACTGGCATTAATCTTTTGATACAAATTTTGGTAAAATCTTGGAACTGCAGTCATCAATTGTGGTTTGCATTCATTCATATTTTTTATAAGTTTTTCTATACTCTCTGCATAAAAAATTTTTGCTCCAACACTTATTTGAACAAATTGCACTGTATGTTCGTAAGAATGTGAAAGTGGTAACCAAGTAAGAAATCTAGTTTGATCACTTAACAATGGTTTTAAAATATCTAATGCACCATCGCAATTATTTAGTATACCCCCATGACTTAAAATTACACCTTTAGGATTGCCTTGGGTTCCAGAAGTATAAATAATACAAGCAGGATCTTTTCTATTAATATCTGTTTTGGGTATATCCATGTCACCATCTAAATTAGTTAATAAAGAATTTACATTGATATAATTTTCTTTTTGAAAATTAAGATCTTCAAAAGAAAAAATTTTTTTTATAAAATCTCGTTCGTCAACTAATTTTTTTATTTTATTGAATTGATCTTGATTTGACACAAAAATCAAATTTGGTTTACAGTCATCAATTATATACTCATAATCTCTTTCAGCGTAAGTTGTATATGCAGGAACAGTAATTGCCTCTGACAACATAATAGAAAGGTCTGATATAAACCATTCTGGTCTATTTTCTGAGATCAATAAACATCTATCTCCTTTTGTAACATATTTATTTATCTCCAAAGATAATTTTTTTATAGAACGAAAAGTTTTTTCCCAAGTAAAATTATTTTCTTTATCTTTTAAAGAATTAAGTAAAATATTTTCTTTTTTTTGTTTTTGATAATTAACAAAAAATAATTCAACAAGATTATTAAAGTCTTTTGTACTCATAATTCTCTGGTGGGCAAAGAGAGAATCGAACTCTCACAGTATTGCTACTATTGGATTTTGAGTCCAACGCGTCTACCAGTTCCGCCATTCGCCCAAAATTTGTAAATTTTAACTAATAGTATTAAATCATTAATTGTATTAAAAGAAAATATGTTTAAAGAGCTATATAACAAAACTATTAAATTAGCTGGTCACAAAAGTTCAAAATCTTTTTTGGGATTTATATCATTTATTGAAAGTTTTATATTTCCTATCCCTCCAGATGTATTAATAATCCCAATGACCATAGCAAAAAAAGATGAATGGATTAGAATTGCTTTGATTGCAACTGTTGGATCAGTATTAGGTGCATGCCTTGGATATTTCATTGGATATGTTTTTTTTAACGAAATTGGATTAAAGATTTTTGAAATATATGGTGTTGATAATGTTTCTTTTTTAAAAGATAAAGTTTCAACTGATGGAGGTGTTTTGGCTTGGGTAACACTTTTGGCAATTGCTGGATTTTCTCCAGTTCCATTTAAGCTTTTAACAATAACAAGTGGATTTATTCATTTCAACTTAGTTTATTTTATAATCATATCTCTTATAACAAGAGGATCTAGATTTTTCATAGTTGCATTTCTAATTGCTAATTTTGGTCCAACAATGAAAAAAATAATTGAGAAAAAGTTTCTTAAATTTTCAATTTTAATATCTTTTATTTTAATAATTTTTGCATATTTCATTTATAAATTTTTAGATAATTTTGTTAGTTGAATATGAATTTATTTCCTACTCGAAAAAATTTCTATCTGATTATTTTATCAATTTCAATTTTGTCTATCATCTCAGCTTTATATATTGAGTTTTTCCTAGGGTACAAACCATGTAAGTTATGTATTTATCAAAGACTTCCTTACTTATTCGCGGTCTTTATTAGTTTTATTGGATTTAATTATTCTTCAGATGACAAAATTTTAATAATCATAATCATGCTATTTACTATTAGTTCTTTAATTTCTGGATATCATTATGGAATAGAAAACAGTTTTTTTATGGAGGTTATAAACTGTACTAATAACTCTTTAGATACATTAGACAAATTAGAACTGTTGGAGTCTCTTAATAATAATATGCCAGTTAATTGTAACGATGCAACTTTTAAGATTTTAGGAGTATCACTAGCGGCAATTAATACCATTTTATCAATTTTAATCGTCATTATTTCAGTTAGAACTTTAAGTTATGAGAAAAACTAATAAAAAAAAATTAGAGGAATTTATAAGAGTAGATCATGCAGGTGAGCGTGGTGCAATTAAAATTTATGAGGGTCAACTTCTAGCCTTAAATACTTTAATAAAAAATGAAGAATTAAAAAATATAGTAAGTGAGATGAAAAAGCATGAAGAAGAGCATTCAAATTTCTTTGAAAATGAAATAGTAAAAAGAAATATAAAGCCGACAAAATTATTACCATTATGGGATTTGCTTGGATTAGGTCTTGGATTTGGCTCAACAATATTAGGAAAAAGAGCTGCAATGTTATGTACAGCATCTGTTGAAGAAGTAATTGATGAACACTACAAAAGTCAAATTGACCAAATTGAGACGGATGAGAAGGAGTTAAAAGAAAAAATAATTAAATTTAGAAATGATGAATTAGACCACAAAGATATAGCTTATGAGGAAGGTGCTACAAAAAAAGGGGTCTATTCAATTATGGATAAAATTATCAAAACTGGCTCTAAAGTTGCAATAAAGATCTCAGAAAAAATTTAGTTAAGCCTCAAGTTCTACATCCCAGTACAAATAATCCATCCAACTTTTATGTAAAAAATTTGGCGGGAAGTTTTTGCCATTTTTATGAAGATCCTCTGTAGTTGGTTGAAAAGGCCACTGGTTAAGCGTCATGCCAGAGTCTTTTATTAATCTACCACCTTTTTTAACATTACAAGCTGAACACGCCGTAACAACATTATCCCAATCAGTTTTTCCGCCTTTTGATCTTGGTAGTAAATGATCAAATGTTAATTCATTTTTACTACCACAATATTGGCAACTGAATTTATCCCTTAAAAAGACATTAAATCGAGTAAAGTTTGGATTAGATTGAGGTCTTATGTATGATTTAAGAGCAATCACACTTGGTAATTTCATACTAAATGAAGGGCTTCTAATTTGTCTATCGTAATAACTGACAATAGAAACTCTATCTAAAAAAACAGATTTAATAGAATCCTGCCAACTCCATAAGGAAAGTGGATAATAACTTAAGGGTCTATAATCTGCATTTAAAACTAATGCAGGACACTTTTCCAAAGAAATATTTTCATCTAACAACTCAATCATTTTTAAAACATACATTAAATATTTTTTTTATCAAGATTGCTGATACATTAATATAGATTTATTAAATAATTAAATTTTTTTTAATAAAATTTAATGCCGCACTCGATGCTTCTATAGGTATATGATGATCGCAGTTTTTTATTATTAAAGTCTCAATTTTAATTTTTTTTCTTAAAAAAAAATCTTCTGCCTCTAGTAAATTATTAGGTGATACAATTTGATCGTTATCTCCATGTATCATCAAAATATTAGTTTTGTTTTTTATTCTAGATGATAAATCTTGCATGTCTATAATTTTTCCAGAAAATCCGACAATACAACTAAATTCTTTTAATGAAGTTAAACCAATATTTAATGACAACATACATCCTTGGCTAAATCCAGATATACATATTTGAGAATACGCTAAGTTAAAATAATTACTTACTTCTAAAATATAATTATTTAAAACTTTTTCTGCTTTTTTTGATTCTTGAAGTATATAATCTTTATCTTCAGTATTTAAATCAAACCATTGATAGCCTACTGGATTTATGACACATCTTTCATGTGCATCTGGACATAAAAAAACTGTATTTTTAAGAAATCTTTTCCAATTAAGTGTAAGCATACTAATATCTTTACCATCACCTCCATATCCATGAAGTAAAATTACAGCATTTTGAACCTTCTCATTTTCTTCTGGTTTAATAACTGTTGTATTTAACGAAAATTTCATAAATTTTTTGTTAACCAGTTAAGAAGTTTGTTATCGTTAAAATCAACATAACCAACTATTCTTCCAATTTCAAAACCATTTTTATCAATTAATATTGTTGTAGGTAATCCACGTAATTTAAATACCTGTGAAAACTCTGGTCCAGAACCTGAAAATATTTCTAAATTTTCTATTTTAAATTCGTCAAAGAATGCCTTTGATTTTTTATAACTCCCTCCACCAATATTTATTGGAATTATATTAACATCTTTAAAATTATCTAATACTTTGAGTTTGTCTAAAGAGGGCATTTCCTTTTTACAAGGAGCGCACCAAGTAGCCCAAAAGTTAATTATTATAGGTTGTGATTTATAATTATTTAAACTTACTTTTTGGTCTTCAGATTTAACAAATTCTATATTTTTAATTTTTTTCTTATCTTTATGCACTATAAGATTCTTAATTTCTGGACGTTCTATTGAATATGAGACACCAGATGATATTAAGTAAAATATTATTATAAGATAATTAAAAAAAATGATTTTCATGCAAATTATGTAATTAAATATCATGGGTAAAAATAAAAACAATCTGCCAATTTGGAGTACCAGAATAAAAAAAAATTCAAATAATCTTTTTAAAAAGGTAGGTGGATCACTATCAATAGATAAAAGGTTATTTAAAGAGGATATTGAAGCATCAATTGTGCATGTTGAAATGCTATTTAGACAAAAGATTATAAATTTCAAAATAAAAAATAAAATTGTTTGGGGTTTAAATAGAATTAAAAATGAAATAATTAAAAAAAAATTCATCTATAATGACAAGCTTGAAGATATTCATATGAATATAGAAAATAGACTTTTTGAATTGATTGGAGATGATGCAGGATATATTCACACTGCAAGATCAAGAAATGATCAAGTAATTACAGATTTTAAAATTTGGCTAAAAAAAGCAAACAAAGAAATAATTAAAAATATTGACGTGACAATTAAAAATATTTTAAGAAAAGCTGAAAAAAATATTGAAACAATTATGCCTGGCTTCACGCATTTGAAAAATGCTCAACCAGTTTCTTTTGCACATTATTTAATGGCATACTTAGAAATGTTTAACAGAGATAAAAAAAGATTTATTAACAATTTAGATGGTCTTAACGAAAATCCACTGGGTGTTGTAGCTTTAACTGGTACTTCATTTAATATTGATAGATTTTATACTTCAAAAAAATTGGGTTTTCAAAAACCAACTAAAAATTCAATTGACACTGTTTCTGACAGAGATTTTGTTATTGACTTTCTTTATTCTTGTTCTGCATGTGCAGTTCATATTTCTAGAATTGCAGAGGAATTTATAATTTGGAATTCAGATGCTTTCAAACTAATAACTTTAAATGATAAGATTGTAACTGGATCATCTATTATGCCTCAAAAAAAAAACCCTGATCCTTTAGAGTATTTAAGAGGTAAAACAGGTTTCATGTTCGGAAATCTTTTTTCAATGTTAACTATCTTAAAAGGATTGCCTTTATCTTATTTTAAGGATTTGCAAGATGATAAGGAAATTGTATTTAAATCATTTGATCAATTAAAAAAATCATTAATTATATTAAATGACGTTCTTAAAAACTTCTCACCGGATAAAAAAAGAATGCTCGAACTTGCAGAAAGTGGTTTCATCACTGCTACAGATTTAGCAGACTACATGGTAAAAGAATTAAATTACCCGTTTAGAAAAGCATATTTACAAACTGCTAAAATCATAAATTTTGCTGACAAAAATAAAAAAAGTTTATCTGAACTTACCTTAAAAGATATAAATAAAATTGAAAAAGGATTAACATCAGATGTTCTAAAAGTTTTTGAATTAAAAAAATCAGTTAATTCTAAAGTTTCTTATGGAGGAACTTCTTTCGACAATATTAAGAAGATGATATTAAGATATAAAAAGAAATGAGTATGTTAAAAAAAGTAATTTTAATTCTTATATGCCTAACTTTATTAATTTCATGTGGCAGAAAAAATGATCCCAAATATGAGGTATTGTTAAACAGTAATCTTGTGAGTTTCAACACTCAAAATAAAACTCTATAGTGCCAGAAAATAATGAGATATATCAATAATATTTTTACAATTGAAAAATGTAAACTCAATAAAGTACTGAAAAAATTTGAAACGCCAATTTTCTGCTACTCAGGAAGAAAAATTAATGAAAATATAAATAACTTTAAAAATAGTTTTAAATCATTTTCTCCAATTATATGTTTCTCAACAAAATCAAATAGTAATTTAGAAATACTCAAGCAGATAAAGAAAAATGGCTTAGGCGCAGACGTTGTTTCTAAAGGGGAGTTGATGATTGCTCTTAAAGCAGGCATCAATCCAAAGAAAATTGTTTTCTCTGGAGTAGGTAAAACAAGATCAGAATTAATTTATGCTATAGAAAAAAATATTTTATTAATAAATTGTGAGTCAAAAAGTGAAATACTAGAAATAGAAAATATAGCAAGATCAAAAAATAAAAAAGTCGATATTGGAATTAGATTAAATCCAAATACGGACGCTAAAACTCTTAAACAAATTTCAACTGGTAAAAAAGAAAACAAATTTGGAGTTAGTGAAAAAACACTTGTTGAAGTTTCAGAGTATTCAAGAAAATCAAAATATTTGAATTTGAAATGCCTGAGTGTTCATATTGGAAGTCAAATACTAGATTATAAACCTTATCAAAAAATGCTTAACGTCTTAGATAAATTAATTAAAAAAATTGATTTAAATTTTGATTATATAGATCTTGGAGGAGGAATGGGTATTGATTACAACAAAGATAACAAAAAATTTAATTATAAAAAATATAATCAAATTATAAAAAAATTTTTAACAAAACATAAAACAAAAATTATTTTTGAACCTGGTAGATCCATAATAGGCGATACTGCAATTTTAATCTCAAAAATTATTTATATAAAAGAAAGTTCTAAAAAAGATTTTATTATTGTTGATGCTGCAATGAATGATTTCATGAGGCCAGCTTTGTATGGTGCCAAACATAAAATTATTCCATTAATAAAAAATAATAAAATGACTAATAAAAAATACGATTTTGTTGGTCCAATTTGTGAAACCACAGATAAATTTTTAACGACAAATAAATTTCAAAAGTTAAACGAGAAAGATTATATTATTATTTGTGATGTAGGGGCATATGGCTCGTCTTTATCTTCAAATTACAATATTAGACCTAAACTTGCTGAAATATTAATTAAGGGTTCAAAAATAAACGTGATAAAAAAAAGACAAAAACTTGAAGATATTATCTAGTTTTTGACACAGATGATAAGAAAACTCCTATTTTTATTCTTTTTCTTTCTAGGTATATCTATAATTTCGATAGTCTTCCTACCAGCACTTTTAATGCCTACTAAAATTGTGTTGTTCGGTGGAAAAATTATGGGAAGGTGGACTGCCTTTTGCCTTAAAATTTTTTTACAAACAAAAATTATTGTTAAGGGAAAAGATAATATAATTAAAAACGAAAAATTTTTTATCGCTTGCTCTCATCAATCAATGTTTGAAACTTTTTATTTACAAACTATTTTTAATTCACCAATATTTATTTTAAAGCATGAGTTAATTAAAATACCTATATTTGGTTGGTATTTAAGAAAGATAGGTTCAGTTTCAATTAATAGAAATAAAATTAGCAAAGATAATTTAGGTCTAATTGATAAGATTAAAAAATCTGTAAAAATTTCCGACAGACCAGTAATTATATTCCCACAAGGTACAAGAGTTTTACCGGGTGAAAAAATTCCATTTAAAAAAGGAGTTGGAAGAATTTACGATGAATTAAATATAAGTTGCCAGCCCATAGCCATAAACTCTGGAAATGTTTGGCCAAAAAATGGTAAATTAAATATAAATAAAACAATAATAATATCCATCCTTCCAGCAGTAAAATCAGGAATGAGCTCTGTAGATTTTACAAGTTATATTGAGGATAAAATATATAACGAATTAAATTCGATGAATTAACCCTTCATAGGCATTACAACGTAAATACTATCAAAATCACTAGGGTCTCTGATTAAAGCTGGTGAACCTGTATCTTTTAAATAAATCTCAATTTTATCTCCATCAAGTTGGGAAGCAACATCAATTAAATATCTAGAATTAAAACTAATATCAAGTTCATGATCAAACTTAACACTTAAACTTTCTTTACCATCTCCGCTGTTTGTGTTGTTTACTGAAAGATCAAGATTATCTTTTGAAAGATTAAATTTTACTCCATCTTTTTTATCTAATGAAACTGATGCAACTCTATCCACGGAATTTAAAAATAATTTCAAATCTACTTCTAATTTTTTTTGATTTTCCTTAGGTATTACTTGAACATAATTCGGAAATTTGCCATCAATCAGTTTTGATATCAATATACTATTATTAATTTCAAATTTAATTTTTGATTTTATATTTGATATTTTTACTTCGCCTTCATAGTCTTCTAATAATGAACAAAGTTGAAAAATTGTTTTTTTTGGCAAAATTATCTGATCAAATTGTACCTTATTTTGAAGTCTAATCTTTGATATTGACATTCTATGACTATCAGTAGCTGCTGCTGTTAGGAAATTTTTATCATCAACTTCTGTCTGGTGAAAAAAAATTCCACTTAAATAGTGTCTTGTTTCATCATTAGAAACAGAAAATTTACATTTATTTAAAAGTTTAAGTAATTCTTTTGATTTTATTGAAAACTCATTTTCATTAAAATTTTCATCTGTTACTGGAAATTCAGAGGCACTAATACAGTTTAGATTAAAAATTGATTTATCTGATTCTAAATGTAATTTATTTTCACTGGGATTTGAAAAATTTATTTTACTTCCAGATGAAAACTTTCTCACAATATCGTACATTATTGAGGATGAGGAAGTAGTTTTACCTTCCTCTAATATTTCTACATTTGGAATTTGATGAATAAAAATTAGGTCTAGATCTGTAGCTGTAATTGTTAATTTACTATCGCTTACATCTAATAATACATTTGAAAGTATTGGGAGTGTACTTCTTTTTTCAATTACTCCTTGACAATAATTTAATGATTTCTGAAGATCTTGTTGATTTAGGCTAAACTTCATTTTCTTTATTATACAAAATCTTATTTTTTAAACTATCGATATTAATATTTAGTTCGTTATCTTCTTTTCTCAATCGCTCTATAGTTTTAACAGAGTGAATCACAGTAGTGTGATCTCTGTTAGAAAAGGATCTGCCTATTTCTGGTAAAGATTTTGATGTTAGCATTTTAGCAAGATAAATTGCAGTTTGCCTTGGTCTTACTAGATATCTTGATCTTCTTGGCGAAAGCATTTCATTTTTACTAATCTTATAAAATCTACAAACTAATGTTTGAATTGTATCAATATCAACTTTATTTTCAGTAAGATTAAGTAAATCTTTTAAAACTATTTTTACTTCAGATAAGCTTGGAGCTTTGTTATAAATTCTTGTAAAAGATACAATTCTATTTAGTGCTCCCACTAATTCTCTAATACTAGTTTTTATTTCAGTGCTTATAAATTTTTGTATTTCTTCTGAAATACTAATTTGATTTAAGTAAGATAATTTTAACTCTTCAGTTTTAGATTTAATAATTTTATATCTAAGCTCATAATCTGGATTTTGAATATCTACAACTAAACCACCAGAAAATCTTGACTTTATTCTCTCTTGTATTCTAGTCAATTTATTAGGAGGTCGATCTGCTGAAATTATTATTTGCGAGTTTTTATCTAACAATGCATTAAATGTATGAAAGAACTCTTCTTGCATTGCCTCTTTGCCATTCATGAACTGAATATCATCAATTAATAAAACATCTGTATTTCTAAAGTAATCTTTAAACTTAACCATTTCATTTGATTTTATAGACTTAACAAACTGATACATAAATCTTTCCGCAGATATAAACATAATTTTATACTTTTCTTTCAATTCTAAACCAATAGCATTTAATAAATGAGTTTTACCCATCCCCACTCCACTATATAAATATAATGGATTGTAATGAGCTATATCATGTGAAACTTTTTTTGACGCCTCAAATGCTAACTTGTTACTTTCACCAATTATAAAATTATCAAAATTTTTATTTGGATCTATTCTATTGTATTGAAGATACGAGTCTTTAATAAATGACACGTTATCATTAATCTTTTCTACAGAATTTTGTTTTGTTAAATTTGCCTTACTTATTTCACCATCATTATTATTTTTTATTATAAATTCTATTCTTACTAAATTTTTTTTATATTCTTTAATTGTCTGTAATATTTGGTCTAAATATCTTGATACTATCCAGTCTCTAATAAACCTAGTTGGGACTGAAAATAAAATATAATTATGAAATTCCTCTACTAATTCAATTTTTTTTATCCAACTCTCAAATATATCACTTCCAAATTTTTCTCTTAAATCTATGTTAATATTTTGCCAATCAATTTTTTTTTCAAGAGATTTATTGTTTTGTAAATTATTTTTCATGAGGGAATCTCAATTAAGACCTATATGAAATTATTGCAATAAATTTATTTATAAAAATAAAGAAAAATAAAATTTATGATTGAATAAATTTAAGATTGAATCTTTTCAAATTATTTTTGCAACCTAATCGGGTAAGAAATTTAAAATTAGAAATTTTGTTTTAACTATATCTAGTAATTTTTTAGTATAGGTTTTCAGATATAGTTATTTTAATTAAATTGTACGTTTAAGTTGTATGAAAAAAAAAGTTTACTTACTGGAAGTTGTTAAAGAGAATTAATCTTTTTTGTAATTCTAGATACATTTCTTGAGGCATTTTGCTTTTTGATTACTCCAGTTTTTGCTATTGACATTAAAACTGAATCAAGCTCCGGAAGAAACGCTAATGCTTCTTTTTTGTTTTTTTTTTCAATCAAAGAATTCATTTTTTTTATAGCACTTCTAAAACGACTCTTTCTTGATCTATTAACAGAAGTTTGTCTTTTAATCTTTCTGGTTCGTTTAATTGCTGATTTAGTATTGGCCATAAGCGTGAGTGTATATCTTCAGATAGTGATTGGGTCAATACAATAATTGTTTATTTTTGACATAAATTACAAAAAAAACTTGACCTATTTGAAATAAATTTTTTATGTATTGTCCCTTTGCAACTATATTTTAAACATTTTTTATTTTCTCTTTGATAAACATTAAAATTTTTTTGAAAAGATCCCTGATTTCCACTTATATTTTTAAAATCTCTTATGCTGGAGCCACCTTTATCTATTGCTTTTTTTAAAACCAATTTTGAAAAATGAGAAATCTTTTGGCAATCACTCAAACTGAGCAAACTTACTTGCTTTGTTGGTAAAATTTTACATAAGAATAATATTTCACTAGCATAAATATTACCAATTCCAGATACAAAATTCTGATCAATTAAAAAATTTTTAATATTTTTTTTTTTGTTTTTAAAATAATTAAAAATATAATTTTTATTAAATAATGGGTCAAAAGGCTCTGGCCCAAATTTTTTAAAGTGATTATTTATTTGCTCATCACTTTTAAAATAAGAAAAATAACCAAATCTTCTTGGATCATTATAAATTAACTTAAAGTTGCCAATTTTCATTTCTACATGATTATGCTTTTTAGGTAACAATGGAGAATGATAAAAACTGGTATTTGTTATAGAATTTTTTTTTCTGGATTTATTAATTAAATGAATGGTTCCTGACATCCCAAGATGAATCATTAAATTAGAACTATCCTCAAATTTCAGTATTAAGTGTTTTGAAAATCTATCTACTTTAGTAATTTTTTTTTTTAATATGTTTTTTTCAAAATTTTTTGGGATCTTAAACCTTAAATTCCTATTTTTTATTAATATGTCTTTGATAATCTTTCCTGTAATACTCTTATTCAAAGATTGTTTTACGATTTCTACTTCTGGTAATTCAGGCATTTCATACTATATTAGTGTTTTAATATAATTTATATGCAACAAAATCTTCAAAATAAAGCAGGTCTCATCGAAGGCGTATTTAATAAAGTATATGATAAATATGATTTAATGAATGATTTTATGTCATTTGGAATTCATAGAATTTGGAAAAAAAACCTTATGAATTGGATGAGTCCAACTAAAAACAAAAAGTATTTAGATGTTGCTTGCGGCACTGGTGATTTAGGAAAATTATTTTTAGACTATACAGATAAGAATGGAGAAATTACATGCTCAGATTCGAACAAGAAAATGATCGAAAAAGGCAAAAAAAGACTAAGAGGATATAAAAACATAAAATGGGTTGTAGCTGAGGCAGAAAAGTTGCCATTCGAGAATGACACTGTTGATTTTTATACAATAAGTTTTGGTTTACGAAATACAAAAAATTTAGATAAATCTTTATCAGAAGCATATAGAGTTCTTAAACCAGGTGGAAGATATATGTGTTTAGAGTTTTCAAAAATTCAAAATTCTAATTTAGATTTTTTATATAAAAATTACTCAAAACTAATCCCTCACATAGGAAAAGCAGTTGTTGGTGATAAAGAACCTTACGAATATTTGACCAAGAGTATAGAGGAATTTGTTAATCAGGAAGAATTGATCGATTTAATGAGACAAAATAATTTTAAAAATTGTTCGTATAGAAATTTATCTGGCGGAATAGTAGCTATTCATTCTGGTTGGAAATTATAATGTTCAAAAGATTAATTACTTTATTTAAACTTGGAAGAAAACTCGCTAAATCTGATGCTTTAACAATTGTATCAAAATTTAATAAACCACCTTTATTAGTCACTGTAATATTTAAATTACTTTCTTTTTCTTTTACAAAAAAAGATAGGTCATATGATAATTTAAGTGAAGGAGAAAAATTATCTAATTCTCTAGCATCAATGGGTACAACATTCATTAAACTCGGCCAGTTCCTAGCAACAAGACCTGATATAATAGGAGATGGATTATCAAAAGAATTAGAAAGTTTACAGGATAAACTTCCACCTTTCTCTCAATCAAAAGCAAAAAAAATGATTAGAAATGATTTAGGTGATGAAATTTATAATTCAATAATTAATATTAGCGAACCAGTTGCAGCTGCATCTATTGCTCAAGTACACAAAGCTCAAATTAACGATAATGGAGTAATTAAAGATGTGGCAATAAAAATATTAAGACCTGATATAAAAAAAATTTTTAATGAAGAAGTAGATGCTTTAATGCTGTTTGCCTTTATAATTGAGTCATTAATTAAAAAAACTAAAAGATTAAAGCTAGTTGAAGTGGTTTTTTTATTAAAAGAAATTACCAGCCTTGAGATGGATTTGAGATTTGAAGCCGCTGCAGCTAATGAATATGCAGAAAATACCAAAAATGATTTAGGTTTTGAAGTTCCTAAGATCTATTGGGATTATACAAGTGAAAATATAATGACTCTTGATTGGATTAATGGTGTATCCATAAGAGAAACAGAAGAGTTAGAAAAACGATCAATTGATACAAAAAAAATTGCCACCGATATAATACAACATTTCTTAAGACATGCTGTAAGAGATGGTTTTTTTTCATGCAGATATGCATCAAGGAAATATTTTTGTAAATGAAAGTGGTCAAATTGTTCCCATAGATTTTGGTATTATGGGAAGGTTAGACAATGTTAGTAAAAGATTTTTAGCTGAGATCTTATTTGGTTTTATACAAAGAGATTATAAAAAAGTTGCAGAGGTGCACCTCGCAGCAGGATTAGTTCCAAACAACGTACCTGTAAATGATCTTGCTCAGGCACTAAGATCTATTGGCGAGCCAATTTTTGGACATTCTATTAAAAATATTTCTGGTGGTAAGTTACTAAAACAACTTTTTGATGTTACGGAAAAATTTAATATGCAAACCCAACCTCAGTTGCTTATGTTGCAAAAAACAATGGTAGTAGTTGAAGGAGTTGCGAGAAGATTAAACCCTGAAACAAATATATGGGAGACATCAAAACCTGTTCTAGAAAAATGGTTAAAAGAAACTAAAGATCCAATAAATTCAATTAATGAGACGTTAAAAGACTCTGTGGAAGTATTAAAACGTCTTCCAAATTTACCTGAAGTAATGGATAAGGCAAACCAAGCGCTTAATTACCTTGCAAGTGGTCAAATACCCCAGAATTCAAACTCGTATAATGAATTAAACACTAAAAAAGAAGAAATGAAGTCATTTAGAAACCAATCTATTGTTGGCTTATTATCTCTTGTAATTTTAACTCTATTGGTATTTTAATTCTCTTCATGAAAAATAAAAAAATACTTCTAATCATATGTGGTGGAATATCTGCTTACAAAAGCTTAGAATTGATAAGAGGTTTAAAAAAAAGAGATGTAAGTATTAAAACAATACTTACAAAGAGTGGAAAAAACTTTGTAACACCTTTATCTATTTCATCACTTTCGCAAGAAAAAGTATATGAAGACATATTTAGTGCAGAAAATGAAGCTGAAATGGATCATATTTCACTTTCTAGATGGGCAGATTTAATTTTAATTGTGCCTGCAACAGCAAATACTATCTCAAAATTAAGTTATGGTTTAACTGACGATCTAGCTAGCACAGTTGTTTTAGCATCAGATAAACAAGTATTTTTAGTGCCTGCAATGAATGTCAGAATGTGGGAACACAAATCAACCCAAAATAATTTATCAAAATTAAAAAGCTATGGTTACAAGATAATTGGACCTGAAATTGGAGATATGGCTTGTGGAGAATATGGCAAAGGAAAAATGTCAGAACCTTCATATATTTTAGGGACTATAGAAAATTATTTTAAAAATATTGAAAAAAATAAAAAATTTAAGGCATTAGTCACAGCTGGGCCTACTAAGGAGTTTATAGATCCAGTAAGATTTATAACTAATAAATCAAGTGGAAAACAGGGTTATGAAATAGCAAAGTCTTTAAGAGATAATGGTTTTAAGACAACACTTATTTCTGGTGAAACAAATTTAGATCCAGTTGAAGGAGTAAAATTTATTTCTGTAAATACTGCAGAAGAAATGTTTAGGGAAACTCTCAGAAATCTTCCAACTGATGTTGCTATTTTTAATGCAGCGGTAGCTGATTTTAAAGTTAAAGAGATTAATACTGAAAAAATTAAAAAAAGTGAAAATTTAGATCTTAAGTTAGAAAAAAATATTGATATTTTATCAAACATATCAAATCATAATTCACTAAGACCAAAAATTACAATTGGATTTGCAGCTGAATCTCAAAATCTTGAATTAAATTCAAAGAAAAAATTAGACCAAAAAAATTGTGATTGGATAATTGCAAATGATATTTCTGACAAAACAATAGGCTTTGACTCTGATGATAATGAAGTTTCTATATTTTACAAAAATAAAGAAAGTGAAAAGTTATTAAAGAAAAACAAATCTTTAATAGCATCTGAGATAGTAGATAGAGTTATCTCTGAGCTTAATTAATCAATGGTAAAGGTTTTATTTAAGAGACTTAACCAAAAAGCAAAACTTCCAAGTTATAAAACTAGTGGATCTTCGGGTATGGATCTGATGGCATGTGTAGATGAACCTGTAACAATCAAACCAAATGAGTCGAAATTGATACCCACAGGTATTGCAATTGCAATTCCTGAAGATACAGAGGTTCAAATTAGACCAAGATCTGGTCTTGCTGCAAAATTAAGTATTAGCGTACTAAATACACCGGGTACAATTGATAGTGATTATAGAGGAGAGCTAAAAATTATTTTATTTAACCATGGTAAAGATGAATTCATTGTAAATGATGAAGATAGAGTTGCTCAAATGGTTTTAATGCCTATTTTAAAAGTAGAAATTGAAGAAACAAATGAATTACCAGAGACAATCAGAGGGTCTGGAGGATTTGGATCTACTGGTAAATAGTAAATGTTTAGTAACAAAGACCTCGAGCGATATTCAAGACAGATTATTTTAAAAAAAGTCGGGATTTTAGGTCAAAAGAAAATCCAAAATGCTAAAGTTCTAGTTGTTGGATGTGGCGGCTTAGGAACGCCTGTTATTGATTTACTTTGTAGGGCAGGTATTGGTGAAATTGGTACGATGGATCATGATAAAGTGAGTATATCAAATTTACATCGACAAGTTATGTTCACTTCTGATGATGTTGGAAAATATAAAGTTAATATTTTAAAAAAAAAAATAAAAAAAATAAATAAAAAGGTAAGAGTAAAAACGTATAGAGTTAAAGCAGAAGATAAAAATTTAGGGAAAATCTTAAAACAATACGATGTTGTTGTTGATGGTACAGATAATTTTAAAGCAAAATTTCTTCTAAATAAATTTTCAATAAAATATAAAAAAAAACTTATTATTGGAGCAATAAGTAAATTTGAAGGGCATATTTTTACATTTGATTTTAGTTTAAAAAAAACTCCCTGTTTAAAATGTTTTTACCAAGGGGAACCATCAGAGGCATTTTTAGATTGTGAAACTGATGGTATATTAGGACCAACAGCAGTTATGGCTGGTAGCCTGCAAGCAAATGAAGTTTTGAAATCAATTTTAATTGTTGGAAAAAATTTAAGTTCACATATTTTAATTATAGATTTATTAAATCTTAAATTTAGAAAAGTGTTATTTAAAAAAAGAAAAGGATGTATATGCGAAAATATTTAGTACTTTTATTTCTTTTTCTTTTACCAATTTCATCGACTGCTCAAGAAAACAATTATTTTCTCATGTTAAAAAATAAAAAGGTTAATGTAAGATATGGTCCGAGCCTGGATCATCCTGTTAAATATATTTATAGAAAAATTAATTTACCTGTGAAGGTAATTGATAAAAAAGAAAATTTTAGAAGAATAATTGATCATAAAAAAAATAGTGGTTGGATTCATATTTCTCAACTAAGGCCTTCTCGCTCATTAATCACTACAAATGAAAAGATACTTTTTAAAAACTCAACAAAATTCTCTAAGCCACTCGCCAAATTAGATCAGGGACGTCTATTAAAAGTCATTAAATGTCAAGAAAAATGGTGTAACATTAAAACTGGTGACTATTCGGGTTGGATTATAAAAGATAATAATATTTGGGGTAAAGTTAATTAAAGTCTGCTGAAAGAGCTTTAATATTATCCTCTGAAAATTTAGTTGTATGTGAGTATTCTTTATGATCAATACCAACTTCAATAATATTATTCTGATCCTTAAACTTATTTACCTGATCGTTTGAAAAATTGAAATGTATAAATTGTACAGATGAAGCCTTTCCATCATCTGAAGTTCGATCTACATCCATCTCTGGGACAGCGTATATTTTTTCATCATTAATTTTTATAAAAATATTTTTTTCTACTCCACCTAATTTTCCAAGAAATTCTGCTCTAATCACTGGATTGTCAATCTCAAACATTAAAGTTGCAACTAATTCTTTACCATTAGGTATGAGAGGATTATATGCAGCTAATTCATCAGCTATTTGTTCATCACCCCCTTTTTCAATGTAAAGCATTTCCTGAACTTGGGCTATCATCGTTTCATAACACTCAAAATAAAATGTTGCGTAGGGTCCTAGGAGAATTCTTCTATTCTTTTTAAATTCAACTAATTCTTTTCTCATTTGCCTTCTAACTTTTGTATAAGCATCTAAAGGCAAAAGATCTTCTTTTGTAATTATTTTTTGTTCTTTTGACATTCTATAATCCATAACTTTTTGAGACTATTTCAATTGGATGCACAGCTTCATCATTTACTATATTTGTATCTTCAGCTAACTGCTTAATATGTTTTCCAGCCAATGGACAGTCAGAAGCCATATATTTATTATTTTTTCTTTTAACAGTGCTTGCGGTAGTTTTGCCCACCTTGTTTGCAATGTCGTGAGTTCCTTTCATTATTCCAAATGTTCCTCCATGACCCGCACATCTTTCAACAACATCTAATTTAATATTTGGAATTAATTTAAGCATATCTCTTGCCTTATTACCCATATTTTGTGCTCTAGCATGACAAGCATTATGGACTGTTACTCCTCCATCAATTTCTTTCAAACCATCAACTAAACCCTCTTTATTTGCAATATCCATAACATATTCATCAATATCGAGAGTATTTTGAGAAAGTTTTTTAATTATTCCATTATTTGGCATTAATAAAGGCCATTCAAACTTTAACATTAAACCACAACTTGCTGTTAGGGTTACTACCTTATAACCTTTTTCAACATATTTGATTAATTCTCTAGAAACTAACTCTGCTTGCTTTGTAACTTGATCTAGATCTGCTTGTTCCAGATAAGGCATACCACAACAACCTGCATAAGAGTGCTCTACCTCAACATTGTTATGATGAAGTACTTTCAAAGCAGCTTCTCCAGTTTTTTTCTTATTAAAGTTAACAAAACAAGTGGAATAAATTACAACTTTTCTTTCTTTATGTTTTGGTAATATATTTTTTTTAAATTTTTGAAAATAATTTGAAAATGTTTCTTTATTATATTTTGGTAAAATAGCTCTTTTATCTATTCCAGTAAAAAATTCTAAAACTTTTCTAGCAAATTTATTTTTTACATTAGTAATCCAATTTATGAAAAAACTAAAAAATATTCCTATTTTTGAATTTCGATCAATTTGAGTTAATTGGTTGGCAGTTTTTGAAATATCACCATTTTTTCTTTGAGCCGTTCTATATCTAAGCATCAAATGTGGAAAATCTAAATCAAATTCATGTGGTGGTACATAAGGACATTTAGTCATAAAACACATGTCACATAAAGTGCAGGCATCTACAACTGGTTTAAACTTATCACTTGAAAGATCTGATACCTCGCCACCTTCAGTCTCATCTATATAGTCAAATAATTTTGGAAAACTGTCGCACAAATTAAAACATCTTCTACATCCGTGACAGATATCAAATACTCTTCTCATTTCCTGATCAATTTTTTCAGGATTTATAAAATCTGGATCTCTAAATTTTAATGGGTGCCTTGTAGGTGCTTGTGTGCTGCCTTCTTTACTCATAGATTTTTTTAAATGTGGTTTTTGTGGACGAGAGGGGCTTCGTCCACAAATTTTGTTTAAGCGATGCTTTCTAAAGTCTTTTGAAATTTACCTGCGTGTGATTTTTCAGCTTTTGCTAAAGTCTCAAACCAGTCAGCTATTTCATCAAAGCCTTCATCTCTGGCTGTTTTAGCCATTCCCGGGTACATATCTGTGTACTCATGTGTTTCACCTTGAATTGCAGACTCAAGATTTGCTTTTGTTTCACCGATTGGCTTACCAGTTGCCGGATCACCTACTTCTTCAAGATATTCTAAGTGACCATGTGCGTGTCCAGTTTCACCTTCTGCAGTTGATCTAAATACGGCTGCAACATCGTTAAAGCCTTCAACATCCGCTTTTTGAGCAAAATAAAGATATCTTCTATTTGCTTGGCTTTCCCCAGCAAATGCTTCCTTTAAATTTTCCTCTGTTTTACTACCTTTTAATGACATATTTACTCCTACTTTTAATAATGATTCTAAAGTATGCTTTATATAATCGTTATAAAATATATGTCAACTGTTTAGAACTGTTTTAATATAATTTTTAAAGTATTGAAATTATTGGATTATTTTTGAGATTGATTATCACTTACAATCTTAGCAATTACTTCGACTGATCTAATTTTTTTTCCTAGGATTTTTTTTCTAATGTTAATTTCATCAACGTCATCTTGGTCTATATCAATTAATTTATTTTCCTCTTCGTCAAAGAAATGGTGATGATGGCTAACATTAGTATCGTAATAACTTTGTGATGAATTTAGAGGGATTTCTTTAAGATATCCTTTTTTAATGAATGCGTGCACAGTGTTATAAACTGTTGCCAATGATACCTTGATATTTGCTTGATTTTCAATGATTTTAACCAATTCTTTGATTGTAAAATGAAAGGTTTTATCAGTATCAAATAATACCTCACAAATTTTTATTCTTTGTTTTGTAGGTCGAAGTCCTGATTTTCTCAGTTTATCTATATATTGCTCAGCGTAAGCCATTACTAATTATAATTATTCTAAAGAATATCTATATTATAATGTTGGTAAATCAAGTAATAAGATTACAAATTTATGAAAAAAAATTCCTTTAATTATGACGAATTAATAGGTTGTGCAAATGGTGAGCTTTTTGGCCCTGGTAATGCAAAATTACCATCTCCTCCAATGCTTATGTTTGACAGAATTACTGAAATTGATGAAAATAAGGGTGCTTTTGGCAAAGGATTGATGAAAGCTGAACTTGATATTAAAGATGATTTATGGTTTTTTGATTGTCACTTTAAAGAAGATCCAGTTATGCCAGGATGTTTAGGTCTAGATGCAATGTGGCAGTTGGTTGGATTTTACTTAGGTTGGCTTGGAAACCCAGGAAGAGGAAGAGCTTTAGGGGTAAGCACAGTGAAATTTACTGGAGAAGTTTTAAAGAATGCCAAAATGGCAACATATATAATTGATATGAAAAGAATATTAATTAAAGGTGAAACAACCGTTGGCTTAGCAAATGGAATTCTTCTGGCGGATGATAAAAAGATTTACTCAGCTGATGGTCTAAAAGTAGGATTATTTAAATAATGAGAAGAGTAGTAATTACAGGTTTAGGAATTGTTTCTTGTTTAGGTAATAATCAGGAAGAAGTTCATCAATCTTTATTAAATTCTAAGTCAGGTATTTCTTTTTCCGAAGAATATAAAGAACACAATTTAAAAAGTCATATCCATGGAAAGCCAAATATAAAACTTGAAGATCACATTGATAGAAAAACAATTAGATTTATGGGCTCAGGATCAGCTTATAATTACATTGCAATGAAAGAAGCAATTGAAGATTCTGGACTAGAGGAAAGTGAAGTAAGTAATTTCAAAACAGGAATTGTTATGGGTTCAGGTGGACCTTCAATTGAAAATGTTATTTTAGCAGCAGATAAAACTAGAGCTAAGACTCCAAAATTAATGGGACCATTTATTGTACCAAGAACAATGGCAAGTACCGCCTCAGCAACACTTGCTGTTCCTTTCAAAATAAAAGGAACAAACTATACAATGAGTTCAGCCTGTGCAACTAGCGGACACTGTATTGGAAATTCTATGGAACTTATTCAGATGGGAAAACAAGATGTTGTTTTTGCAGGTGGTAGCGAAGAGATACACTGGGCAATGACAGCCATGTTTGATGCGATGACAGCATTATCTTCAAAATATAATGATACACCTGAGAAAGCATCAAGAGCTTACGACAAAACTAGAGATGGCTTTGTAATTGCTGGAGGTG
Source organism: uncultured Pelagibacteraceae bacterium (assembly GCA_902545035.1). GTDB lineage: Bacteria > Pseudomonadota > Alphaproteobacteria > Pelagibacterales > Pelagibacteraceae > Pelagibacter. The sequence continues at coordinate 81,884 of CACCEJ010000001.1, read as the reverse complement.
CAGGGGTTTTAGTGCTTGAGGAATATGAACACGCTAAAGCTCGAGGAGCTAAAATATACGCAGAATTAACTGGTTATGGAGCAACTTCAGATGGATACGATATGGTAGCACCATCTGGTGAAGGAGCAGTAAGATGTATGCAAATGGCAATGGCAACGTCAAACAATAAAATAGATTATATTAATACTCATGGAACATCTACTCCGGTTGGAGATATAACAGAATTAAATGCAGTGAAAGATACTTTTGGAAATGAAATTCCAAAGATTAGCTCAACTAAATCTTTATCAGGTCATCCGTTAGGAGCTGCATCAGTACATGAAGCAATATATTGTTTAATTATGATGAAAAATAACTTCATTACCGGGTCAGCTAACATAAGCGAAATGGATGAAGAGGCTAAAAAATTTCCAATAGTCGCTAAAACAGAAACAGAAGCAACATTAAATACTGTCATGTCTAATAGTTTTGGTTTTGGTGGAACAAATGCAACTCTAGTATTTGAGAAAGTCTAACTTATGTCTTTAATGAAAGGTAAAAAAGGACTGATAATGGGTGTTGCTAATGAAAGATCTATTGCATGGGGTATTTCTCAGAAACTTTCAGAGGCAGGTGCTGAATTAGCTTTTACATATTTAGGTGATGCTCTTAAAAAAAGAGTGGTCCCTCTTGCAGAAAAACTAAATTCTAATGTTACATTTAGCTGCGATGTTGAAAAAAAAGAAGATGTAATAAAATTATTTGAGGATGTTAAAACCCAATGGGGAGAAATTGATTTTGTTGTTCACGCAATCGCTTTTTCTGATAAATCTGAACTTTCAGGAGAATATCTAAATACTACAAGAGAAAATTTTTTAAGAAGTATGCTAATTTCGTGTTTTTCATTTACTGAAGTTGCAAAAGAAGCTTCAAAAGTTATGAAAGAGGGCGGTAGTATGATTACACTTAGCTATGAGGCTAATAAAGCTATTCCAAATTATAACGTTATGGGAGTCTGTAAGGCAGCATTAGAATCTAGTGTAAAGTATTTAGCAAGAGATTTAGGGACTAAAGGAATAAGAGTTAATGCAATAAGTGCAGGTCCAATAAAAACATTGGCTGCTTCAGCTATTGGAGATGCTAAATTCTTATATAAATGGAATGCAGATCATTCTTTTTTAAAGAGAAATGTAGATAATATTGATGTTGGAAACTCAGCATTATATCTCCTAAGTGATATGGCAGGCGGAGTTACAGGTGAAATTCACTATGTTGATGCTGGTTACAATAAAGTAGGTATGCCAGATCCAAAAAATATATCTTAAAATTTTATCATTATGTTAATTTTAGTTTGGTTTGTAGTTTGTATAATATTTATTTTTGTTCAATTAATTTTAGAGGGTTCTGGTCATGCACTAGAAGTTTTTGCCCTATTGACTGCAATAGCTTTATTTTTAATAAATAAGCTTGGGAAAAAAACAAATAACAAATAAATAATTATTGTGAAAAGAAAGTTTTTGAAAATTGCTGGGGCTTCTATTTTAGGTTTCATATTTTACCCATTAACATCATTAGCAAATAACATAGTGGGTTTTAAAAAAAAATTAAAAAAAGATGAGAGTGAATACAATATAATTAATCCTTACCTGACAAATGAGCAAAAAATAATAATGTTTGAAGAGGGTACTGAGCGTGCAGGTACTAGCGAATTAAATTATGAGAAAAGAAAAGGGTCATATCATTGTGCAAATTGTGGTGTGAAACTATTTGAGTCCACTGCAAAATTTGATAGTGGAACTGGTTGGCCATCATTCACCGAGGCAATACCAGGCGCATTTGTAACAAAAACTGATTATTCTTTTGGCATGAAGAGGACTGAATATAGCTGTGCAAATTGTGGCGCTCATCACGGCCATGTATTCAATGATGGTCCGGATGGTGGAAAAAGATATTGTAGTAATGGTCTTTGTTTGCTTTTTGTCCCAGAGAGTTAGTAATTATATTTTTCTAATATAACCAACATTAGTAGTTTTAAAATGCTTGAAAGGGATATTTGTATCTTTAATTGCCTTGATAGTCTCTTCTGTAATATTTCCATAAACTTCTATTTCGAATCTATCAGCAATTCTTTTATGCTTTTCAACATAAGCTTGGACTGGGGCATTACTTAGATGATGTAGCATGGCTTCGCTATTTCGGTAAACCTCACTCCAAGTAAATTCTAAAGGATCAGTTGGATCTTGATCAAAAGTATGAATAAGCATGTCCGGCTCTGATGCGTTAACAGCATCATCAGCTTCTTTTGCTATCTTGAGATACTCTTCAACATGACCTTCTTTAACACGTATTCTAGCAATTAAAATAAATGGGTTGGACATTTATCTATATAGCGGCCTGCTTTATAGATAATTTAACTTTACCTCTATCAAATCCAATAACTTTTACTTTAACTTCGTCACCCTCTTTGACAACATCTGTTACTTTAGCAACTCTTTTGTCTGCAAGTTCTGAAATATGAACCAATCCATCTTGTTTTCCTAAGAAATTTACAAAAGCACCAAATTCCATAATTTTCATAACTTTTCCATTATAGATTTTATTTAACTCAGCCTTAGCAGTAATGTCTTTGATCATTTGCATCGCCACATTTCTAGACTCTTCATCTGGTGCTGCTACTGTTACTTCACCCTCATCGTTAACATCAACTTTTGCTCCTGATTTTTCTACTATTTCTCTAATTGTTGCACCACCTTTACCAATGACTGCTGCAATATCTTTTTTATCAACAGTAATTTTTTCCATTTTTGGAGTATGTTTACCAACATTATCTCTTGACTTAGAAAGCGCTTTATTCATTTCACCTAGAATATGAATTCTTCCATCTTTGGCTTGATTTAATGCTTGTTCCATAATTTCGAATGTAATTCCAGTGATCTTAATATCCATTTGTAAAGATGTAATACCATCTTTAGTGCCAGCAACTTTAAAATCCATATCACCTAAATGATCTTCGTCACCAAGAATATCTGATAACACTGTAAAATCATCACCTTCTTTAATTAAACCCATTGCAATTCCAGCAACCGGCTCTTTTATCGGAACTCCTGCATCCATAAGAGCTAGAGAAGTTCCACAAACAGTCGCCATTGAGGATGAACCATTTGACTCGGTTATTTCTGATACGATCCTAAATGTATATGGGAAAGTTTCTTTTGATGGTAATGAAGAGTTAATTGCTCTCCATGCTAATTTTCCATGACCTATCTCTCTTCGACCTGTTCCAATTCTACCAGTCTCACCAACTGAAAATGGAGGAAAATTATAATGCAACATAAATCTTTCTTTTTGAAGGCCATCTAAACTTTCAATTCTTTGTTCATCATCTGAAGTACCCAAAGTAGTTGTGACAATTGCCTGAGTCTCCCCTCTAGTAAATAAAGCAGAGCCATGAGCTCTTGGTAATATGCCAACTTCACACATAATTGGTCTCACATCTGAAAGACTTCTTCCGTCAATTCGATTTTTATTTTTTAAAATATCTGTCCTAACAATTGACTTTTCTAAGTTTTTTAGTTGAGAATTTACATCTAGATCAGTGTAATCTTCATTTTCTTCATAAAGCTTTTTTGCTTTTTCAGTTATTTCAGAAATTTGGTTTGACCTATCCTGTTTATCTCTAGTAGAAAATGCTTTTTTCAAATCATCAGTAAATTCTTTCTCTAATTTCTTTTTTATCTCAGAAAGATCCTTTTTCTCAACTGTCCATTCAGGTTTTCTGCATTCTTTTGCTAAATTTTCAATCATCTCAATAACTGGGACGAAACCTTCATGTCCAAATTTTACAGCATTCAACATTTCTTCTTCAGATAAACCATTTGCCTCTGACTCAACCATTAAAACTGCATCTTTCGTTCCCGCTACAACTAAATCTAATTTAGAGTTCTCTAATTCTTTTTTTGATGGGTTAAGAACGTATTCTCCATTAATAAAACCAACTCTGGATGCGCCTACTGGGCCCATAAATGGCATTCCCGAGATAGCCAAGGCAGCAGAGGAAGCAATAATTGATAAAATGTCAGGTTCATTTTCTTTATCATAGGATATTACTGTTGGTAATAACTGTACTTCATTTTTAAACTCATCTGGAAACAATGGTCTAATCGGCCTATCAATCAGTCTTGAAATTAGTGTTTCACTTTCAGTTGGTCTTGCCTCTCTTTTAAAATAACCACCTGGAATTTTACCTGCTGCGTAGTATTTCTCCTGATAATTTACTGATAAAGGAAAATAATCCATATCTGGATTTACTTTTTTTGCTCCAACTACAGTTGCTAGAACAACTGTTTCTCCACATTGAGCTATTATCGCTCCATCTGCTTGTCTTGCTATTTTTCCTGTCTCTAAACTTATTTTTTTTCCAGATACTTCTACTTCTTTTTTAAATACTTTAAACATTTACTTCCTTAAATTTAAATTAGTCAATACTGATTTGTAAGACTTGATGTTATTTTTCTTTAGATAGTCTAATAACTTTTTTCTTCTATTTACAGCTCTCAAAAGACCCACAGAAGAATGTTTATCTTTTTTAAATTTTTTTATATGTTTTGACAGACTCTCAATTTTTCCAGTTAATTGAGCTATCTGAACCTCAGAAGATCCTGTATCTTTATCATGGATTTGAAGTTCTTTAACTTTTTCTTTCATTTTTTTCCTTACTTATTTGTTTGTTTAATTAAATTTTCTATCTTTTCTGCATAATCAAAAGAATCATCTTTTACAAAAAAAAGTTTTGGCAAAAATTTCATAATAATTTTTTTCGATAAAACTTTTCTAATAATAAAGGATGACATTTTTAATTTTTCTAGAATTTCTTCAGTATTTTTTCCTCCTAAAGGCATTACAAATATTTTAGCAGTTTTAAGATCTGGTGACATTCTAACCTCGGTTACTGTAATCTCTCTTGTTGATAAATTTGGTACTTTAACTTCATCTCTTATGAAAAGTGTACCTAAAGCTTGCTTTATCATTTCGCCAACTCTTAATTGTCTTTGAGTAACTGGTTTGCCCAAATTTTTCATTTAAATTGATCTCTCTGTAACTGTTGCATTGTAGACCTCAATAATATCTTTTTTTTGAAAATCTACGAAATCTTTTAGTGTAATTCCACATTCTAAACCAGCTGAAACCTGTTTAGTCTGATTTTTTTCTCTAAAAATTGAGCCAATTTTTCCATTAAATACTATTGTTCCATCTCTAATAACTCTTGCACTAGAGTCCTGAGTTATTTCACCTTCAACTACCTTGGATCCAGCTACTTTGCCAACTTTTGAGACTTTAAATATTTCTAGTATTTCAGCACTTCCAATTATTTTTTCCTCAATTTCTGGGGACAATAATCCTCCCATCTTACCTTTGATAAAATCCAAAACCTCATAAATTATATTAAACGATGAAATTGATATTTTTTCCTGCTCTGCTCTTTTTTTTGCTTCTTTACTAGGCTTGACGTTAAAAGCAATAATTACAGCTTTTGATGCTTTTGCTAATGTAACGTCAGTTTCAGTAACCATTCCTATATCAGAGAGAAGTATTTTAGGTTTAACCTCTTCATGTTTTATTTGATTAATAGTGTTTTTAATTGCCTCTGAGGATCCATGAACATCTGATTTAATTATTATGTTTAATTCCTCTGAAACTGAGTTTTGAAAAGCTGAATCTTGTGTAACAAAGGTAAGTGGTATTTTATCATCTTTAGACTCTTGGACCCTTGCTTCACACAATGACTTAGCTTCTTTTTCATTGGACAATACAATAAAATCATCTCCTGATTTGGCAGCGCCATTTATTCCAATAATTTCTATTGGTGTAGCTGGTTCAGCTTTTTCAATATTATTACCATGATCATTTATAATTGCTCTTACTTTACCCCATTTTAATCCACTAACAAAATAATCTCCTTTTTTTAAAGTACCTGCTGTAATTATAATATTCGCTACTGGACCTCTGCCAATATCTATTTTAGACTCCAATACTATTCCCTTTGCATTTGTCTCAAAATCAGTTTTTAAATCTAACAACTCAGCTTGTAATAAAATTGAATCTACTAATTTATCCAAATTGCTTTTTGTTTTAGTAGATATTTCAACCATTAAAGTATCTCCGGATAACTCTTCAGAAATTAATTCATATTCTAAAAGTTGATTTTTAATTTTTTGTGGGTCTGCGTCTGGTAAGTCACATTTATTTATTGCTACTACTATCGGTACATTAGCTGCTTTTGCGTGCTTAATAGATTCTATTGTTTGAGGTTTGACCCCATCATCTGCTGCAACAACAAGTATTACTATATCTGTTAATTTTGATCCTCTTGCTCTCATTTCTGTAAATGCAGCATGGCCTGGCGTATCTATGAAAGTGATTTTGCTATTATTTTGATTAATTTGATAAGCTCCAATATGTTGAGTAATACCTCCGAACTCACCAGAAACTACGTTTGCTTTTCTTAACACATCAAGAACTGAAGTTTTACCGTGATCAACATGCCCCATCACTGTAACAATAGGAGGTCGATTTTTTAAATTTTCTGATTTTACTGCTTTAATTTTTTCAATTATTTCTTCAGCTTTTTTTTCTCTAATTGGATTATGACCAAACTCTTTGACTAGGTATTCTGCGGTATCTGCATCTATAGTATGGTTTATTGTGACAGTTACTCCCATACCTAACAGGTGTTTTATTATACTGCTCGATTGTTCTGCCATTCTATTAGCCAGTTCTCTAATCGTTATTACCTCTGGAAGATTTATATCTCTCTTAATTTGTTTAAAATTATCTTTATTATCACTCTGATTTAAATTTCTATTTTCTTTTTGTTTGGCTCTCTTCAAAGAAGCTAGACTTCTTGATTTCATTTCTGAATGATCATCACTTAATGCTCTAGAAATAGTTAATTTTAATTCTCTTCTTTTACCAATACTCTTGTTTTGTTTGTTTTCTTTCGGGACTATTTCACCTTTAATTCTTCTGGTAGCTCTCTGTTCAGCTAATTTTCTTTTTTCAAAATCGGAACTTATAGGAGTTCCTATTTTATTATAATTACTAGATTTTGAAGAGATATTTTTCTTTGAAATTAAAATATCATTATTTTGCCTAGAAAACTGAGATTTTCCAGAAAATTTCAAATTTTTTTTTTCAATTATTACAGTGTTTTTGGATTGTGATTTTGCTTGCTCAATACTATTAAAAGTTTTTTTTGAACTTACTGAAGTTGATAACTTTAATTTTTTTTTCTCCATATTTCATCTCTCAATCTTTGTAGACTTTTTCTCTTGCCGACATTACTAGATTATCAGCCTCTATTTTTGATAATGCAAACTCTTCTAGATATCCTTTTATTTTTACCCTTTCGCCTTTAATAACATCATAAGTACCTGTAAGCTCATCTGATGCTAAATCAGCTAAATCTGTAAGGGTTAGAATTTTTTGCTCTCCTAAAGTAACCAGCATACCGGGTGTAAGTCCTTGATGATTTATTAAATCATTATCTAATCCAAGATCTTTTATTCTATTAGATATTTCAGCTTGATCCTTTTCATAAAACTCTTTTGCTCTGTCAATTAATTCTTTTGCTGTATCTTCTTCTATACCCTCAATTTTTATAAGAGCATCAGTTGAACTATCTTTTATATCATCTATTGAAGAAAAACCCTCTGCAACTAAGAGTTGCCCTAGGGTTTCATCAAGCTCAAGATTTTTTACAATATTATCTGTTTTCTCTTTAAATTCTAATTGTCTTCTTTCTGAATCTTCTTGCTCTGTCATTATATTAATTTCGTAATTCAACAATTTTGTTGCTAATCTTACATTTTGACCTCTTCTTCCGATCGCTTTACTCAAATTTTCCTCTGTCAGAATTACATCCAATTTTTTAGAGTCATTATCGACATTAACCCTTTGAACTTCAGCAGGTGATAAGGCGTTTGATACTACAACCGCTGGGTCTTCTGACCAGTTTACAATATCAATTTTTTCCCCTTGTAGTTCATTTACTACAGCTTGAACTCTACTTCCTCTCATTCCAACACATGCTCCAACAGGATCTAGTGAAGTATCAATTGCCTTTACACAAATTTTTGCACGACTTCCTGGGTCTCTTGCTGATGATTTTATTTCAATTAAACCATCGTATATTTCTGGAACTTCTTGAATAAATAGTTTATCCATAAACCTAGGATGAGCTCTTGATAAGAATATTTGTTGGCCTCTTGGCTCTCTTCTAACATCTAGACAATACGCTTTAATTCTATCACCTGCTTTAATATTTTCTCTTGGTATCATTTCGTTTTTTTGAATAATTGCCTCTGTTCTTCCTAAATCAACGATTACATTCCCAAATTCAAGTCGTTTTACTATACCGCTTAAAATAGTATCTTTTTTATCTATAAAATCGTTATATTGCCTTTCTCTTTCAGCCTCTCTTACATTGAAACTAATTACTTGTTTAGCTGTTTGCGCTGCTATTCTGCCAAAATCAAATGATGGAAGTGGTTGAAGGATCTCATCTCCAACTTGTTTATCCTTGTTAGATTGATTTAGTTTAATTGCATCATCTAAGGTTATTTCTATATTTGAGTTTTCTGGTTTTTCTACTACCAATAATTTTCTGAAAATACCTATATCACCGTTGTCTCTGTTGATCTCAACTTTTATCTCGTTATCTGATCCAAATTTAGACTTAGCTGCTTTAGCTATACCTGTTTCCATTGATGCTATAATAAGTTCTTTATCAATGGACTTTTCTAATGCAACGGCCTCAGCGATTCTTAACAGTTCTAATTTGTCTGCTCTTCTATTTAACATATTTTTTTACCCAAAAAAAAATGGGCCTAGGCCCATTTTGAAATTTCAACAATGTGCTTGAAATATAGTTATTTTTTATGAGTTTTCAACAATTTTTACTTACTAAAAACCTCAGATTTATCTGTTTTTTCCCAAGAAAACGAGCCATCACTCTCAAAAATTCTTCCAAAATGCCCGTAAGCTGCAGTTTTTTCGTAAATAGGTCTATTTAAACCTAACATTTCTCTAATACCTCTTGGACTTAAATCAAAATTTTCCTTAATTAGTTTTTCTACATGCATATTTTTTTCTTCATCATTATCAAACAAGTCTACATAAATTGATAAAGGTTTAGATACTCCAATAGCATATGCCAATTGAATTAAACATTTATCAGCAATTTTTGATGCTACAACATTTTTGGCTAAATATCTTGAAGCATAAGCTGCGGATCTATCTACTTTTGTTGGATCTTTTCCAGAAAATGCTCCACCGCCGTGAGGCGCTGCTCCTCCATAAGTATCAACAATAATTTTTCTACCTGTTAAACCACTATCTCCATCTGGACCCCCAATTACAAAATTACCAGTTGGGTTAATGTAAATTTCTTTTTCATCAAGATTACCTAATAAATTTTTAGGTATAGATCTATCAATATAGGGCATACAAAGTTCTTTAACTTTTGCTAAGTTAACATCTTTTGAGTGTTGGGTTGAAATGACGACTGATGTTACAGCAGCCGGCATACCATCTTTGTATTCAATAGTAATTTGACTTTTTGAGTCTGGTTCTATCCCTTTTAACTTACCTGATTTTCTGTCCTCAGCCATAAGTCTTAAAATTTTATGCGAATAATGAATTGGAGCTGGCATCAAAACATCAGTTTCATTACATGCGTAGCCAAACATAATTCCTTGGTCTCCTGCTCCTTCATCTTTATTCCCAGCCGAATCTACTCCCATTGCAATGTCTGCTGATTGTGAGTGCAAGTGTGTTTCAATTTTGGTTTGTTCCTTCCAAGAAAAACCTTCTTGATCGTAACCAATATCTTTAATACAGTCTCTAACTTTAGAAACTAATTCTTCTTGCTTAAGTTCTGGTCCTCTTACTTCTCCTGCTAACACAACTTTGTTTGTTGTTGTTAAGGTTTCACATGCAACTCTTGCCTCAGGCTCTGACGCTAAAAAAGTATCTACAACCATATCTGAAATTCTGTCACAAACTTTATCTGGGTGTCCCTCTGATACTGACTCACTAGTAAATAAAAAATTCTTTTTCATTAATTCTCCCGTGTTTTAAAAAAAAAAATTAAACTAATATAAATGGATAGAAAATAAAAGAAGATCTTATTGCCTTGAGAACTAAAGATAGTTTTATTGGACTTTTTGAAAGAGTTTATTTCTATAAATCCCTTGTCAGTTGTTAAATTTTTGTCAATTATTTGACCTTTGGTATTGATAAATGCTGAGATTCCATTGTTAGAAGACCTTATTAGAGGTTTTCCTTCTTCAATTGATCTAAAAACTGAGTGAGAGAAATGCTGATAGGGACCGATAGAGTTCCCAAACCACCCATCTTCTGAAATATTTAAAATAAAATCATAATTTCTTCTACTTTTATTTATCTTACCAGAATAAATAATTTCATAACAAATAAGTGGAATAAAACTGTAATCATTAAGTTGTATTAGATCTCTGTTTGTATCTGCTGAAAAAGATTGATAACCCTGAGTTATTTTTTTAAAACCCAAATTACTTAATATTTTTTCAAATGGTAAAAATTCCCCAAAAGGCACTAATTTATTTTTATAATATTTTCCTAAAATATTAAGTTCATTATCCAAAACTAGTAGGGAGTTATAAACTTTTTGATTTTCATATATGTTTGTTCCTAGAATAATTTTATGTCTTTTTGAAAAGTTATTTGAAAATAAACTTTTAAATTTTTTAAGATCTTCAAAATAAATATTTGAAAGAATACCCTCTGGTAAAACAAATAATGTTTCATTTTTTGGATTTGGTTCAGAAACATTAATTAATTCAAAGATAAAATCTCTAGGATTTTCATTTTGAAAATATCTGTCAATCTTTATGTTTGGAGAAATTATTTTAATAGTAAATCCTAAATTTATTTTTTCAATTAATTCATGATTTTTTAATTTTAAATTTCCAATAAAATGATTTGTAAAAAAAAATAACAGAGAAAAAGTAACTATAATTAATTTGAATTTTATTTTGTAATTAAAAAATAAAATAATTGGCAGAAAGAACAATAAGATTATTATTGAATTAAATGCATAAGTACCAGTAATAGATAGTAGTTGAATAAACTCTAAATAATTTACAAAACTAAAAGAAATTATATTCCATGGGAAACCTCCGAATAGAAAACCTCTAATATATTCAAAAATAGACAAAGAAGTAGTTAATATTAAAATTGATAAAAAATTTTTCCTCGGTTTTAAAAAAGAAAATATTAAGGTAGATAAACCATAAAATAATCCTAAAAATAAAGGTATTAAAATAATCGCAAACGGTATCAAAGGTTTAAATGCATCTTCAAATTTGAGCGAGTTCGATATCCAATATAAGTTAGAAATAAAATATCCAAAACCAAATAACCAACCAACATTAAATGATTTAACTTTATCTTTAGTATATAATAACAATATCCATAAAAAAGCAGGATAAATAAAAAAATTTAAAAAGAACAAATTATAGGGTGGAAGACTAAAAGAAGATACTAAACCTAAAAGAAATACACAAAAATATAATAAAATTTGATTTTTATATATTAAAGTCAATTTAGTTTATGAAAATATTTTAATATTAATTTTTCTTTTCTAAGCATTTTACTAAAATCGCTCATTCTTTTGTGATCATAACCAAGAAGATGGAGATATCCGTGTATCCACATTTTATCGAACTCTATATAAAAATTTGTTTCCTTTGATCTATTTTTAATTATTTCATAACTAATTGCTATATCACCTACATATGTTGATTTTTTATTTTTTATCTTTATAGGAAAAGATAAAACATCTGTTGGTTTATTTTTTTTTCTGAATTTAAAATTTAGGTTTCTCATTTTTTTATTATTAGTTAGCAGTATTGAAAATTCATGATTTTTGCTTTTAAAATATGGTGCTTTAGATAAAATTTTAAGTCTTTTATAAAAGTAATTATTAGGGTTTTTAATATTTTTTGTCCATTTTGAGTGACCTGATATTATATTGGCCTTTATCATCACTCAGTAATTTTATCTGAATATGCTTTCACAATTTTTGATACAAGTGGATGTCTTACTACATCTTTGTGATCGAAATCAACAACTGAAATTTCATTTAAATGTCCAAGTAATTTTTTTGATCTATTTAATCCTGATAGTGATTTGTTAGGTAAATCTATTTGAGAAGGATCTCCATTGATTACTATTTTTGAGTTTTCGCCTATTCTAGTCAAAAACATTTTAATTTGAGTATCTGTTGCATTTTGTGCCTCATCAAGAATTGCAAATGAATTTTTCAAAGTTCTTCCCCTCATAAATGCAAGTGGGGCTATCTCAATATCACCTACTTCAATCTTTTTTTGTATTTTTTCAAAATCTAACAAATCATATAATGAGTCATACAATGGTCTTAGATATGGATCCACTTTCTCTCTCATATCACCTGGTAAAAATCCGAGTCTTTCTCCTGCTTCAACAGCAGGTCTAGACAAAATAATTCTTTCAATTTTTTTGTCTAAAAGCATTGTTAGTCCTACAGCAACAGCTAAAAATGTTTTTCCAGTTCCAGCTGGCCCAGCTGAAATAATTATATCTGACTCTTTTAATGCTCTAACATAATCTTTCTGTCTTTCAGATCTAGGGATTACCGATTTTTTTGGTGTCTTAATAATGTATTCTATTTTTTTTTCAGAATTGTTATTTTCATTAATCATAAATTTATTTACAGAGGAAATTATATCTTTTTTTTCAATTGTGCCATTATTTAAATATTGTTCAGTCAAAAATTGAATTGCATTTTTAACTATATTATTCTTTTCTGTATCACTTTTTACAAGTATAGAGTTTCCTCTAGAATATAAGCTCGTTGCAGTAATTTTTTCTAATTCCTTTAAATTGTTATTAAATTCACCAGCAACTCCCAACAATAAATCATTATTATGAAAAATTATACTTAAGGTATTATTTTCTGAGTATACAAATTTCAAATCTGGAATTATTTTTTTTTTATTTAGAATAGTCAATTTAAGCTGCTCTCATATTTTTATCATAAAATCCAAACAAAGTATTTTGGTTACTTGTTTTAATTTTTATATTAACAATTTTACCAATATCCTCTTCACTTCCATCAAAAATTACAGGAGAAAGAAATTTGTTTCTCCCAAAATATTTATCTTGTTTTTCAAGTTTATTCTCAACAAGTACTTCCATGGTAGTATTTTCCAATGATTTATTTAATTCTATTTGGTTGTTAAATAATTTATCTTGAATTGCTATCAATCTATCCTTAGCAATTTTTTTATCGATTAATTTCAAATTTGATGCTTTTGTTCCTGGTCTTGGGCTAAAAATAAAGGAAAAAGAATTAATAAATTTAATTTTTTCTATAAGTTCAAATGTATCTTCAAAATCTTTTTGTGTTTCTCCTGGATAACCAATTATAAAATCACTCGAAAACTCAATATCTTTGTTAATTTTTTTTAATTTTTCATATATCTTTATGTAATCATTAACAGTATGTTTTCTGTTCATTAATTGTAACATTTTGTCAGATCCACTCTGTATTGGCAAATGAACAAATGGCATTAATTTTTTATTATTAGAATAACAATCAATTAGATCATCTGTCATATCTCTAGGATGGGATGTTGTATATCTTATTCTATCAAGCTCTGAGTACTGATTTAAATAATTTATTAAATTAGAAATTTTAAATTCTTTTGAATTTTCTACATATGAATATGCATTAACATTCTGTCCAAGCAAAGTTATCTCTTTAGCACCATTTTCAATTAGTTGTTCTGCTTCCTGAATAATATTATTAAAGGGTCTTGAATATTCTGGTCCTCTTGTATACGGGACAACACAAAAATGACAAAATTTATCACATCCCTCTTGAATTGTTAAAAAAGCGGATATTTTGCTATTATTATTTTTTATTTTATCAAAATATCCAAATTTTGAAATTGTATCAAATTCTGTTTCTTCTTGTTTTGAATTCAACTCATGTTTTTTTAATAAATCATTTATTTTATGGTAAGATTGAGGGCCTATCACAATATCTATATATGGTTCCCTTTTTAACATCTCCTCATTTTCTGCTTGGGCAACACATCCAGCTACAACCATAATTGGTTTTTTTTTTCCTCTATACAATTTTTTTACTCTTCCAATTTCGTGATAAACTTTTTCTTTTGCCTTATCTCTAATGTGACAAGTATTTAAGATGTAACATTCCACATTAGATTGATCTTCTGTCTTTTTAAAGCCTAACTTACTAACATTGTCATAAATTCTATTTGAGTCATATTCATTCATTTGACAGCCAAATGTTTTAATAAATATATTTTTTTGTTTCATAAATTTATTTAGAAAATTGAACCTGTGCATTAAATGATACTGACCTTCTCTCTTCATCTGTTCCTGTAAATGGATATACTGTATGCATTAAATAATTTGGAAATAAGTAAAAATCACCTAGCTCAGGTTTAACTATAAATGTTGATTTAGAAAATAAATTTGGAGATCCAAAAATCAACTGCAATTTGCCATTTTCGTTTGTTTTTTTATCAGGTTGTGAAGTATTTCCTAAGTATGATGGAACTTTTAAATATCCTACACCAGATATATCACCAGTATGCCAATGTACTGGATTATAATCATTTTTAAATTGTCTAACAACCCAAGATTTAATTAATTGGAAGTTTCTAATTTCCTTGTTTAGCTCCTCTTTAGCCCAGCTAGATACATTTGAAGCCAAAAATTCAGCCCATCTAATTTGTTTCATAAAATTAACCTCCATCAAAAATTCTTGCTGGACTTTTCCAATGAGTTTATCCCCTTCGTTAAGCTTTTTAATTTTTTCTTTATCTTGAATAACTTTATCAACATATTCATTGATTTCTTCAATCATCTTATCTGGCATTTTAATTTTTACAATCGATGGACCAAAAGGTTTTAAAACTTCAAAATTTTTCATTTATCTTTTTTAATTCCATAAAGTTCCAGTTTATGGTCTACTAGCTTATATCCATATTTTTCAGCTACTTTTTTTTGTAATTTTTCTATCTCCTCATCAACGAATTCAATAATTTCACCAGATTTGATATCAATTAAATGATCATGATGACTTTCAACTAAAGTTTCATATCTAGCTTTCCCACCTTTAAAATCATGCTTAGTTAATATTCCTGACTCTTCAAAAAGTTTTACTGTTCTATAAACTGTAGCAATAGATATTTTTGAGTCAAATTTTGAAACTCTTTTATATAACTCATCCACATCAGGATGATCTGACTCACCATAAATTTCTTTGGACTCTGATAAAACTTTGGCAATTATTTTTCTTTGATCGGTAAGTTTAACACCTTTCTTTTGACAAATTTGTTCTATTGTTTCGGTCATATTTTATTTTAACTCTAATATATAGGTTTTATCAAACTATTAATTGATAGTTTTTTTTTGTTTAATTTTGTTAAATTTTTGTAATTTTTATTTATTATATCTTTAGAATTAAAACCTAATAAAACCGCTTTATTTGATAAAGATAAAGCTTTTGCTATTGATAATGAAATTCTTAAAGAACTAAATTTACCAGGTCCTAAGTTTACATAAATTCTATTAATATCTACGATTTTTATTTTTTTTTTATGTAAAAAATTCAAAATTAGGTTCATAAAGTTGTCAAAATTTTCTCTACAGTTTATATGACTCGTAGTATATGATTGCTCATCGGCAACAATGGCAAAAACTATTTTTTCATTTGCAGCATCAATAATAAAATTTATCATTTTTTTTATATTTTTTTTAAATGCTAATGCAGAAACTGTAAACAAAAAATATGAAATTAACGAAAAAGGTATATTAGCACTTATGTATCACAGATTTGAAGAAAATAGATATCCTTCCACTAATGTCAGAATTGATGCATTTAAAAAACATATTAATATCATTAAAAAAAATGATTTTGAGTTTTTGAATCCAAGAAATTTTGATCATGAATTTAATAAGGTAAGTAAAAAAAAAAAAATTTTAATTACTGTTGATGATGCTTTTTCCTCATTTTATATTAATGCGTGGCCATTTCTTAAAGAAAATAAAATTCCATTTCTTTTATTTGTTTCAACAGAAACTGTTGGAAAAAAAGGTTACATGAGTTGGGAAGAAATTATTAAAATATCAAAAGAGGATTTTGTATATATTGGAAATCACTCTCACTCTCATGAGTATTTAATAAAATATAAATTCGAAGATTTTAAAAAAGACATTGATCAATCTATTGAAATTTTTGAAAAAAAATTAAGTTATAATCCTAATTTTTTTTCTTATCCTTTTGGAGAGTATAGTTTAGAACAAAAAAGGTATATTTCTAAAAAATTTGATTATGCATTTGGTCAACACTCAGGTGTTATAGACTTAAATAAAGATAAATATGAATTACCAAGATTTCCAATAAATGAAAAGTATGGAGATCTTAAAAGATTTAATTTTTTAATAAGTCTTTTACCTTTACAGTATAAAGTATTAAACCCAAATGATAAATTTTTACTTAATACAAATAATCCTCCTAAAATGACAATTGAATTTTTTGATGAACAAAAAAATATAAATTTAATCAATTGTTTTTCAAATGAAGGTGGTGATTGGAAAAATTCTAAATTAAAATATAAAGAGTCTGAGATTGAAGTTTTATTTAAAGAAAAATTTTTACCAAGAAGAGGTAGGATAAATTGCTCTATGAAAGATAAAGATGGATGGAGATGGTTTGGTACTCAGTTTACACTTAACTAGATCAAATTCTTCATTTTTAAACTTGTAGGTAAAATTTCAACATCATCAAAATCAACTAGATTATTCTGTTTGATTATTTTTTTTAGGATTTCTGTATATTCTCTTCCAGTCTCTGCATATTTTTCTAAAAAATCTACCAATTTTAAACTATTTAATTTTTCAGCATTGTCTCTCTGAATTGCACGTTCAATTCTAAATTCTTTATAACTTGCGTGAGTATTAAGATTCCTTTGGTAAGCTCTCACAGAAGCTTTAAGTATTTTAAATTTTGCAACTTTATGTTTTTCACTTTTTTCTACATTTAGTGGCTTAATTCCTTCGCCTGACCATGTCCACTGTCCAAAAAGTGCATTTCCCTCTTGTGCAAATCTTGAACTTCCCCATCCGGTTTCTTTTGCTGCTTGAGCTAATGCTAAAGAGACTGGAATTTCATCCATTCTAATTTTGAGTTTTGCAAAATCATTATTTTTTATACCATATTGTTTAAATTTTAGATCAAGCCAGGCTTTATCACGTTTTGTAGTATTATTTTTATTTAAAATTTCAAAAAGTTTTTTTCTATCAAATCTTATTTTAAGATTTTCCTCAATTACAAGAGGTAAAACTATTTTAATAAAAAGCTCTTTTCTTTTCTTTGTGCTTTCAATATTCTTTAGTTCTTTAGGAAGTCTAGTTAATTGATTACCTGCATTAACTAATTTAGTTTCTTTCACTATTTCAAGATTGTAGCCATTCTCATTAAATAACTCTTCAATTGTTGATGCACTTAGTCTTTGTGGGTCTTCGTCATATTCATTTTTACCAAAGACATCAATATCTTCAAAAATATTCCAAGTAAATCTGTCTTTTACTTGATGATCTAAAACTTTATTATTTTTTTTTTGTTTGTCTAAAATTTCATCAAAATTTTGTTTTGATGAATTAAATACAACTTGGTTTGATTTTAAATTTTCTTTTATAAAATTAATTGAATTAGGTAAGACTGAGAATACAGAAATTATAATAAAACTTACTAATAATGTTTTAAAAAAATTTATATTAGTAGAATTCTGGTTTTTTCTGTTTTTTTTTTTCACAATGTAACTCCAATTATTCTTTATAAATGATAGTGAGGATATTATACAGCTAAAACTTCATTAACTTCAGGTATATAATGACAAAGTAAATTTTGTACACCCTGTTTTAAAGTTTGGGTTGAAGATGGACATCCTGAGCAGCTTCCTTTTAATACAACTGTGACTTTTCCATCTTTAAACTCTTTAAAAGTTATATCTCCTCCATCTCTTGCAACCGCAGGTCTAATTTTGGTCTCTAGGATCCTGATTATTTTTTTTTCTATCTCTCCATAATCTTTCAAATCATTTGGTGGAGTATTTTTATTTATTATAAATTCATTACCATTTTCATAGTATTCATTTAAATGAGAAATAACTATATGCTTTATGTTTTCCCATTTTTCATCTTGAGATTTATTAATTGATAAAAAATCTTCACTTAAAAATATTCCAGTTACGCCGTTAATCGATAAAATGTCTTTTAATAATGGAATTTCAGTTTGACTTTCGTTTAAAAATTCATAGGGCCCATCATTTGATACACCTTTACCAGGTATAAACTTCAATGAATTTGGATTTGGTGTTTCTTGAGTTTGAATGAACATATTATTTATATAACTATAAATTTTAAAATTTAAAGAATTTTAAAAGCCTATAATTTTCTTTATTTCTAGTATCTTTTTTCGAGCAATTTCGTTTGCTTTGTTTGCCCCTTCTAACAGAATGTTATCTAAATATTGTTGATCATTAGTTAACTTTTTTATTTCTTCTGAAATCGGAGAAATTTTACTTGATAAAATTTCAGCTAATTGAACTTTTAAGTCTGAAAAATTTTTACCTCCAAATTCATCTAAAGTTTTCCCCAAAGTTTGGTTTGAAATACTTGAGAAGATACCTAATAGGTTTTCAGCTTCAGGCCTACTTTTTAATTTTTCCTCATCATTTGGAATTGGAAAAGAGTCAGTTTTTGCCTTTTTAACTTTGTTAACAATTTCATCTTTAGAGTCTGTCAAATTAATTCTACTCAAATCAGATGGATCTGACTTACTCATTTTTTTCAAACCATCTTTTAAACTCATTATTCTTGAGAAATTCTCCTTTATTAATGGTTCAGGAACTTTTAAAAAATCATCACATTTAAAGTCTTTATTAAATTTATGTGCTATATCTCTTGTTAACTCCAAATGTTGTTTTTGATCTTCTCCAACAGGAACATGTGTAGCATCATAAAGCAATATATCACTTGCCATTAAAACAGGATAAATATAAAGGCCCACAGATGCCTTTTCTTTATCTTTTCCAGCTTTTTCTTTAAATTGAGTCATTCTATTGAGCCAACCCATTGGAGCCATGCAACTTAAAATCCAAGAACCTTCAGCATGAGCAGGAACTTCTGATTGATTAAATATAATACTTTTACTTGGATCAATTCCGCTCGCAATAAAAGTTGCAGCTGTTTCGCGGATATTACTCTTTAATTGATATTTATCCTGTTTAACAGTTATAGCATGTAAATCTACAACACAAAATATACAATCATTTTCTTTATCGTTATTTAATTCAACAAAATTTTTGATTGCACCTAGGTAGTTACCCAAATGGAGATTGCCTGTTGGCTGAACACCAGAAAATATTTTTTTGGTCATCAATTAATACTTTAAATTAATATCTGAAATTTTAAAGGCTTTTATAATTATAGAGATCCCAATGTATGACACTAAAGTTAATAAAACAATAAAAACAATAAAAATAAATTTAAAACTATTTGCATACTCTAAAGGACTCGCTAGTAAAGTTATTAAAAAATAAAATATTAAAATCGCAATTATATTAGAAAAAATAATCTTTGTTATTTGGATTATAAAATTTGAGCTAAACTTAAAGTAATTTTTGCTCAATACAAATATTAATAAAATGATACCATTAAACCAGGAAGAAATCGTTGTCGCTATTGGTATAATTATAAATCCAACACGAGAAAATAAAGTTAAACTTATTATTATATTAAGAATTACAGAAATTAATGAAAACTTAAAAGGTGTTTTGGTATCATTTCTAGCAAATAAAAAGGTTGAAAATATTTTTATCATGGAAAATGCTGGAAGACCTATTGAAAAATAGAACAACGCTCTTGCAGAATTATTAACGCTTTCTTGATCGAAAGAACCATAACCAAATAAAGCAGATGTTATTTGCTCTGAGCCAACAATTAAAGCAAGAGATGCGGGTAAACTTAAAAATAAACTAAGCTCTAAAGCTTTGTTTTGAAGCTCTATAGTCTTTAAAGAATTATTATTTTTTATATGTCGGCTTAAGTTAGGCAATATTACGGTGCTTATAGCAATACCAGCAATTGCCAAATTTATCTGATAAATTCTGTCGGCATAATACAAGTATGACACTGCACTTACTTGAAAGGATGCAATGATTGTTCCAACAAATATATTTATTTGGGTTACACCAGATGAGAATATACTTGGTAAGAGTTTAGTGAAAAATTTTCTAACTTTTTCATTAATTTTAAAACTAAAATTAAGATTAATTATAAAGTATTTTCTTACAAATATTAATAAAAATAAAAATTGTAGAAATCCAGCTATAGTTACAGTGTAAGACATGTAATAAACTAAATCATCATTTAAATTTTCAGCGTACAACAAACAAATAATTAGTAATATATTTAGAATTATTGGTGCTGCAGCTGCAGCTGCAAACTTATTATGAGAATTTAAAATTGCTGAAAAAAAAGATGCAAGACATATAAAAAATAAAAATGGGAAAGTAATTCTGGTTAAATCGATTGCAATATTATATTTTTCAGAGTCATTTGAAAATCCTGGTGCAATTATTTTAATAAACAATGGCATAAATATTTCAATTAATAAAATTGTAAAAAACAAACCTAGTAATAATAAATTAAAGATTACGTTTGCAAATGAGTTTGCAGTTTTATTGCCTTTAATTAATTCTGATGAATAAGAAGGAACAAAAGCTGCGTTAAAGGTACCCTCTGAAAATAATCTTCTAAAAGTGTTTGGAATTCTAAAGGCAACAAAGAAAGCATCTGCTAAAGGCCCAGATCCAAGGTATATAGCTATGAAAAAATCTCTAATGTAACCAAGAACCCTACTTAGTAAAACAAATAGACTGAACGTGCTTGTTGACTTAATTAGGTTCATAAATCATATTAGTCCTAAATTTACCTTAATAGTATAATTAATTTAATTTATGAAAAAAAATAAAATTGAACATTATTCTGATAAAGAAGCCCTTGAATTTCATAAATCAAATAAATCTGGCAAGATTGAGATTAATTCATCTAAACCAATGACATCAAAAAGAGATCTAGCATTAGCTTATTCACCGGGTGTAGCAGCTCCCGTTAAAGAAATTCATAGAAATCCTGATCTAGCATATGATTATACAACTAAAGGAAATTTAGTTGCGGTAATAAGTAATGGATCTGCAATTTTAGGATTGGGAAACCTTGGGGCAATTGCATCAAAACCAGTGATGGAAGGTAAGGCAGTTTTATTTAAAAGATTTGCAGATATAGATGCTATTGATTTAGAAATTGATAGCAAAGATCCTAAAGAAATAGTCAACAGCATTAAAAATTTTGCTGTTAGTTTTGGAGGTATTAATCTTGAGGATATCGCTGCTCCAGAATGTTTCATGATTGAGGATAATCTAAAAGAAATACTAGATATACCAGTGTTTCATGATGATCAACATGGAACAGCAATTATTACTTCTGCAGCTTTAATCAATTCAGTGCATATTACAAAAAAAAAAATTTCAAAAATTAAAGTTGTTGTAAATGGTGCAGGTGCATCTGCAATGGCATGCTCGGACTTATTTATAAAATTAGGTGTTCAAAAAAATAATTTAACAATGATAGATAGTAAAGGAGTGATTAATTCTAATAGAAAAGGTTTAAATAAGTGGAAATTAAAATATGCAAAAAAAACAAAAAATAAGAATCTGTACGATGCATTAGAAGATGCAGATGTTTTTTTAGGTTTATCATCAGCTGGAATTTTAAAGAAAGAGATGATTAAAAGAATGGCAAAAAATCCAATTATTTTTGCATGCGCTAACCCTGATCCAGAAATTCTACCTGAGGAAGCTTACAAAATTAGAAAAGATGCAATAATTGCAACAGGTAGATCGGATTATGCAAATCAAGTAAATAATTTAATTGGTTTTCCATACATATTCAGGGGAGCTCTTGATGTACGAGCAAAAACAATAAACGAGGAAATGAAAATTGCAGC
This sequence comes from uncultured Pelagibacteraceae bacterium, assembly GCA_902545035.1. Lineage (GTDB taxonomy): Bacteria > Pseudomonadota > Alphaproteobacteria > Pelagibacterales > Pelagibacteraceae > Pelagibacter. The sequence goes on along the minus strand of CACCEJ010000001.1, from coordinate 59,719 downwards.
TGCTCATGCAATTGCAAAATTAGCAAGAGAAAGAGTTCCTGATGAAGTTGCTGCAGCAATGGGGGGAGATCGACCAAAATATGGAAAAGATTATATAATTCCATCTACATTTGACCCAAGGCTAATCAGTGTAATTCCAGTTGCAGTAGCAAAAGCTGCAATACAAAGTGGAGTCGCAAGAAGGAAAATTGAAAATTTTAATTTATATGGTGAACAATTAAAACAAAGATTAGATCCATCAGTTACTATACTACAAGGAATAAATTCTAAGGTCAAAAAAAATCAAAAAACTGTTGTATTTGCTGATGGTGAAGATGAAAACACTCTTAAAGCTGCAATAGCATTCAAAAATAGTGGATTGGGGACTCCCATAATTGTTGCAAAGGAAAACATTGTTAAACAAAGATTAAAGGAAATTGGTTACGGAGAAAATCTTGACATTAAAATCGTAAATTCAACGGACAAAAAAATGAGAAACAAATATGTTAAGTTTCTCTTTAAAAAAATGCATAGAGAACAAGGTTTACTTGAAAGAGATTGTGATAGAATGATTAGAAATGACAGAGTGATTTGGTCATCTTGTATGGTTGAATGTGGGGATGCAGATGCAATGGTGACTGGAAATACAAGACGATATTCTCAATCATTAGATAAAATTAAAAAAGTAATTCCTCCTAGAGAAGGTGAGATTATGTTTGGCTTAAATATGGTTGTTAGCAAAGGTAAAACTGTTTTTATAGGAGATACCTCTGTAAATGAGTATCCTACTTCTGAAGAATTAGCTGATATGGCCGTTTCAGCAGCAAGGGTGGTAAGACTGTTCGGATTTAATCCAAAAGTAGCCTTTTTATCCCATTCAACATTTGGTCAACCAATTACTAGCAGAACGAAACATATAAGGGATGCAGTAGAAATATTAAAAAAAAGAAAAGTTGATTTTATATTTGACGGTGACATGCAGCCAGATGTTGCTCTTGATTCAGAATATTCCGATTTATATCCATTTTCAGAAATAGTGGGAAAAGCAAATATTTTAATAATGCCTGGCCAACATAGTGCAGCAATATCATACAAAATTATGAAAACTTTAGGTGGAGCTAAAGTTATTGGTCCATTATTAATTGGTCTTGCTCAACCTATCGAAATTGCTCCTTTAAGATCATCAACCTCAGAAATATTAAATTTAGCATCTGTAGCAGCTTATTCAGCAGGAGTTATTGACTATAAAAAATCAAATTAAAGAGATTTTTATTTTTTTATTACTCTTAAATCATCAACCAAAAAAATACTAGCTATCACATCCTCAACGTCTAGAATTTGTTTTGCCTCTTTAGTTACTTCATCTCTTTCAGCTTTATTTTGAGCTATACCATAGATATAAATTTTTTTTTTATAAGTATCGATATTGTAATTAACTGCTTTAATTTCTTTGCTGCCAATTAGTGCTGCTCTTAATTGTGAGGTTATAAGTAAATCTTTTGCAGATCTTTTAAAATTAAACTTTTCTTTTATTCGAAGATCATTTTTAACTGATCTAGCACCTTTAACTTCCCATGCTAACTTTGTTATTTTCAGTTTATCTTCAACTGAATTTACTTTTCCTGTAAGAAATATTCTTCCATCAAGGATTTTTGTTTTCACAGAAATAATAAAACTTTTATCAACTGACAGTAATTTACCTCTTAAATTTTGTTGCATAATGGAATCGTCTATTTGTGTGCCAAGACTTCTTGGATCCAAAGCAATTGAAACACCAGTTCCCAAAACTCCTGTCGAGGAATAACCAACACAGCCAGTAAGTATAATGAAACCAAATAGTAATATAACTTTTCTAATTCTCATTCTTTATTTGAAGACAGTAATTATAGATGATTTTTTTTGAGATTTTTCTTTCTTCGGCAACTTTTTTTACAATATCTTTAATAGACATTTTTTTAATTAATTTGTTAATTTTTTTTTTATCTGATTCTTCAAGTTCTTTGAAACTTAATCTTTCTTTTTTCATCTCAGAAATAACAACTGTTATTTCACCTTTTCTCGAAAAATTAATTTTTGATAATTCTTTTACAGGTGATCTAATGTATTCTTCGTGATATTTGCTAATTTCCCTACAAATTAGTATTTCTCTATTCAAGAAGAATTCTTTAATATCGTTAACTCTTTTACTTAGTTTATTAGGTGATATAAAAAATGCGATTGAACACTCAAGACTTGATAAATTCTGAAATAAGTTTCTAATTTGGTTTTGTTTTTCAGGTAAAAACCCACAAAAGTAAAAATTATCAGAAAATCCACTTATTGATATTGCTGCACTTAATGCAGATGCACCAGGAATTGGAAAAATATCAATTCCATTTTTTATGCATTCTTTTACAAGTATTCTTCCAGGATCAGAAATAGCTGGTGTACCAGCATCTGAAACTAATGATACTATTTTTTTATTTTTAAGAAGATCTATTACTAATTTTAAATTTTTAGTTTCGTTAAATTTATGATTTGAAATTATTTTTTTATTTATTTCGAATTTTTTTAGAATATTTTTTGATACTCTTGTATCTTCACATAAGATTAAATCTGATTTTCTTAAGGTTTCAATTGCTCTGAAGGAAATATCTCCCATATTTCCTATTGGCGTAGCAACACAATATAGCCCAGGTTTAAATTTATTATTATTTGAATTCATATAAATTATTTATTTAATTATATTATTAAAACTAAAATGAAAACTTTTATTAAATTCCTTTTATGTGGAGCTGCAATAATCCTCGCTTTAAATAAAAGTGCTTACTCAGAAGAAAAAATTAAAATTGGATTAATCGTTCCTTTAAGTGGCGAAAATTCGCTCATTGGTCAAAAAATTATTAAATCAATAAGAATGGCAGTTAATACGATTGATGATAAAAAAATAGAGATTCTTCCGAGAGACACAAAATCGAATCCTATAAATGCACTAAAAGTTTCTAAGGAATTATATCAAGAAGGAGTAAGAATTATTTTAGGACCAGTATTTAATGAAAGCAATAAATATCTCGATGATTTAAAAGATGTTATTTTCATTTCATTCACAAATAAATTAATTGATAATCCTAAAAATGTTATTAGCGCAGGTGTGAATGCAATTTCACAAATACAGACAATAAAAAAATTTAACAATAAAAATAATTTGTCGAAAAGTGTTTTTTTAATTCCAAGGTCAGAATTTAAAAAAGAAATAGAAATTGCAGTTAAAAAAACGAAGATAAAACATAAAGACATATTTTATTACGATAGAGAACCAACTAAACTTACAAAACAAATAGAGGATCTAACAAGATATCAAATAAGAAAAAAAAATCTTCAAGATGAAATAAAAAGGATAGAAGGTTTATCATTTAAAGATAAAGATAAAAAAATTCAAAACCTTAAGAAAAGGGACACACTGGGAAATATTGACTTTGATTCAGTTGTAATAGCTGATTTTGATGAAAATTTGAAAAGCGTGGCTACATCATTGCTATATACAGATGTTTCCTCAAAAAGAATTAAATACATTACCTTAAACCAATGGTTTGATAATTCTCTTTTGAAAGAGACCTCTCTTCATCCAATATATTTTCCATCCATAAATAAAAATAATTATGAAACATTTTTAATTGATTTTAAGAATAATTATGGCCAGGATGGTGACCAACTATCGTTTTTAAGTTATGATTTGATTGGCTTAATTTATTTTTTAATTTTAGAAAATGATTTTAAGATTTCAAAAAATATATTTTACAAAAAAAATAAATTTAAAGGAAAAATAGGAATTTTTGAAATAAATAAAAATATAATTACGCATCAATTAAATTTCTATAGTATTGAGGATAATCAATTCAAAAAAATTTTTTAATTTTTTTGAAAGCATTAAAACGATGATCTATTTTATATTTTTTTTGAGGGTCAAGCTCACCGAAGGTTAATCTTTTACCTTTTGGTATGAAGATTGGATCATAGCCAAAACCATTTTTTCCTTTTTTTAAGTTAGATATTCGACCTTCAATCTTACCAATTTTACTCACAAATTTTCCGTTTGGCCAAAAAATTGTCAGAACACAGATAAATCTAGCTGTAATTTTTTTATTTTTCCAATTTTTATCCTTCTGATTAATTTCTCGATATACTTTTTTTATGGCTAAATCAAAATTTCTTTTTTTCCCAGCCCAATCTGCGGAGTATACTCCTGGTTTTTTATCTAAAATATCAATCTCAATTCCAGAGTCATCAGACATACAAATTTTTTTAGTTTTTTTTGAAAAATATTTCGCCTTAAGAAGTGAATTTTCATAGAATGAGGTTCCTGTTTCCACAGGACTAGGAATTTTGTAGTCTAAATTAGAATACATTTTTAAGTTTTTAGGTAATAGATCTGCAATTTCCTTGAGTTTTCCTTTGTTATTTGAGCCAATGAATATTTCTTTAATTTTTTTTTTGGACATCTAGAAATTATGTAATTTCTTACCATATAAACACATATGGACAAGGAAGAAAATAAAGATAACACTTCAGCTCTAGAAAGTGAAAATAACGAACAGTCTTCAGAAAAAGTTGTTGAGGAGCAAAAAAATGTTAGTGATGGTGTAGAAAAAGAAAAAGAGGAAAAACTAACACCAGAAGAGGAACTAGAGGCACTTAAAGATAAACTTGCGAGAACTTTCGCAGAAATGGAAAATCAAAGAAGAAGATTTGAGAAAGAAAAAGATGATGCGTATGAATATGGAGGATATTCGTTTGCAAAAGAAGCCCTTAACTTATTAGATAATCTTGAGAGATCAAAAGTCGCTTTAGAAAATGACGAAAAATTAAAAAATACTGATGCACTCAAAAAAATTGTAGAACATTTGAATATTATTAATAATGATATGCTTTCAATATTTAAGAAAAATAATATTGAACCGATCAAATCAATTAATGAAAAACTTGATCCAAATCTACATCAAGCAATGATGGAAGTGGAAGATGATGCAAAAGAACCTGGTACAATTGTTCAGGAAATTCAAAAAGGCTTTATGATGAAAGACAGACTATTGAGACCATCTTTAGTTGGGGTTTCAAAGAGAAAAACAGTGGAAAGTGAAAATGAAAATCAAAAAGATGAAAAAAGCCAGTAAAAACAACCAAAATTTAAATATTAAAGATGGTTGTAGTATAAAAATTAGCACTTATATGACCGAAAGGAATTAATATTATGAGCAAAGTTATAGGAATAGATCTTGGAACTACAAATTCGTGTGTTGCTGTAATGGAAGGTACACAAGCTAAGGTATTAGAAAATGCTGAAGGTGCTAGAACAACTCCTTCGGTTGTAGCATTCTCAGATAATGACGAAAAATTAATAGGTCAACCTGCAAAAAGACAAGCAGTAACAAACCCTGAAAATACAATTTTTGCAGTTAAAAGATTGATTGGAAGAAATTTTGATGATCCATCTGTAAAAAAAGATGTTGAGACTGCCCCATTTAAGATTGTTAATTCAGATAAAGGAGATGCATGGATTGAGGCTAAAGGAAACAAGTATTCTCCATCCCAGATTTCCGCATTCACACTTCAAAAAATGAAAGAGACAGCAGAGAAATATTTAGGGCAAGAAGTTTCACAGGCTGTAATTACTGTACCAGCTTACTTTAATGATGCTCAAAGACAAGCTACTAAAGATGCTGGGAAAATTGCAGGCTTAGAAGTATTAAGAATTATTAACGAGCCAACAGCGGCCTCCCTTGCTTATGGATTAGACAAAAAAACAAATAAAAAAATTGCTGTTTATGACTTAGGTGGAGGTACTTTTGATGTATCTATACTTGAACTTGGCGATGGAGTATTTGAGGTAAAATCAACTAACGGTGACACCTTTTTAGGTGGTGAAGATTTTGATAACACTGTTGTTGAATATCTATTATCCGAATTTAAAAAAGAGAACGGGATTGATTTAAAATCTGACAAATTAGCTTTACAAAGACTTAAAGAATCTGCTGAAAAAGCAAAAATTGAACTATCTTCAGCTGCACAAACAGAGATTAATTTACCATTTATAACTGCGGATAAAACTGGTCCAAAACATATAAATATGAAAATGACAAGAGCAAAACTTGAGGCTCTTGTTGAGGATCTTATTTCTAGAACAATTCCACCATGTGAAACAGCTCTTAAAGATGCTGGTTTAAATGCAAGTGAAATCGACGAAGTGATTTTAGTTGGTGGAATGACAAGAATGCCTAAAGTAATAGAAGAAGTTAAGAACTTCTTCGGTAAGGAACCAAACAAATCAGTGAATCCTGATGAAGTTGTTGCAATGGGAGCTGCCATTCAAGCAGGAGTTTTACAGGGTGACGTTAAAGATGTCCTTTTACTTGATGTTACACCGCTCTCTCTTGGAATTGAGACATTAGGTGGAGTTTCAACTAAACTGATAGAGAAAAACACAACAATACCAACTAAAAAAAGTCAAGTTTTCTCAACAGCAGAAGATAACCAACCTGCAGTCTCCATAAGAGTTTTACAGGGTGAAAGAGATATGGCTTCAGACAATAAGGTTCTGGGTAATTTCGAGCTAGTAGGTATTGCCCCAGCACCAAGAGGCGTTCCTCAAATCGAAGTTACATTTGATATTGACGCAAACGGTATTGTGAATGTATCTGCTAAAGATAAGGGAACTGGTAAAGAGCAAAAAATTCAAATTCAGGCATCAGGTGGTTTAAGTGAGGATGAAATAAATCAAATGGTTAAGGATGCTGAAACAAATAAAGAAGCTGATAAAAAGAAAAGAGAAGCAGTTGATGCCAGAAATCAAGCTGATACTTTGCTTCATTCAACTGAAAAGAATTTAAAAGAGCATGGTAGTAAAGTTTCTGATGCAGATAAGAAAGCTATCGAGGATGCCTCTGCAAATGTTAGAAATGCGTTAAAAGGAACTGATGTAGAGGAAATTAAAAAGAAAACTCAAGATTTGGTTCAAGCTTCAATGAAACTTGGTGAAGCTATTTACAAATCACAACAAAGTACAAAACCTGGCGATGCACCTAAAGATGCAAAAGATGAAGGGAAAAAAGACGATAATGTTGTTGATGCAGACTTTGAAGAAGTAAAAGACGATAAAGAAAAAAGCGCCTAAAATATCAACCATTTGTCTATAACTAGTTATGGCAAAAAGAGATTACTACGATGTTTTGGGTGTTGAAAAAAGTGCTGGTCCAGATCAAATAAAAGCGGCATACAGAAAACAAGCTGTAAAATACCATCCAGATAAAAATAAGGGCGACAAAGGAGCAGAAGAAAAATTCAAAGAAGCTTCGGAAGCATACCACGTTTTATCAAATTCTGAGAGAAAACAAAATTACGACAATTTTGGACATGCTGCATTTGAAAATGGTGGTGGAGGTGGAAGAGGTGGTTTTGGAAACTTTGACTTTTCTGGCTCTTTTTCTGATATTTTTGAGGACTTTTTTGGCGAAGGTTTTGGTGGGGGCGGAAGAAGATCAAGAAGATCTAATAACCGTGGCTCTGACTTAAGATATGATCTCTCAATAACCTTGGAGGAAGCTTATACTGGAAAAAAACAGGATATTAAATTCTCGACGTCAGATAAGTGTGATGTTTGCAATGGATCAGGTTCAAAACCAGGTTATAGTGCAAGCACATGTTCTATGTGTGGAGGACATGGACAAGTTCGTTCAAGCCAGGGCTTTTTTACTGTTCAACAAACTTGCCCTCAGTGTGCGGGTTCCGGTGAACAAATAACTCACCCATGTACAAACTGTGGGGGTACAGGTAAAAAACAAACAACTAAGCGCCTATCTGTGACTATTCCTAAAGGTGTAGATGATGGAACAAGGATTAGATTATCTGGGAAAGGAGAAGCTGGATCAAGAGGAGCAAGTAATGGTGATCTTTATTTATTTATTAATGTTGAGTCACACGAACTTTTTAAAAGATCTGAAGTAAATTTATTTTTTGAATTTCCTATATCATTTACAGATGCAGCATTAGGAGCAACAATCGAAATACCTACAATAGATGGAGGTAAAGCAAAAATAAAAATTCCAGATGGAACTCAAAGTGGAAAACAATTTAGATTGAAGGGCAAAGGTATGCCCTTTATGAGAAGAGGTGACTATGGAGATTTATACGTCCAAGTAAATACAGAAGTTCCAGTATCTTTAAATAAAGAACAAAAAGAATTACTTGAAAAATTTAGAAAAATTGAAAATGATAGATCAAATCCAAGTATAAAAAGGTTTTTTCAAAAAGCTAAAAGTTTCTGGAAAAATTAAATGAAAAAAAAAATTAAATATATTATTTTTGGCATAGTTTATATTTTGGCAATTTTAATTTTAGGTGCTTATTTTTATAAAGAAGGTATAGGTATAATCTAAATTAATAGTTCAAAATCATTTAAGTTTAAGTTCAAGAAGATAATTAATCTCTTGCTATTTTAATAAAAATATCACCCATACCACCTTGAACCTGTTCTAATGGTGCATTATTTCTTAATTGACAATAAGCTCCAGTGTACTCATCTTTATCAATAGCCGCAATACTCTGTTCATTACATTTTGATGAATTATGTAATAGACCAATAACAAGTCTATTATCTATTGAAACAACTTGATTATTATCAAGAACTTCACCATTGCAGAAATAATTTCTATTTACTTCTCGAGGAAAATCTTTTTTTCCACAAGGGTTTTTAATAGTTAAAACAGTAAATTCTTTTTCTCCATCTGAGAATTTATGTTTCATATTTTTAACTTGAGAATATTTCATTAAATCACATGAACACGGAAAACAGCATTTATGATAAAAACCGCAAATTTTTTCTCCATTTTCTGCACTTTTTAAATAGACAAAATCTGGTCTACTGTTTGGAGATATTAATGAACCAGAGACTGCACAGTATAGTTTATTATATTCTATAAAATCTTGATAAGTGATTCCTTTATCCAAAATATGTTTAAAAAATTTCGGGCCGGCAGCATTCCTATTTTGATCAGGAAAGATTTTGATCCAATCTTTTACAAGGTCCTCATAGTAATTAAAGTCTTTTGAGTACAAAGGTTTTATAAAACAAAAAAAAGTTACTAATAATAATATAAACAAAGTTTTTAAAAGTTTTATTTTTTTAAAAAATATATCGAATATTTCTCTCATATTATTTTTGTCTTATTTCTATTATTTTATTAAGTTCATTTATATTAAATGTCTCTAATAATCCATTTGTCCAAATAACATCTATGGATATATTTTTTTCACCTTCTCTTATACCGTAGTGAGCTACAGGCTCCATTTGACATAAATACCCTGACCCAGCATCTATAGTTTTAGCATGTTTTCTTAAATTAGAATTTAATATTACAGTTGCTCCTCTAGCAGGAGCCCCAAATTTATTTATTGGTTTTATCCTTAAATAATTAAAGTCCTTTTTAATATCAGCTTTATACATTGTTAATGGTTGAATTCCAGACTCGCCATGAGCAATCAACAATTCTAAAATTCCATCATCATCTATATCTGCAACAGCTGCACCTGTTCCAAGACCATTTGCTTCATATGCATTTTTGATATCAATTTCTTCAAAAAATCCATTTTCTTTTATTTTGAAAAGTTTATTTGGTTCACCAATGTTATTCATAAATATCTCATCATAACCATCATTATCAAAGTCTGCGGATATCACAGTCCTAATTCTAGTTGGAATATTGTATGTTGGAGCAGCAATATCTTTAAATTTGTTATCCTCTAAAACGAAGGCTCTATGATAGCCATTCCAATTAGATGTAATTATATCTAATCTACCTCTATATAATATATCAGTTAAAGTTGTACCTCTTCCATTTTCATATTGGTCGTCAACTTTATAATCTCCTGCAATATCTTGAAAATATCCATCAGAATTGTAATACAAAAAATTTTTACCTCTCTCATTTGCAGCGAATATGTCGGTTTTTCCAGACAGAATATTTCCTGCAACCACTGCTCTTCCACCAGTTATTTTATTGATTTTAAGCTGTTCTGCTAAATCTAAAATTTGTCTTTTACGCAGTTCATAAAATCTTGTGGGGCCTCCATAATTAGCAACATATATGCCATATTTTCCGTCGCCATTTCTATCAACACAAACTACTGATCTGCCAGCAGTTAAATTCAAGTTTTTTTTATTGATCTCTTTTTCAAACAAATCTACAAAACCATTGTCACTATTATCAATCAATCTATCTGAATATTTTTTCTCTCCACTATATGTGTCTGTGTTTAAAAAATAAATTTCTTCAAAACCATCTTGATCTATATCACAAGCAGCTATCCCAATCGTTTTTCTTTTAGCATCATCAAATATTTCGTATTTATTAATGTTAACCATTTTACCATTTTGATAAGTAAGTGCTAAATTTGAAAATCCAAATCCAGTAACCACAAATTCATATTTGTTATCTTGGTTTATATCTGTAACGGAAATACCATAACTAAGTCTAAAGTCATTATCTTCAATTTTAAACGTAATATCTTTAAAAAAGTCTGCTTTAGAATGGTTGTGAGACACAAAAAAAAATAAGACCAGAAAAAATTTTAATAGGTATTTAATAACCATAATTGTTGTATATTGGTTAAAAAATATATTAAAATAATTTAATGAGCAAAGTAAAATTAGCGATATCTGGTTGCATGGGACGAATGGGCCAACAACTTGTGAAATCTTCTAAAGTTGATAAAAATTTTAAACTAACAACTCTTACAGAAAATAAATTAATTAAAAAAAAAATTTCTGGAATTAAACCTAGTTTAAATAATGAAAATTCTTTCAAAAATGTTGATTTAATTATCGATTTTACTATTCCTAATTGTACTTTTGAAATTCTTGAAATTGCCTCAAAACTAAAAAAAAGAGTTGTAATTGGTACAACTGGGTTTACCAAAAGAGAAGAGGGTCTTATTAAAAAATTTTCAAAAAAAATCCCAATATTAAAGGCCGGAAATATGAGTTTGGGCATAAATTTGCTAATGTATTTAACTGAAATCGCGTCTAAATCATTAGGAAACAAATTTTTAAGTAAAGTATATGAAGTTCATCATAAACATAAAATAGATCATCCTTCAGGAACTGCTTTAATGTTAGGCAAAGGAATTGCAATTGGCAAAAATAAAAATTTTTATAATTTACTTGGAAAAAAATATCTAAATAAAAAAAGTTTTCCTTATGGAAAAAAAATAAATTTTAATTCAATAAGAAAAGGTAAAACAGTTGGTGAACACGAAGTTAAATTTTCAAGTGGAAAAGAAATAATTACATTAAATCATGAAGCATTTGATAGAGCTTTGTATAGTGAAGGAGCTTTAACAGCTGGAAAGTGGTTGATGAAAAAAAAGGCTGGTTTGTATTCGATGCGTGATGTTTTAAATTTTAAATGAGCGAAGAACAAAGAGCAAAAATTGTTCTTAAAATTTTAAATAAAATATATCCAAAAACACCTATACCTCTCAAACACAGAAATATGTTTACTCTATTGGTTTCTGTTCTTTTATCTGCACAATGTACTGACGTAAATGTTAACAATGTTACAAAAAATATATATCCAAAATATAATAAGCCAGAACATTTTGTTAAACTTGGAAGAAAAAAAATTGAAAAACTGATAAGAAGTATTGGTATCTTTAGAATTAAAGCAAAAAGTGTTTATAATTTATCAAAAACTTTAGTGAAAAAATATAATGGAAAAGTTCCTAAAACATTCGAACAACTTGAGGAGTTGCCAGGTGTTGGTCATAAAACAGCTAGTGTGGTGATGTCTCAAGGATTTGGATACCCTGCTTTCCCCATAGATACACATATACATAGACTTGCTCAAAGGTGGGGTTTGACAAATGGAAAAAATGTTGTTCAAACAGAGAAAGATTTAAAAAGGCTTTTTCCAAAAAAGTATTGGAATAAGTTACACCTTCAAATAATTTATTATGGAAGAGAATATTGTAAGGCAAGAGAGTGCTATGGTTTATCTTGTAAAATCTGTACTACTTGCTATCCTAAGAGAAAAAAACCACTAATAACCAAGAAAGCATAAACAATGAAAATACTAGGAATTGGAAACGCAATTGTAGATGTGATTTGCAAAGTAGATGATGACTTTATCACAAAAAATAATTTAACAAAAAGTACGATGAAATTAATTTTTGATGACAAAGAGTTCAAAGATTTATTATCAAATCTCAAGATAGAAAAAACTGTATCTGGTGGGTCTGTTGCAAACTCAATAGTTGGTTTATCTCAACTTGGAAATGAAGTTGGTTTTATTGGTAAAGTAAATGATGACGAACTTGGTGGTAAATATGAAGATGGCTTGAAACAAGAAAATGTTAAATATTTTTATTCAAAGAAAAAAGAAGACTTACCAACAGGCACTTGCTTGATTTTAGTTACGCCAGACTCTGAGAGGACAATGTGTACTTTTTTAGGAACAGCAGGAAAAATTAATGAAAATGATGTCAGCTCAGATGCGATTAAGCAAAGCGAAATAATACTTCTAGAAGGATATTTGTGGGATGAAGGAGAACCCAAAAAAGCTTTTGAAAAGGCAATTCAAAGTGCAAATAAAGTGGCAATGTCTTTATCCGACCAATTTTGTGTTGACCGACACAAACCTCATTTTTTAGAATTAGTTAAAAATAAATTGGATATTACTTTTGCAAATGAGCAAGAAATAATGTCTTTGATAGATGCAAAATCTTTTGATGAAGTAATAAATTTTTCTAAATCTTTAGGTAAAATAATTGTTTTAACAAGAGGAGAAAAAGGTGCTGTTGCTATTAATGGAGATGAAGTTTTAGAATGTGGCATTAAACAAGGGCTAAAAATCGTTGATTTGACTGGTGCAGGAGATCTTTTTGCAGCTGGATTTCTACATGGTCATGTAAATAACATGTCTTTAAAGGAGAGTTTGGATAAAGGTACTGAGATGTCCTCTAAAGTTATTCAACAGATAGGAGCAAGACTTTAGTAAATTATTTTTTTTTTCTTTTAAAACTACCTTTACCTTTTTTTGGTTTTACGACTCTAGTTTTATATTTTGGGGTTAATAAATCTTTAGCTATATAATTTTTTTTTTTAGTCATCTTTTTTTACCCAAAATTGATACATTTCTCTAAAACTATCCTGATTATTTATTTCAAAATTATTCCAATTTTCAAGTGATGTATTTTTCAAATCTTCAGGATACATTTTTGAGTACTCTTTCTTAATTGCTGAATTAGTAAAACCTAGAAATTTTAAATGAAATTTTTTAATCATATTGGCTACTTTTGGTAAAGTATATTGGTGTTCCTGTACGTGAAAAATTAAATCCCTTACACTTGATGTTGAATAAAAATCAAAATTGAAGTTTATTTTTTTAAATGAATTTTCTTTACTATTATTTTTAGATAATTCTCTAAAATTTCTTATATCCCTAATATTACTCTCAAATTTATGATTTCTTACAAACTCCTTTAACTCAACTATGTGTTTTCTAGCATATTCACTATACAAACCAAGTTTTAAATAACCATTAGGTTCCAAAATATTTAATAATATTCTTAAACCCTCTTCTGGATTTTTTAGGTGATGAAGAACTCCTACACACTCAATTACATTAAATTTTTTATTCAAACTATTTAGGCTAAGTATATCTCCTTGCAAAAATTCGATATTTTTATGACCAAGCTCTAGCATTTTACGTTTTGCAAATGCTAAACTTGATAAACTAAGGTCTATCGCAACAATATTTGAATTCGCATAAGAAGTTTTGCCAACTAATTGTTGACCAGTGCCACAGCCTGCAATTAAAACATTTTGATCTGTATTTTGGTTGCTTATTTTAATTTTATTGGGACTAATTGCATTATTTAGTATTGATAGAAAATTATTCTTAGGGGTTTTTTTTGCATACCTCCACCTTGGATATGGATTTTTTTCATACTGGTCTCTTACACTTCTGGATACTTTGTCTGAAATAATATCAAAAGAATTTATACTTTTTTTGAGTTCTGCTTCTTTTATATGATCTTTTATTTGTATCTGTATTAAATCATTAAATAGTGATTTATCGGAAATATAATTTAGTAGCTTGTCACTAATTATTTTTGACGATTTTAAAGGCAAATAGCAGGCTAGTATTGATATTTCTAATTCATTAATTGTCTTTTCATTTTCAATTTTTTTCATTAAATCATTTACCATGTTCATCTCTTCATCAGATTGATAAACTACATATTCATTCAAGAATGATTGCTCTGCATTAGATAAAATAAAATCATATAAGTCGTTAATTAAATTTCCTTTATTAATTTCAAATTGTAAAAGAATTTCTTTCCTAATTTTGTATAAAAATTTCTCTAAAAATTTATCTCTTACTAAGGATTTTTGTAGAACAAGGTGAAAAAGTTTTTTATTTAAAATTTTTTTAACAATTTGATTACTAAGTAGTGAAACTTCAGATTTAAAAAGTTTTTCAATTTTAATTTTATCGTCTTCAAAGATAATAAGATTTTTAACATTATTAAATAATTCATTATGATCTATAGAATTTTTATCATATAAAAAAATAAACAAATCTACTAAATCTAAACTATTGCTCTCCAATAAATTTGATAACTTAACTGACTTAAGTAAGTTTAGTAATGTATTTACTACTCTTAAATTATTTGGTGCAATATTTATTGCTTTTTTTAAATAAAATAGAGATTTTTGATATTCACCAATATCTTGTAAAATAATTCCTAGTACATTGTAAGCATTTATATTCTTTGGTTCAATCTCAATAACTTTTTCAAAAGATTTTATAGCATTATGATATTTTTTTTGGTTATTAAGAATTATTCCCTTATTAAAATATGCAAGAGCAAAATTTGATTGGATTTTAATAACTTTATCAAAATATTTTAACGCAAGTTCTGTATCTCCTTCATTATATAATAAGGAGCCTATGTTAAGATTTATGTTCAAGTTGTTTGGATTTAAATCATCAGCCTTTAGTAATAAAGATTTTGCTAAACTAAATTTTTTCATTTGAGAATATAAAGTACCTAAGTTAAAAATAACTTCAGCATCATTTTCATCTACACTTAAAATTTCTTTATATAATTTTTCTGCTGATTGAAATTTTTGATTTTTGTGATGATCTATTGCAATATTAAGTTTTTCTTTAATTGATTTTTCATCCTTATTCACTAAATCTTATAACCTAGTTTTGAACTTTTTATAAATTCATTATCACTAAAAGTATCATTTATTTTTTTTCTTAGTCTGTAAATATGAGTTTCCACTGTGTGAGTTTCTAATTTAGAATTATGACCCCAAACCTCAGACTGTAATTTACTTATTTTAACCGGATTTTGCGAATTTTTAAGAAAAATTATTATGTTTGCCTCTCTTTCTGTTAGGTCCAAACTTTTGTTTCTACCATAGATTTTTCTTGAGTTTAAATTTAATTTATATTTTCCTAAATCTATATCTGATTGTTGGTTATATTTTTTTTTTAAAAATTTTATATTAACACTCTCAATAAGTTTTATGAGGTTAACTGGTAATTGATCCACAAACATATATTCCCCAAAGTTTTTGATCTTCTTATCTGAAATAATCAAATTATTTTGAGTTTTTTTTTCATCTAATTCTTTAATCTTTGACTTTTCAATATCTATTAAATTGAAATTTAAGTGACCCTCTACTTCCTTAAGTACTTGATATAAAATTTTAAAATCATAAATTACTAATGTTTGATTATTCATATATAAATAGGATATGACAATTATTGTTAAAAATAAAGAGACTCTTCAGTTTGATGACTTTACATTTAACTCCTGTATTGGAAAAAAAGGTTTAACAAATTGTAAAATAGAAGGTGATAAAAAAACACCTAAAGGCATTTTTTCGCTTGGAGATTTATATTATAGGAAAGATAGAGTAACAAAACCTTTAACTAAACTTAAATGTTTAGCAATTAAAAAAAATATGGGATGGTGCAATGACACGAATAATAAAAAAAATTATAATAAATTAATTACAATTAATAAAAATGTAAAACATGAAAAATTATTTAGAAAAGATTATAAATACGACTTTGTGATTCCTATTAATTACAATACTAAAAATACAAAATTAGGTAAAGGTAGTGCTATTTTTCTTCATTTAAGCAAAAATTTGAGGCCAACAGCAGGATGTGTAGGTCTTAAAAAAAAAGATTTTTTAATTCTGCTTAAGCTAATTAATAAAAAAACTAAAATAAAAATATTTTAGCCTCTTTGACCAAATATGCTTGATCCAATTCTAAGAAATGTTGAATTAAATTCAACAGCTTTTAGATAATCTGATGACATTCCCATACTTAATTCTTTTTGGTCTATTGATTGGCTGAGTTTTGACATTTCAGAAAAATACTTTGTGGAGTCCTTATCAAATGGAGGAATACACATTATACCAACAATACTAAGGTCTAATTCTTTACATAAGTTATAAAAACTTTGTAAATTTTCTTTGTCTATCCCAGACTTTTGTCTTTCCAGTCCAAGATTTATTTGGATAAAAATTTTTGGGTTAACATTATGTTTTTTTTGTTCCTCAGAAATTTTTTTTGCTAGCTTTTCACTGTCCAAGGAATGGATATAATCAAATATTTTTACTGCAAACTTGACTTTGTTCGTTTGTAATTTACCAATTAAATGAAGTTTTATTTTGTTGTTTTCTTTTTTAATATTTGTCCATTTTTCAATTGCCTCTTGAACTTTATTTTCACCAAAATCGATATGACCATAATCAATTAATGGTAAAATATGCTCTATTTTAAAAGTTTTGGAAACTGCAATTATTTTAGGTATTTTCTTTTTTCCATCAATGTTTAATAATTTTGATTTGATTGCACTTTGAATTGATATTAAATTTTGAACTGTTTTATGCATAAAACTTTATTTAAAAAATATTACTTTATAGATAAATTTTATAAAAGTAATATTGATAAACAATCAAAAAATACAATAATAATATATAGAAACTACAAGAAGAAAATTGATCTTACTGAATTATTTAATCTAAAACAATATTGTAAAAATAGAGGTTTTAAAATTCTTTTGTCAAATAATATTAAACTTGCATTAAAATTAGATATGGACGGTGCATATTTGCCTGCTTTTAATAAAAGTTATAAACATTTAAGTTATAATTTCAAAAATAATTTTTTACTAGTTGGATCTGCTCATAAACTGAATGAAATAAAAATTAAAGAGAGACAAGGTGTTAGTGAAATATTTATCTCTTCCATTTTCAAAAAAAATAATAACTACCTGGGAATTAATAAATTTAAATTGATTTCTAATATGTCAAAAAAAAATATTATAGCCTTAGGTGGTATTTCTAAGGAAAACTTAAAAATTATTAAGCTTACCAAATCAATAGGTTTTGCAGGGATTTCTTACTTTAAATAAAAAAAAAGGCCCCAAAAAAGGGGCCTTTTTAATAAGTGTTTAAACTTTTAAATTAGAATGCAAATTTAAAGTTTAACTCGTAACCACTGTTATCAGTAGTTGAAGTTCCACCTACGTTATCAACATTTGAGTGTGAACCTGATATAGTCATTCCACCAGAAGTATAAGAGAAACTTACACCTGTAGCTTCTTGATCATCAAGAGTTGAACTCTCAAAATCAATTGTAGATGAGTTTAGTGATACTGAAAGATCATCAGATACAGCATAAGATACACCTATTGCTGTGAAGTCTTCATCTGAAGTTCCAGTTGAGTAATCACTTTCGTTAACTTGGTATCCAACTGTTAATCCACCCATTGCATAAGTTACAGCAAGTGCAGAGTTATCTACACCGTTAGATGAATCATTGTTTTCACCCATTGCAGCCCAAACAGTTAGACCTTCCATTCCAGTATATTTAACACCATAGTCCATTGAACTTTCAACAACTGCTGTACCTTCTGAAGGTGAGTAAGCAGCTTGGAAAGTTACACCATCTGTTACTTCATAGCTGTATAAGAAGATGTTTGTAGTGTTAGCAGTACCATTTGCAGCGCCTGCAATTGTTCCACCAACTGTTACACCATGAGCTTCTTCATTAGCTGTTGGAGTTAAGTCATCCCAAGAACCGATTACACCAGTTGATGATCCACCAACGAATGTTAATGTTCCGAAATCACCTGTATCTACTTTAACATTGTAGTTACCTTGTCCACCACCATCAACTTCATAAGTATGGCTAACAGTCATACCGTTATCCATTTCACCTGATGCTGAGAACGTGATTGAGTCAGACATTGTCCAGCCATTTCCAGTATCGTCATTATCACGACCATTGAAAGTAACTTGACTAGTACCTGAAATTGAGTAGTCAGCAGCTGTTGCTGAAGTTGCTACTAATGCAGTACCTAATGCTGTCAATCCAAGTTTTTTTAGATTGTTCATATTATTACCTTTCGTTAATTGTTTAATATTAAACACTGTATCTCTATCAATTATTTCAAATTATTGACCATTTTATTGGTTTTTTTGCATAATTTTTACTAAAGTGTTGTATTTTTACATCATAAATAAGTGTTATTTTATGCCATTTTTTCACAAAATCAAAAAAAACTTTTAATTTTAGGGTTTTTTCCTCTACAACCTGACTTTAAGAAAATTTATGATTAATTTTAAAATTTCAACATTATTTATTCTCCTCGGTCTCTTATTTCTAGCATTAAGTTCTTGTGGACCTCCTGGTGATGCCAGAAAAGTTTCACCAAATCCAGATGAAAGAGTTAAAAAAAATCTTGAGGAAGGAAGAGGCTTTAGACTTGATACTTCTATGAAAAATTCAGGTAAAGGTGGTGATTTTATGTTTGCAAGTGCAAACGAGCTTTGGAGAGCTTCATTAGATATAATTGAATTTATGCCTCTTTCTTCAGTGAATTACAGTGGGGGTATTATAATAACTGACTGGTATTCAGATGGAGATAATCTCGATGAGTCTGTAAAAATTTCCATACGGTTTTTAACAAATGAAGTAAGAACTGACGCTTTAGATATTAAAGTTTTTTATAAAAGGTGTAATCAAATGATGAATTGCAAAATTACACAAAAAACAGGTTCGCTTGTTGCAGAATTAAAGAAAAAAATTTTAAACAAAGCAGCTATTTATAAAAAACAAAAAAAAGATAAAAACTTTAAAGAGTATAAGGGCCTGAAAATTAAATAAACCCAATAAAAATTTAACTTAGTGAATTCTGAAAGATATAATTTTAAGATTGTTGAAGAAAAATGGCAAGAAAAGTGGCTTAATTCAAAGGTTTTTAAATCTAAAATAGATAAGTCTAAAAAAAAATTTTATTGTTTAGAAATGTTCCCTTACCCATCTGGAAAAATTCATATGGGACACGTAAGAAATTATACAATAGGAGATGTTCTTTCGAGGTATAAAACTTTAAAAGGTTTTAACGTTTTACACCCAATGGGATGGGATGCTTTTGGAATGCCCGCTGAAAATGCAGCAAGGGAAAATAATCTAGATCCAAAAGAGTGGACTAACAAAAATATTTCAACAATGAAAGCTCAATTGAAAAGACTTGGACTTTCAATTGATTGGGATAGAGAAATTTCAACTTGTTCAGAAGAATATTATAAACATCAACAATTATTTTTTTTAGAACTCTTTGAAAAAGGTCTTGTTTACAGAAAGGAAAATTATGTAAATTGGGATCCTGTAGACCAAACAGTGCTTGCCAACGAGCAGGTAATAGATGGAAAAGGTTGGAGATCTGGAGCTATAGTTGAAAGAAAAAAGTTAAATCAATGGTTCTTTAGTATTTCAAAATTTTCACAAGAACTCCTTGATGGTTTGGATAAGTTAAAATCCTGGCCCAACAAAGTAAAGATAATGCAAAAAAATTGGATTGGAAAATCTTTTGGGTGTGAAATTGCATTTAAAACTGAGGGAAAAATTCCAGTAAAAGAAATTAAATGTTTTACAACGAGACCAGATACTTTATTCGGTTTTTCTTTTTTAGCTCTATCAGTAGATCATGAAGTTTCTAAATATTATGAAAATGATAGAAGCTTCCAAGAATTTAAAAAAGAGTGCTCAAAAACAGGGACAACCGAGGAAGCAATTGCAATAGGTGAAAAAATAGGTTTCAAAACTGATTTAGTGGCTATCAACCCTTTAAATCCCACTCAAAAAGTGCCAGTTTTCTTTGCTAATTTTGTACTAATGGATTATGGATTTGGAGCAGTATTTGGGTGTCCAGCCCACGATCAAAGAGATTTTGATTTTGCAAAAAAATATAACCTTGAGATTACAACAGTAGTCAGGCCAACTGAAGAAAATGATAAATACACTGTTAGTGACGAAGCATACGCTGGAACTGGTGTTATAATTAATTCGAAGTTTCTAAACGGACTTAAAGTTCCAGAAGAATCTATAATAAGTACAATTGATATTTTAGAAGAAAAAGGAATAGGTAAAAAAAAGATAAATTTTAGACTAAAAGATTGGGGGGTATCAAGACAAAGATACTGGGGATGCCCTATACCAATTCTTTATGATGAACAGGGTAATGTCACTCCTGTGTCAAAGGAAAATTTACCAATAAAACTTCCTGATAATGTTAACCTTAATTCAAAAGGTAATCCACTAGATGCAAATAGCGATTGGAAAAATTTAACGATTAACGGAAGAAGATTTACTAGAGAAACAGATACCTTGGATACATTCGTCTGTTCTTCTTGGTACTACTTAAGATTTTGCTCTCCAACTGAGAGTCAGTATGGTTTTACAAAAGACGATGTTGATTATTGGATGCCTGTTGATCAATATATCGGGGGTGTTGAACATGCTATATTACATTTATTATATTCAAGATTTTTTCTAAAAGCTCTAAGTTACAAAAATGATAATATTAAATTTGATGAACCATTTGAAGGTTTATTCACACAAGGAATGGTATGTCATGAGACATACAAAGATGAAAATAATAATTGGTTAAGTCCTGAAGAGATAGAATTGAAAGGTAATCAATATCATAAAAAAGGAAATCCAAAAAATTTTGTAAAAGTTGGGCCCTCTGAGTCAATGTCAAAGTCAAAGAAAAATGTAATTGATCCTGAGAAAATAATGAATAATTATGGTGCTGACGCTGTAAGATTATTTATTTTATCAGATAGTCCCCCAGAAAAAGACGTTCAATGGTCAGAACAAGGAATGGTAGCCTCGTATAAGTTTTTACAAAAATTATGGACGCTTCATAAAAAAATAAAAGAGAAGATAAATAGTAAATTAAAAATTTCGAATGGAAAAAGTGATCTAGAAAAATTTAGCAACCAGATGATAAACAAGATATCACATAATTTAGAAAACTTTAGTTACAATGTTATAATAGCAAATATATATGAGACATATAATTTCTTAAATAAAGAAATAGAAAAAGAAATAGATAGTGAAAGTTTAAAGGATAATTATAAAAAAGTATTAACAATATTTTCACCAGCAATTCCTCACTTTACATCAGAATGTTTTGAAGATTTGGGAGTTGGTGATAAAATAAGTTGGCCAACAGCAGACTTAAAATTTTTAAAAGAAGAAAAAATTGACTACATTATTCAAATTAACGGAAAAAAAAGGGCCATTTTAAAAGAAAATAGAGATATTGATGAAGAAAGTCTGTTAGAAATAGTAAAAACTAATAAAATGTGTGAAAAATATTTAAAAGATAAATCTATTAATAAAATTATTTTTATAAAAAACAAATTAATAAACTTATTACTAAATGATTAGATTAAATATTAATTATATTTCAATCCTGTTAGTTATTATACTTACCTCATGTTCATATAAACCAATTCTTTCTGAAAAAAATTATAATTTTGAGTTAGGTAAAATTGAATATTCAGGAGAGAAAAAAATAAATAATATAATAAAAAATAAACTTCATCTTATAAAAGATAATGATGGTCCAGATAAGAAAAAATATAGCCTTTCAATAAATAGTTTTAAAGAAAGAAAAACAGTTTCTAAAGACTCGAAAGGAGATCCATTAAAATTTGAACTTATAGTTACAACAAATTATGAAATTAAATATAACAATGCATCAATACTAAATAAAGAAATTAAAAAAAATAATATCTACAATAATAATACCGACAAGTTTGAACTTGAACAAAATGAAAAAATTATAATTGAAAATTTGTCCAATAAGATTAGTGAAATAATAATCTCCTCTATAATAAATTTAGATGATAATTAAAAATTTTGAATTAGATAAACTAAAATCATTAAATTCAAATTTACACTTAATCTATGGAAATAATGAAGGTCTCAAAGAGGATATAATCAAAAACTATTATTTAAAAAATTTTGATGGCGATACATTAAAATACGACGAGCAAGATATACTAAATAATAAAGATGAATTTATATCGAACCTAATGACAAATTCTTTATTCGAAAATAATAAAATAATTATTATTTCAAGAGCAACAATAAAATTATACAATTTTGTATTATATATTTTAGAAAAGGAAATACAAGATTGTAAAATAATAATTAAATCTAGCAACCTAGAAAAAAAATCTAAACTAAGAACTCTATTTGAGAAAGAAAAGAATCTAATTTGTACAGCTGTTTATGAAGATGACACACGATCTTTAAGTTATATTATTCAAAGTTTTTTAAATGAAAATAAATTAAATTTATCCCAAGAAATTAAAAATATTCTTATTGAAAGATCTGGAGGAGACAGAATAAATTTAAAAAATGAATTATCAAAATTGAAAAATTTATCAATTAGTAAAAAAAAATTAAACATTGATGATGTGTTAAAATTATCAAATTTAGCTGAAAATTACAGTGTGTTTGAATTAGGGGATAATTACCTTTGCAAAAATTCAAAGAAAGTTTCTAATATCCTCAATGAAAATAACTACTCACCAGAAGATTGTATATTAATAATTAGAACAATTCTTAATAAATCAAAAAGACTCTTAAAAATAAGAAACGAAATTGACAATAATATAAATATTGATCAGGCTATAACTAACTTCAAACCTCCAATATTTTGGAAAGAAAAGGATATTGTAAAAAAACAAGCTCAATCTTGGTCTACCAATGAAGTAAAAGAGATTATATTGAGAGTGAATTCCTTAGAGGCGTTAGTAAAAAAAAATGCAGCGAATTCAATACTTTTCGTGTCTGATTTTGTAAGTAATTATTAATAGTTTTGCTTAATAATCTCTACCAATCTATCAAGTTGATCTGCACCTTTATACTCTAAACTAATAGTACCAGAATTATTTTTTTTATTTTTAACAAAAACTCTCATTCCAATTTTATCTGTTAACTCTTCCTCGAGGCTTATAATGTTTGGATCTTTTCTCATACTTAGGCTGTTAGAATTTGTTTTTAACATTCGTACTAAATTCTCAGCTTGTCTAACAGATAATTTTTTTTTAATAATTTTTTTCGCTAAAAGTAAAGCATTATCTAAACCAACTAAAATTTTTGCATGACCTTGGGATAATTTCTCCTTAATTATTAATTCAATAATTTCTTGTGGAAGAGATAATAATCGTAAACAATTAGATATATGTGCTCTGCTTTTACCAATAAATTTAGACACTTTATCTTGATCATAACTGAATTCATCAATAAGCCTTTTGTAACCTTCTGCTTCCTCAATTGGATTTAAATCTTTTCTTTGAACATTTTCAACAATAGCAAACTCTAAGGATTTAAGATTGTCTGCATTAATTACAACCACTGGTACCTGATGCAGTCCAGCATATTGTGCAGCTTGCCATCTTCTTTCACCAGCTATTATTTCAAATTTATCTTCCTTATCAGGAGATGGTCTAACTATTATAGGTTGGATAATACCCCTCTCTCTTATAGAATTAGTTAATTCTTCTAAACTCAATTCATCAAATTTTTTTCTTGGTTGATACTTATTTCTAACTAATGAACTGATTGAAACATTTTTTTTATCATCAATTTTGTCGCTATCTCCTATCAAGGAAGATAATCCTCTTCCAAGTCCTTTTTTTGATTTAAACGGATTTATCATGCTGCACTCTCCACTGGTTTATCTTGATTTAAAAATTCATCTGTGAAACTAAAATATGCTCTACTACCTGGACAAACCTTGTCATAAATTAAAACCGGTACGCCATGTGAAGGAGCTTCTGATAATCTAACATTTCTTGGTACTGCTGTACTGTAGACTTTATCCTTAAAATAATTTCTTGCCTCTGTCTCAACTTCACCAGATAATTTATTTCTCTTATCATACATAGTTAGAAGTATTCCTCTTATCTCTAAAGATGGATTTAAGTTTGACTTTATCCTATCGATTGTTTTTAAGAGCTGTGTAAGACCCTCTAACGCAAAAAATTCAGTCTGGAGAGGCACAACAAGAGCATCAGAAGCTACCAATGCCATGATTGTAAGTAGACTTAAGGATGGTGGGCAGTCAATAATGATGTAATCATAGGATGGCCCAGAATTGTTTAAAATAGCGCTTAATTCATCTTTTAGTTTAAAGGCTCTTCTATTGTCGCCAGCTGTCTCAACCTCTAATCCTGATAAATCAACATTCGAAGATATTAAATCTAAATTTTTGAAGCTTGTAGACTGAACCACCTCTGAAATTTTTTTACTTCCATTTAAAACATTGTAAATTGTTCGATCAGAACTAGTTGCGTTGGATAATCCTAGACCTGTTGTAGCATTTCCTTGTGGATCAAGATCAATTACAAGAATTTTTTTTCCTTTCATTGTTAAACCAGCAGCAAGATTAATTACTGTAGTGGTCTTACCCACTCCACCTTTTTGGTTTATGATCGAAATAATTTTTCTATTCATATTTTTTTTTTAAATTTGAAATTTTAACTACTGATGACTCTTCATTAGTAATGCTTTTCATTTTCTCTACATCAAATTTCCATTTTTTGGAAACATCTTCCAAAATTTTTTTTCCACTCTTGCCTAAATACATGACTATGTATTTAAAATTTTTAAAATTTTTTGTCGCAATATCAAAAATCACAGGCAAAGGTTTAAACGCTCGACAAATTATTACATCAGTAACTAAGTTTTTTTCCTCAAAAATATTTTTTTGATAAATTTTAGCTTCTAATTTGAATTTTTTTGCCATTTCTTTTAGGAAATTGCTTTTATGATAACTCTTTTCATAAAAAATTAGCTTAAAACCTTGTTTTTTAGATTTCATCAAAATACCCAAAACTATACTAGGAAGCCCTGCGCCTGATCCAAGATCAGTACAAACCTTAATGTCATTTTTATCAATAAATTCAATGGTTTGTGCACTATCTGTTATATGCCTTGAATTTATTGATTTTTCTGTACTTGAACTTATCAAATTAATTTTCCTATTTTTATTTAAAATTGAATTTGAATAGTCCTCAAGTTCCATTAATGTTTCACGTGAAACATTTGGGAGATAAATTTTCTCTTTTTTTATTATTTTCGAATCAATCAAGCTATATGCTTAATAGACTTTCTTTTGACATGAGACAACAAAATATATACTGCAGCTGGAGTAACCCCATCTATTCTGAGTGCTTGACCAAGTGTTTTTGGCTTTATTTTCTTGAATTTTGACTTTACCTCATTTGATAATCCAGAAAATTGGTCATAATTTAAATTATCTGGTATTTTAAGATTTTCATCTCTTTTAAATGCCAAAATATCTGCAGCTTGCTTCTTCAAATATCCTTTATAATGAGCTTTTATCTCAATTTGCTCATCTATTTCATGTGAAACATATTCAATCTCTGGCCAAATTTCTCTTATTTTACTCATTTTTACTGATTTTTGGCTAAGTATTTCTAATGCATTTCTTTTGACCCCATCTTTCGCAATATTAATCCCAAATTTGGATACTTTTGAAGGTGAAATTAAAGAATTTTCCATTTTTTTAAGACTTTTTTGCAATTTATACGCTTTCTCTTTATATACAATTTTCCTTTCGTCTAATATTAAACCAATATTAATTCCTTTTTGGGTAAGTCTAATATCCGCATTATCAGATCTCAAAGATAGCCTGTATTCTGCCCTTGAGGTAAACATTCTATATGGCTCTGCAACTCCTTTTGTAACTAAGTCATCTATCATAACACCTATATATGCCTCGGATCTATCAAGTATGAATGGTTCATTTCCTTTAATAGATAGAGCAGCATTTATTCCAGCTATCAATCCTTGTGCTGCAGCTTCTTCATAGCCTGTTGTTCCATTTATTTGTCCTGCGAGGTAAAGATTTTTAATTTTTTTTGTCTCTAAAGTTAGAAATAGCTCCCGTGGATCAACAAAATCATACTCTATTGCGTATCCAGGTCTTAAAATCTTAACATTTTCTAAACCATTGATATTATTACATATTTCTTGTTGTATTTCAGCAGGTAGAGAAGTTGAAATTCCATTTGGATAGATTGTTTTATCATTTAGACCTTCTGGCTCTAAAAATATTTGATGTTTTTGCTTATCAGCAAACTTTACAATTTTATCTTCAATAGATGGACAATATCTGGGGCCGATACCTTTGATACTTCCTGAATACATAGCACTACTATTTATGTTTTTAGATATGATCTCATGAACTGCTCGATTGGTATAGGTCATCCTACATGAAATCTGTCTATTTATATTTTTTTTTGTAAGAAAAGAAAAAAAATATGGATCTTCATCTGCATGCTGCTCTTCGAGTTTTTCGAAATTTATTGTCGTTGCATCCAGTCTTGGTGGTGTTCCTGTTTTTAATCTTCCAATTTTAAAATTATATTTTTCTAATTGTTCACTTAAACCTGTTGAAGGTTTTTCATTAAATCTTCCTGCAGGTGTTTTTTCTTCACCGATGTGAATTAAACCATTTAAAAAAGTTCCAGTTGTAAGGATTACTTTAGATGATAGTACTTTTTTACCCTCTTGTGTAATAAAACCAATTATATTGTTTTTTTTAAAAATAAACTCTATTACAGGATCAGAAAATATGCTTAAATTACAGTAGTTTACAAGTTTTTCCTGCATATATTTCTTATATAATGATCTATCACTTTGAGTACGTGGTCCACGCACTGCAGGACCTCTGCTTCTATTTAATAATCGAAATTGTATTCCTGATTTATCTGCAACTTCACCCATTACACCATCTAGTGCATCTATTTCTCTAACAAGATGACCTTTACCTAATCCCCCTATAGCTGGATTGCATGACATCTCACCAATAGTATCAAATTTATGAGTGAATAAGGCAGTGTTTACCCCCAATCTAGCAGATGCTGCTGCAGCTTCACAGCCAGCATGACCTCCACCAATTACAACTACATCAAATGATATCTCATTTTTCATAGGCGTAATTTATTATTGATCTAAAAATTTACAAGAAAACAGTTAAAAGTGTCAAAAAAGTAAGTAAATGCGTACTTATTTACCTATACAGAAATCACTAAAAATGGAACCTAATATTTCTTCAACATCTACTTTACCAACAATCATTCCTAAGTGTCTTGTTGCTAATCTTAGATCCTCTGCAGCTTTATCGAAATCTTCTTGGGAATTTTTTTCTTCAAAGTTTTTTAAATTTTGAACGCAATCCTCTAAACTTTGTCTATGTCTTTCTCTGGTAATCAAAGTTTCGCTTGAACTAACGAATTTATTTTTTAATTTATGTTTAATTCTATTAATTAATCCGTCTACGTTTGTTTCATTTTTAATTGATAAAAAAATTGGATTAAATTTTGTAATTTGTTTATTGATGTTATTGTAGCCAAGATCTATTTTATTAATAACAATTATTGATTTTTCACTAATTAAATCATTCAAAAAGCCAGTAAAATCAACACTTTTTGGTTCAATTACAATTATATTAAGATCAGCATCTTCAGCACGTTTTAAAGCTAGTTTAATTCCTTTTTTTTCTATTTCATCTTTAGAGTCTCTTATTCCGGCAGTATCTGAAATTACCACTGGGTACCCGTCTAAATTTAAATGAGCTTCAATAACGTCTCGAGTAGTTCCTGCAATTTCTGAAACGATAGCTACATCACGATTGGAAAGATAATTTAATAATGAAGACTTTCCAGCATTGGCAGGTCCAATAATTGCAATCTTAAAACCTTCTCTTATTCTTTCTCCAACTTTTTGATCATCTAGAATTTTTTCAATTTCTTTTCTAATTTTTTCTGAATCAGTTTTTATATTTTTAATAACATCTTCTGGAAGATCATCTTCAGGAAAATCTATTTTCGCCTCAACGTTGGATAAAATTTTTAAAAGTTGTTCTCTTAGTAAATTAAATTTTTCAGAACTTTTGCCACTCATAATTTGAATTGCCTGTTTTCTTTGAATCTCTGTTTCTGCTGAAATCAAATCTGAAATACTCTCTGCTTTTAAAAGATTTATTTTTCCATTTTGAAATGCAATTTTTGTAAATTCACCAGGTTCGGCAAGGCGACAGTTATTGACTTTAGAAAGTTCATGCAAAATCGCTCTTACTACTGCGATACTACCATGTACATGAATTTCAGCCATATCTTCACCTGTGTAGCTGTCTGGACCAGGAAACCATATTAACAATCCCTCATCAATTATCTCAGAATTCTTGATTTTATTGAACTTTTTACGTTTAGCTACTCTAGGTTCAGGAAGATCTCCATTAGTAAGTGTTTTTACTAATTCAGAGGTCTTTGAACCAGATATCCTTATTACTGCTACACCGGAAACCCCAGGTCCTGACGAAAGTGCATAGATTGTCATATTATTAGTATAGTTTTATATTATTCATAATAATATAATTTTCTTAATGATTATATGGCTAGCTTCATATCCAAAAAGTGGAAATACTTGGGTTCGATCTTTTTTGACATCTTTATTGTATGATAAAAAAAATGATGAAGTTTTAAGTGCTATTTCAAATATATCTCAGTATCCTCTAAGATCACATTTTAATAATCTTGTAAAAAATATAGATGATATTAAAGAAATTTCATTAAATTGGTCTAAATCGCAAAGCCTTATTAACAGTGATAAAAAAATTAAATTTTTTAAAACACACCATGCTTTAATAAAAATTGGTGGCTCTAATTTTACAAATTACGATAACTCATTAGGAGTAATTCATATAGTGAGAGACCCAAGAAATGTAATAAGTTCGATCTTATACCACTATTCCAAAAAAAATTATTTTGAAGCCAAAGATTTTTTGTTTGATGAAAAAAGAGCATTAGGAAAAAAATTTAAACCAGACAGTCCAAGTGTTAATAAAGATATGTTTACACTTATCACTTCATGGAAAACTCATTATAATTCTTGGAAAAATTTCAAAAATAATTATCTTTTAATAAAATATGAAAATTTAGTCTCAAATCCAAATGAAGAATTCAGAAAAATTTCGGATTATGTATCAAACTTGCTTAATTTAAAAATAGACGATAACAAAATTAATCTTTCCATAAAATCAAATGAATTTGAAAATTTAAAAAGGATTGAAAAAAAATATGGTTTTAATGAAGCTGTAAAAAATAAAGAAACTGGTGAAACTAAAAAATTTTTTAATTTAGGACCAAACAATAAATGGGAGAATTTGTTGGATTTAGAAATAAAAGAAGATATAGAAAGAAAATTTAAAAAAGAAATGGAAGAATTAAAATACTTATAATTTTTTTTTATAAACTTTTAGTAATTCATTTTTTAATCCTTCAGCAAACTTTGTAGAATCATACAATGGTGTAGTTAGTATTTCTGTAAAAATTTTATGTCTTTCAAAAATTAATTGGTCTTTATTACTCGCCAAGTTTACAGCCTTTTCAATATAATCTTCCTCGTTTTTGCCAATAAAATGTTCTAAATTTCCATTTTTCATTATACTTTCTCCACATCTTGAATTGAAATTATATCCTTTCATTACAAGAACTGGTACTCCTGCCCAAAGAGCCTCGAATGTAGTTGTAACTCCATTATAGGGAAAAGTATCTAGACCAATATCAACATTATTATATAACCGTAAATGATCTTCTACCTCAGAATAGTTTTGACGATCAAAGAATTCTAATTGTTTCTCAACACCATATTTTTTAAATTTTGAGATTATATTTTTTGTTTGATAACTAAAAGAGGATTTCAATATTAGTTTAGAATTTTTAACTTTCATTAATATTTTACTCCAAGTTCTTACAACTTCATCTGAAATTTTTAGAAAATTATTAAATGAGCCAAAGGTAATAAATTTGTTTTTATTAAATGGTAAATCTGGTTTAACTCTCTTAAATGAAAATCCTGAGTGGCAATTCCATACATCTGGAAGTTTAAGAATTTTTTCTGAATAATATTTTTCTTCCTCTTCATAAATTAAATTTTTATCTGCAACTAAACAGTCTATGTCGTCAAATCCAACTGTATTACAAAAAGCAAGCCATGAAATTTGTAAGGGGCATATTCTATTATTAAATATTTCAATTTTTTTTGCACCAGTTAAGCCCATTACGTCAAATAAAATCTCTATTTTATCATATTGTATTTTATTTATTATTTCTTGATTTGATATTTTAGTTAAATCAAACCAAAAATCTGAATTATCTTTTAACTCTTGAGAAGATTCTTTTAAAAAAGACGATTCACCGATTTGGTATACAAATACTTCAAAAATATTTTTATCTAGTTTCTTTATTGTATTTTTTACAAAATATGTCACTGAATGATTTACCACAAAATCAGGTGATACAAATCCTATTTTAATTTTATTATTTTTTTTGTAATCAATATCTTTTAAATCAATCACTTTAAGTTTAGGAAAATAATTTTTGAAACTTTTTGAATATTCAAAATAATCTTTTATACCCCAATCATATAAATAATTATTCATCATTCCATAAGTGCATGCATTAATTTTTAATTTAGGATTGTTTTTTAAAACTTCTTTTGATAATTGAAGAACTTTTTTTGGATTTAGTAAGTACTTATATAAATCTACACCACTTAAATATAACTTTTCATTATATGGAAAATTTTTTTCTGCCTCATCAAACATAGTTTTAGCATTTTCAAGGTAATCTATTATCCTTAAATATTTTTGAGAATTACGTATACAAGCAGTGATATAATTTCCCAATGCTTCAATACCTGCAAAGTGTGTTTTTAATTTTTTGTATGCATCTTCAAAATCAGATAGTGCAGATATTACATCTTCTTCTGTATAATTTGATTTAAGCATTTTACATACCCCAATTAAAGATGAGAGGCCACCAGGTCTGTTTTCAATATTGGAATATTCCTCAACCTTAATAATCACATCATTATATCTTTTCCTTGAGAATAAATCTGAAATTGTTCTTTGAAAATTTTGATCTAACATATTTAAAATTTAATTAATTCAGGGACTTAATTTATATATTTTTTTTAAATTAAAAATAAATGTTTTAAAAAAATTAAAGAAATAATAAAGTACAATGATAAGTTTATGAGGGCTTATTCATTGAATTAAAAAATTCGGCGTTATTTTTAGTTGTTTTCAATTTGGAATTAATGAAATCAATTGCATCCATAGAACCCATTGGAGCTATGATTCTCCTTAAAACATTCATTTTTTGAAGATCATTTTTATCAAAAATAAGTTCCTCTCTTCTAGTTCCCGACTTAGTAATATCTATTGCGGGAAAAATTCTTTTCTCTGAAATTTTTCTATCTAAAATAGTTTCACTATTTCCTGTACCTTTAAATTCTTCAAAAATTACTTCATCCATTCTACTTCCAGTGTCTATTAAAGCAGTAGCTATGATTGTAAGAGATCCTCCTTCCTCAATATTTCTAGCTGCTCCAAAGAATCTTTTTGGTCTTTGAAGAGCATTTGCGTCAACTCCTCCTGTTAAAACTTTACCAGAACTTGGGACAACTGCATTATATGCTCTTCCAAGTCTTGTAATTGAGTCTAACAAGATAACAACATCTTTTTTGTGCTCTGTAAGCCTCTTTGCTTTCTCAATTACCATTTCAGCAACAGCAACATGACGTTGAGCAGGCTCGTCAAAAGTAGAACTTATTACCTCACCTTTAACAGTTCTTTGCATGTCAGTTACCTCCTCTGGTCTTTCATCAATAAGTAAAACCATTAGATAACATTCAGGATGATTCGCTGTTATAGAATTTGCAATACTTTGTAAGATCATTGTTTTTCCTGCCTTTGGTGGAGAAATAATTAAAGATCTTTGTCCCTTACCAATTGGACTAACTAAATCAATTAGCCTTGGTGTTAGGTCAGGTTTTTTTTCAATTTTATTTGACTCAACTTCCATCCCTAACTGCTTGTTGGGATATAAAGGCGTTAAATTATCAAATGCTATTTTATGTTTGAATTTATCTGGCTCTTCAAAATTTATTTTACTTACTTGGAGTAGTGCAAAATATCTTTCACCTTCTTTTGGAGATCTTATTGGACCTTCAACAGTATCACCTGTTCTTAAACCAAATCTTCTAATTTGACTTGGGCTTACATATATATCATCAGCACCAGGTAAATAATTAGACTCCATAGCTCTTAAAAAACCAAAACCATCTTGGAGCAACTGTAATACTCCACCACCAGTAATCTCTTCACCTTTTTCTGCAAGTTTTTTTAAAATTGCAAAATAAATTTCTTGCCTACGCAAAGTACTTGCATTTTCAATACCAAGCTTTTCAGCCTCTGTGATTAACTTTTCTGAGCTTTTTTCTTTTAATTCTTGAATATTCATGTGTGGAAGTTTTTGTTAAAGATATATCAAATATATATACTGATATAGAAATTTCAACCCTAGATAGGTTTAAATACTACAACAAAAACAATAAAAATTAACAAAATTGTTGGTATTTCATTAATTATCCTAAAAAATTTGGAAGTTTTTGTACTTTCTTTTGATTTTAATAATCGCATACATTTTCCAAGATACTCATGATAAATTGTCAAAATCACTACAAATAATATTTTAAGTTGCAACCATAAATAAGCAAAACTCTCAATACCATTAATCCAAATCAAAATTATACCAAATAACCATGATAAGATCATAGCTGGTCTCATTATATAATTATACAATTTTCTCTCCATGGTCTCAAAAATTTCTGTAGCTTGGTCTTTTTCAAAATTCTCAACATGATAAACAAATATTCTTGGCAAATATAACAGTCCAGCCATCCAAGATATAACCGCAATTAAATGCAGAGATTTAAATAGAAGATATCCACTCATAATTTATAAGTTTTTTATAACTAGATGTTTCAACAAAGAAATGTGATCTTCATTATCATTTAGACATGGCACCATTTCAAAATTTTCACCACCTGAATTAATAAAGCTTTCTTTACCCTGAATAGATATTTCCTCCAAGGTTTCTACACAATCAGATGAAAATCCAGGGCAAATAACCAAAATATTTTTTTTACCTTCTTTAGGTAGAGCTTCAAAAGTTTTATCTGTATATGGTTGCAACCACTCTTGCGGACCAAATCTAGATTGAAACGTGGTCTTAATTTCAATATCTGAATATTGTTCTGAGATTAATCTGGTAGTTTTGTGACAATAACAGTGATATGGATCACCTTTAGCAAAATATTTTTTTGGAATTCCATGATAAGATGCAATTATTAAATCGGGCTTCCAATTAATTTCACTTATCTTTTTTAAAATACTATTTTTAATCGCCTCAATATATAATGGTTCAGATTCATAGTGAGGTATTATTTTAAGATTTGGTTGCCACCTCATTTTCATTAAAGTTCTATAAACTTCATCACAAACTGTTGCAGTTGTTGCGGCAGCATACTGGGGATAAAGGGGGAATATAATTAAATTTTCACAACCTTTTTTTTGAAGGCGATGAATTTTACTTCTAATACTTGGATTTCCATATCTCATAGCGAAATCAACAATTAAATCTTCATTGCCAATTTGATCAGATAATTTTTCTGCTTGTCTTTCTGTAAAGTATCTTAAAGGAGACATATTTTTATCTTTCATCCATATTTCTTTATAAGCTTTAGCTGTTTTAGAAGGTCTAAAAGTAAGTATAAATAAGTTAAGTATTACTTGCCAAATTAAGGGATTAACTTCAATTACTCGTCCGTCTGATAAGAATTCTTTTAAATATTTCCTAATATCTAGCCAACTTGTTGAGTCAGGTGTACCAAGATTAACAATTATAATACCTGTCTTGCCATAATTAATTTTTGGATGGTCTGGTGTCATTTAAAATTTCTTACAATCTTTATCAATTCTTCAACCATTTCAATTTTAGTCTCAGGAAGTATTCCATGACCTAAATTAAAAATGTATGGGTGGTCTTTAAAAACACCAAGATATTTTTCAACTTCTATTTTAAGGGTTTTTTGATCAGTTAGTAATATTTTTGGGTCAAGACCGCCTTGTATTGGTATTTTGATCTCATTGACTATTTTTTTTGGGTCAACATCGTAATCTATATTTACAGCGTCAGGTTTAACAATTTCACAAAAATTTTTATAATCTTTAATACCTCTAGGAAAACAAATAACTGGAACACCTAACTCTTTTACATATTCGACAACATTAAGAGTAGGTATATATATGTACTCTGGAATTTTATCTTCTAATAATCCAGCCCAACTATCAAAGATTTGAATAACTTGAGCTCCAGCCTCAATTTGATTTTTTATATGAAGTTTTAAAAATTTCTCTATTATGCCTAGTAATCTATTAATTAAAAAATCATCTTTAAAAAAATCACTTGATAAACCTTTTTTTGGAGAGGACTGATTTATCATATAAACCAAAATAGTCCAAGGAGCTCCAACAAATCCAATCATATCTCTACTGCTCATTAAAGAATCTACCGACGTTTTTGAGATTGCTTTATAAACTTTGTAGACTTTTTCAGTAAAACTTATTTCATCAACATTTTTTATTTTTTCTAAATTTATATCTCCCAATTTTGGCCCAAAATTTTTTTCAAATTCTACTTTTTGTCCAAGTCCATATGGTATCATTAAAATATCTGAAAATATTACTGCACCATCGAATCCAAATCTTTTTATAGGTTGGAGAGTTATTTCAGATGCTAAATCACTATTTAAACAAAGTTTTATAAAGTCTTGATTTTGTTTTCTAATTTCTCTAAATTCCGGAAGATACCTTCCAGCTTGTCTCATTAACCATATAGGATTAGTTTTCGTATCTTTATTTTTAATACAATTAGTTAAGGGACTCATATAAATAGATATATATTATTTACTTTATTAGTATTATGTATTGTGAATAACGTAAATTAGTCAATTTCCACACTTAATTAACTAATTATCAACAATTTTTATCTTAAATAAATAAGATAATTAAGGGATAATTTAATAATCTGTATATTTTATATACAATTTGAATAACTATGATCTAAATTTATAATTCAGTTAATTTTATATGAAAAATACTAACTTCTATTAGTTCAAAGAATAAATCTGCATTTTTCTTATTTTACTAATAGTTTATAAACATCTTATACATGAGAAACTTATACCAAATTTACTTAATATCTGATTCTACTGGAGAGACACTGGATAGGATTTTTTTGGCGTTAAAGGCTCAATTTCCTAATTTTGAGTATGAAACTAATCACTTTTCTTTTACTCGTACTGAAAGTCAAACTTTGAGTATATTAAAACAAGCTAAGAAAGATGAAAATTCTATAATTCTATATACAATAGTTAATAGTAAGCTTGCAAAGTATCTTGTAGAAAAAGCTTATGAGAGAGAAATACCATGTTTTGGTGTTCTAGGAGATTTAATATTAAATTTTTCAAAAGTTCTTAACCAAAAAGCTTCGCATCAACCGAGCGGTCAACACATTTTAAATGAAGAATACTACGATAGAATTGAAGCTATTCAATTTACTATGAATCATGATGATGGTAATCAAACTGATGATATAGAAAAATCCGATATCATTCTGCTAGGAGTAAGCAGGACAAGTAAAACTCCAACAGCCATTTATTTAGCTAATAGAGGTTTTAAAATTTCAAATATCCCATTAGTAAATAAAAATTCAATTCCGTCAAAGGTTACAGAAAAAAATTTTTCTCCCTGTGTTGTCGGTTTAGTGACTGAAGCTGAGAGATTATATGATTTAAGAAAAAATAGATTAAACTCTCTTAAAGAAGATCAAAATAGTGAGTACGTAAATATAGACAAAATTAGGGATGAATTAAATAGTTCTAAAAAAATATTTAAAGAAAATAATTGGCCTACAATAGATGTAACTAGAAAATCAGTTGAAGAAACAGCAGCATCTGTAATTAAAATTTATGAAATTAAAAATAAAAAAAATGCCTAACATTATTTTAGCCTCAAAAAGCAAGGTAAGAAAAGAAATATTAGACAATCACAACATCAATTGTAATGTTGAAGTATCAAATGTTGACGAGGATCCAATAAAAGAAAGTCTATTAAAAGAGGGAGCTTCGCCTGAAATTATTTCTAAAAATCTTGCAGAATTAAAAGCAAATAAGATTAGTCAAAAAATTAATAATACTCTAGTTTTAGGAGCAGATAGCGTAATCGATCTGACTGGGGAATTAATATCAAAACCAGAAAGCAGGGAAGAGGCTTTAAACATTTTAAAAAAACTTAATGGAAAAAAACACTCTTTGATTAGTTCGGTATGTATATCTAAAAATGGATCCATGGTTTGGAACTATACTGATAAAGCATACTTGACCATGAAGAATTTTTCTGAAAATGAATTAATCACTTATCTAAATAAGATAAGTGATGAAGCTTTGTATGCTTATAATGTTTATCAAATTGAGGGAGAAGGAAGAACTCTGTTTTCAAAAATTGATGGCGATGAAAACA
Organism: uncultured Pelagibacteraceae bacterium; assembly: GCA_902545035.1. GTDB lineage: Bacteria > Pseudomonadota > Alphaproteobacteria > Pelagibacterales > Pelagibacteraceae > Pelagibacter. The sequence continues at coordinate 22,849 of CACCEJ010000001.1, read as the reverse complement.
CTATAATGGGCTTACCTATTAAAAAAATTAAGGAATATCTAGAACTTCAAAAATGAAAAAAATTCTACTGATTTTAGTCTTAGGATTTTTATCCGTAAGTTTTTCGTATGCAAAATCTATATCGCATAAAAAAGAAGAGAGATTTTGTCTACCAAAAGATATATCAAATGGATTTGGATGTGTTTGGAAAGTTGGTCACAGAACTATAGGAAATAAACATCAAATTCAAATAGTTTCAAAAAAAGATGGTCACCCTGTTAGGGACGGAAAACAAAGTATAAGATTTGAGGTTAGGCCCGGTGAGTGTGGAGGAACTTTTGATGGATCTAAAGTAAAAGGCGAAGGTGGATCCCAACCTAGCAATGATTGTGAAAGAGATCATAAGTCGGAAAGAGCAGAATTATATTCCAAGTATTTTAAATTAGGTGAAAAATGGTATTCGTGGTCAATCTATGTACCAGAAGGTCAAGAAAAATTTAGACCCGCGAGTTTAAAAATGGGACAGTTTCACTCAAAATTGCATAAGAAATATATTCAACAATCTCACTTTGAGCATAATGATGGAAAGTATACATTCAACAATGTGGTGTGTGGATCTGAATGTAAGAGCAGAAGCATTGATCCGGTTGGTAAATGGACTGACATACTTATTAATGTAAATTGGTCAGATAAAGAAGATGGATTTTATAGAGTTTGGGCAAATGGAAAATTTATTTATGATGTAAAAGGACCAACTGTTTATGAAAATAAAAATAATGCCTATTTAAAGATTGGAATATATAGAAATGCTGTAAATAGACTGTGGAGCATGGGTAGAGACGGTGGTATCACAGTTGTTTACTATGATAACATTAATACAGGAGAAACAATGGAAAGTGTTTTAGGCAAATTAAACTATCCTATTGAATTAGAGTATAAAAAAAGTGAAAAAGAATTGTTACAAGAGGAATTAGCAATACTTAAAATAAAGATTAAAGAAAATAATGATCCAGAAATTTCTAGAAAAATACATAAGTTAAAAAGAAAATTAAAAAGACTGGAATTAAATTAAAAAAATGAAAAAATTTCTTGTTATAGGAAACCCAATTGAACATTCTTTATCTCCAAAGTTGCATAATTATTGGATTAAATCTAATAATTTAAAAGCAGTTTACGATAAAAAAAAATTAGATATATCAGAATTAGAAAATTTAATTAAAGAAGTTAAAGAAAAAAAAATTGATGGAATTAACGTTACAGTTCCTTTTAAAAATTCTGTAATTCCTTTTTTAGATAAACTATCCAATGAGGCTCAAAAAACACAATCAGTAAATACTATATACTTTAAGGATGGAATAGTAATAGGTCACAATACAGATATAGAGGGATTTGAGCTGGCCATTAGACATACAAATTACGATATCGTTGGCAAAAATGTACTAATATTAGGCGCGGGAGGAGTTTCGCCGTCAATAATAGCGGCTTTAAACAATATGAATGTAAAAAAAATATTAATAAGCAACAGAACACATAGCAAAGCTGTAAATTTAAAAAAAATATTTAATGAAATTGAAATTATTAAGTGGGGAACATTTTCAGATTTTGATATGATTGTTAATGCAACTAGTTTAGGTTTAAAAGAAGACGAAAATATTGATTTGGATTATTCAAAAATTGGTTCCGAAAAATTTTTTTATGATGTTATATACAATCCCTCTGAAACTAGTTTCTTAAGATCTGCAAAAAAAAATGGAAATAAAATAGAAAATGGAAAAAGAATGTTTATTTATCAGGCCCAAGCATCTTTTAAAATTTGGAATAATCTAGAACCAAAAGTAGATAATAAAGTTATGGAGCTTTTAAATTGATTAAAGTTGGTATTTTAGGTGACATAGGTTCAGGAAAAAGCTTTGTTGCAAAACAATTTGGTTATCCAGTCTTTAATGCAGATAAAGAAGTAAGTGATATCTACAAAAACGATAAATCTTGTTACAAAAAAATTAAAAAAAGATTTCCAAAATTTATAAAGTCAAAAATTTTAAAAAAAAATGAGCTCGGTAGTGTGATCAAAGAAAACAAACAAAATCTGAAAAAAATATCAGACATAGTGCATCCCATCGTCAGAAAAAGAATGCATTTTTTCTTTAAAAAGAATAAAAGAAAAAAGATGGTCGTTTTAGACATACCATTATTAGTTGAAAATAAATTATACGATAAAAACTTTTACTTAATTTTTGTACAATCAAAGAGAAATGAGATTAATAAAAGACTTAAAAAAAGGCCTTTTTATAATAAAAAAGTCATTGATAGCTTAAGAAGATCACAAAGATCTTTGGGTTATAAAAAGAAAATATCCAATTTTGTTATTAAAAACAATTTTAAACCTCATAGCTTAAAAAAAAATATTAAAATGATTAAAAGAAAAATTTTAGATGAAAAAAATAGTTCTTGATACCGAAACGACAGGCTTATCTGTAAAAGACGGTCACAGAATTGTTGAAATTGGATGTATAGAGTTAGATAATTTAGTTCCAACAAAAAATATATTTCATGTTTATTTAAATCCAGAGAGAAAAGTATCGGAGAAAGCTTTTGAAGTTCATGGATATTCTGATGAATTTTTATCAACTAAGCAAAAATTTTTTGAAATTGCTGATGATTTTTTAAAATTTATAGAGAATAAAAAAATAATAATTCACAATGCTGAGTTTGATATTGGACATTTAAATAATGAATTAAATTTGATTGGAAAACAAAAAATTAACAATTTAAACGTCATAGACACATTAGAGTTGGCTAGAAACAAATTTCCAGGTTCTGGTATAAGTCTAGATGCTTTATGTAAAAGATTTAGAATTGACAATTCTAGAAGAGAGAAACACACAGCTCTTATTGACTGTGAATTACTTGCTAAAGTATATATTAACTTAATTGACCAAAAAGAACCTACATTAGATTTAGTAGATAATGATATTAATAAAATTTCTTCTTTTCAAAATAAGGGTGATTATTATAAAAAAGTAATTTTACCAACAGAAAAAGAATTATCTGATCATAAAGACTTTTTAAAAAAAAATTTAAAGAAAAATTATTTTTAGCTTAATCTTTTTTTGTAAAGTTTCTCAAAATCTATCTTTGAACCAAATTTGAGATCAGGAAGTCCTGATTGTCTAAGTATAGTTAAAAATTTGTCCTCTAATTCTGGATAAATCTTTGTTTGCAGGTCACACAATACTATCTTTTCCAGTTCTTCTTTTTTAATTTGAACATCTGTGATTTCAATAGCAGTTGCATATTTTATCTGAAAAAATCCTCTCTCTTTTTTTTGATTTGGGTTTTCGTAAGTTAATGTTGTTAAAACTTCTATCATTTTTCTCTTTAAAGGTTTTGATTTTAAATCAACTTTTACCTGATACTCTGGAATAGTGTTTCTAATTGTAATTAAAGCTTCAGGACTTGGTATTTCAACTGACAAATCTTGAATATAACTTAATATTATTTTGTATTTATCTTCCATCTTTATCTTCTATATCCTCATATTCGCCTTCTATGAAATTTTTTTCTTCAGTTTTTTTCTTTGATGGGTATTTTTTTGAGTATTTATTAAGTATTATTCTCCTTGTTATTGGAAAGATTAGCAGTATCCCAATAATGTCTGTTGCGAAACCAGGGATAATTAAAAGTAAAGCTGCAAATGTAATTGCTGCTCCAGAAACTATTTCATATAGTGGAACTTCATTTTTGACCAATTGAGACATGCCAGATCGTAAGGTATTAAAACCTTCATATCTTGCATACCAAATACCAACAACTGCAGTTGTAATTATTAACAATATCGTGTTTAAAGCTCCAATTTGTGAGCCAACTTTAATGAATAAATAGATTTCAATGAGAGGGATCCCTAAAATTAGAATTATTGCTGTGTTCATTTGTCTATAATGTAAATTGCCGGTTGAAATTAATCAACATAGTAAATATTATCTATTTATGAGTTATAGCTTCGAATATATCGATATAATATTATTAGCAATGATAGCTGGCTTTATTTTCCTAAGACTAAGAGGAATTCTAGGAAAAAAAACTGGTTTTGAGGAAAATATTAACTCTAGTTTTCCCCACGAAGTACCCGAGACAAAAAATTCTCCCATTCTAAATGCTGAGACTTTTGATGAAGCAGCAAAGAAAGATTTTCTAAATGGCGCAAAAATAGCTTATGAAAGTATAATAACCAGCTTTTCAAAGGGGGATCTGAAATCTATAAAAAACCTTTTAGCAAAAAATGTTTATGATCAATTTGATGAAGCTATAAAAGATAAGAAGGCTAGAAATGTTACTTCAGAAACTACATTTATAGGAATAAGTTCAGCTGAAATAAAAGATCATAACCAAAATAAAAATATGCTTGAAGTAAGTGTTGAATTTGTAAGTGAAATTATATCTTGTATTAAAGATAAAGATAATAAAGTAATTTCTGGTGATGCTCAAAAAGTTAAAAAAGTACTTGATACTTGGAAATTTACAAAAGATAGTACTTCAAAAAATCCTAATTGGTTAATAGTAGACACTCAAGCTTAGTTGATTAAAAAAATATCAGATAAAGATAAACAAGACTGGCAAAATTTTCTAAATAGTTCTGACAAATTAGAAAATAAAGATCAAAAAATTTTTACATCCCCCAAGCGATATATCGAAAAATCTATTGATTTACATGGTTTTACTTTAGAAGAGGCTAACCAAAAGATGACTTCTTATATAGAAGAATGTTATGCAAATGGTGTTAATAAAATTAATGTAATTACTGGCAAGGGATTAAGATCAAAAAACTTAAATGATCCATATCAATCTAATAACCTAAGTATTTTAAAGTTTTCAGTACCTCATTTTATTAAAGGCAATAATCAACTGATGAGTAAAATTATAGGTATTGATTTTGAGGCTGTTGAAAATCCTTCTGTAGGAAATTTTGATATTCTCTTAAGGAAAAAAAAGTAATTTAAATTACAATATAAATTTTGAAAGATCAGCGTCTTTAACTAGTTCACCAATATTTTTCTTAATATATTCCGAGTCTATACTGATTGTTTCTCCAGCTCGGTCCGTTGCTGTAAAACTAATTTCATCTAAAACTCTTTCAATAATAGTGTGCAGTCTTCTAGCCCCAATATTTTCGACAGTAGTATTTACTTCACTTGCTATTGTCGCAATTGTATCAATTCCATCCTCAGTAAATTCTAAATCAACATTTTCAGTTTTAAGTAATGCTTTGTACTGTTTAATCAAACTATTGTCTGGCTCTTTTAAAATTCGCTTAAAATCCTCACTATTCAATGCATCTAGCTCAACTCTTATTGGTAGTCTTCCTTGAAGCTCAGGCAAAAGATCTGATGGTTTTGCTAATTGGAACGCACCAGAAGCAATAAATAATATGTGGTCAGTTTTAATCGGGCCATATTTAGTACTTACTGTTGTTCCTTCAATAAGTGGAAGTAAGTCTCTTTGAACACCTTCCCTTGATACGTCTCCACCAACTCTATCGGTTCTAGCTGATATCTTATCTATTTCGTCTAAAAATACGATTCCATTGTTCTCAGTTGTATTTTTTGCAGATTTTATAATTTTGTCTTGTTCTATTAATTTATCTGCCTCTTCATTAAGTAATATTTCATGAGACTCTTTAACTGACATTTTTTTCTTCTTAGGTTTTTGGCCCATTGATTTTCCAAGCATGTCAGAAATATTTATCATTCCAACATTTGCTCCAGGCATTCCAGGAATTTCAAATGATGGCATTCCACCACCACCTTCAGTAACAGCAATTTCTATTTCATTATCATCTAAATCGCCATCTCTTAATCTTTTTCTAAAACTTTCTCTTGTTGCAACACTTGCTTTATTTCCAACAATTGCGTCGAGCACCCTGTCTTCTGCTAACTTTTGTGCTTTTGCGTGAACTTCTTTTCTTTTCTTTACTTTTTCCATTGCGATAGCAATTTCTAAAAGATCTCTAATTATTTGTTCAACGTCTCTTCCAACGTAACCTACTTCAGTAAATCTTGTAGCTTCAACTTTTACAAATGGTGCTTCAGCCAGTTTCGATAACCTTCTAGATATTTCTGTTTTACCAACACCAGTTGGTCCCATCATTAAAATATTTTTTGGAAGAACTTCATCTTTCATATCTCCTTCCAAAGCCTGTCTTCTCCATCTATTTCTCAAAGCAATTGCAACGGCTCTTTTTGCATTATTTTGTCCAACAACAAATCTATCCAATTCTGAAACTATTTCTCTTGGAGATAATGAATTCTGAATGCTACTATTTTCTTTTTTTACTTTAGTATTTGGAAGAGTCGTTACGTTTGATTTTTCCATGTTAAATTTTCTCAATATTTAAATTATCATTTGTAAATACACATATTTCAGATGCAACTTGTATTGCTTTTTTTGCAATTTCTTCTGCGGATAAATCAGTATCCATTAATACTTTAGCTGAAGCTAGTGCATAATTTCCACCAGATCCTATCCCAATGACGTCTCCCTCAGGTTCTAAAACATCGCCAGTTCCTGAAATAATGAAACTATTTTCCTTATCACCAACAGCCATAAGAGCTTCTAATCTTCTTAAATATTTATCGGTTCGCCAATCTTTAGCCAATTCAACAGCTGCTCTTGCCAAATTTCCAGCATGTTTCTCTAGCTTGGACTCTAATCTTTCAAATAATGTTAGTGCGTCTGCTGTAGATCCAGCAAATCCTGCGATCACATTTCTTTTCTCAATCTTACGGACTTTGTTAGCAGTTTTCTTAATAACAGTGTTTCCCATACTAACTTGGCCATCACCAGCAACTACTACTTCATTGTTTTTTCTAACTAATACTATTGTTGTCATGGGATATAGATGGATACTAAATCTAATAGTTCAAGACCAAGGCTAGAATTATTGCCATAATTGAATAATAGATATATACCTTTTTCAGATTATGAAACGTAAAGCCAAAATAAGTAGAAAAACAAAAGAGACCAACATCAGTGTTGATTTAAATATTGATGGTAAGGGTAAGTATAAAGTTGACACAGGTATAGGTTTTTTAGATCACATGCTTGAGCAATTATCCAAACACTCATCAATGGATATGAATATTAAAGCTAAAGGTGATACGCACATTGATCTTCACCACACAACTGAAGATACAGGAATTGCAATTGGTGAATGTTTAAAAAAAGCATCTAAAAAATTTGTTGGTATAAAAAGATATGCACATGCGATGATTCCGATGGATGAAACATTAACTAGAGTCGCAATTGATGTATCAAACAGACCTTATTTAATTTGGAAAGTAAAACTGAAAGTAGAAAAATTAGGTGAGATGGACACGGAACTATTTAAAGAATGGTTCCAAGCTTTTTCACAAGCTGCAGGAATTACTTTGCACGTTGAAAACATTTATGGCGATAACAGTCACCACATTATCGAGTCCTGCTTCAAAGGATTAGCTAGATCATTAAGAGCTGCTTTAGAAATGGATCCAAGAAATAAAACTACAATACCTTCTACAAAAGGTTCTTTATAAATTTAATGAATGTCACAATTGTTGACTACAATTCAGGCAATATAAGTTCTGTAATAAATTCGTTTAAAGAAGTTGCAAAAGACAAAGTAAATATTGCAGTTACATCAGATCTTACGACCATAAAAGCTAGCGATAAAGTTGTATTACCAGGACAAGGATCTTTTAAAAGCTGCATTGATGGGCTTAAGAATATTAATGGTTTGATAGATACTCTCAATGAATTTGCATTAGAAAGTAAAAAACCACTTCTTGGAATTTGTGTTGGGCTTCAAATGTTTGCTGATATCGGCTATGAGGAAAATGAGACTAAAGGTTTAGGATGGATCTCAGGCAAAGTGTCTAAAATTGATAACCAAGGCGGTAAATTCAAGCTTCCACACATTGGTTGGAATGAAATTAATATTAAGAAAGAAAGTAAGATTTTTAAAAATATCGAAAATAAATCTCACATGTACTTTGTTCACAGTTATGAATTTGTACCTGAGGATAAATCTGTAATTTCAGCAACAACTGATTACTCAACAAATGTAGTTTGTGCTGCTGAAAAACAAAATATCTTTGGTACTCAATTTCACCCAGAAAAGAGTGATAAAATTGGACTTAAAATAATTGATAATTTTATAAATTTATGAAAAATTTTTTATTGTTACTATTAATTGGAATATTTTTAACAAACAATGCTTTTTCAAAAACTAAATTTTCCAAAGTAAAAAAAGCGTTAAAAGAAGATAAATACGGCAGGTCAATTCCAGAAGAATTTCATATGCTTAATGCTAAGCATGCAATAAATCCTGTATCTATTTCTGACTTTTCAATAGTTGGTGAAAAATCTATCAAGTTTGAATTAAATGATGGAGAATGTGGTTATGAACCAAAATGGAGTGATTGTAAAAATGACAGAGAAAGAACAGAACTTTATTATAAAAAATACCCATCTAAAGTAGAACGTTGGTATCAGTTTTATATTTATTTACCAAAGGATTACAATTCTGTTGCGCCTTCAAACATGTCCCTTATTCAATGGAAAAGACTAAAGCCATCAAAAGTTTTAGTCATGTTTAAGCACACTCACGCTGGATTAACTTTTAATAGAAATGGGGACACCTTCAGAGATAGTCAGATAGTTTTAAAACAAAACGACGAGTTTATTGGAAATTGGACTCAAATTATATTCAACACAAATTGGCATCCAGATTCTAAAAAAGGTTTTATGAAAGTTTGGATTGATGGTGAACTTAAAGTTGACTTTAAAGGTATTTCAAACCATCCAACGAAAGGATTAGAGCAAAATTTAAGATACGGTTTATATAATAGCTTTATTTCACGTTATAAAAATACTTTTGGCAAAAGCAAAATGCCTCAAAGAATTGCTTTTTTTGACGGGGTCCGTTCAGAAAAAAAATGTGAAAAACTATTAAGTAAAATTGAGTGTAAAAAATTAAATTCCCAAAAAGTTGAAAAGTATAAAATTTATGCTTACAGAAAAAATAAAAAAGAATTAACACCAAATTCTATTCTCGAGGTCCCTAAATCCTATATAAAATGAAAATATTTCCTGCAATAGATATCAAAGATAAAAAGTGCGTGAGGTTAGTTAAAGGAGACTTTAATAATAAAACTGAATATGATATGTCCCCAGTTGATCAAGCAGGTAAATATAAAGATCATGGATTTAGAAACTTGCACATTGTCGACCTTGATGGAGCATTAACAGGTGAAACTGTAAATATTGATATTATTGAGGAAATTGTTGGGAAATTTGATGTTAAAATTGAAATAGGTGGTGGTGTAAGAAACTTTGATAGTATTCAAAAGTATGTTGATGCAGGAGTTGAGAAAGTAATTTTAGGAAGTGCTGCAATAAAAAATAAAAATTTTTTAAAAGAAGCTTGTCAAAAATTTCCAGACAAGATTGCTTTAGGTCTAGATGCTAAAGATGGTTATCTGTCTGTATCTGGATGGAAAGAAAATTCTAATTTAAAAACTTTAGAATTTTTAAAATATGTAAATGATTATGGAGTCAGTAGATTAATTTATACCGATATTAATAGAGATGGCATGAAGCTAAGCCCAAACTTTGATGAAACAGAAAATGTAGCTAATAATTCAAATTGCCCAGTGATTATTTCTGGGGGAGTTTCCTCAATTAATGATATTAAAAGAGCGAAGGATTTAGGAAATAAAAATATTGAAGGAATTATAGTTGGTAAAGCTATATATGATGGTGATATAAAATTAGATGAACTTGCAAAAGAAGTAGATGCTTAAAAATAGAATTATACCTTGTTTAGATGTTAAAAATGGAAGAGTTGTAAAAGGTATAAACTTTGTTGACCTTCAAGATGCGGGCGATCCTGTTGAACAAGCAAAAATTTATAGTGATGGTGGTGCAGATGAAATTTGTTTTTTAGATATCACAGCATCAAATGAAAATAGAGATACAATTTATGAAGTTGTAAAAGATACTTCAAAAAAATGTTTTGTACCTTTAACTGTTGGCGGTGGAGTTAGAAGTGTAGAAGATATTAGCAAACTTTTAAACTGTGGGGCTGACAAGGTTTCAATTAATACAGCTGCAGTTCAAAACGCTGATGTTGTAGTTCAAAGTTCAAAAAAATTTGGTTCACAATGTATCGTTGTTGCAATTGATGCTAAGAAAAATGGAGACAAATGGGAAGTTTTTACTCATGGTGGACGAAATAATACTAGAATTGATGCTTTAGAGTTCGCAAAAAAGATGGAAGAGAGTGGAGCAGGTGAGTTACTTGTTACATCAATGGATAGAGATGGTACTCAGGTAGGCTATGACATAGATTTGATGGCTAAAATTTCATCTATGGTAAACATACCCACAATTGCATCAGGCGGGGTTGGGGATCTTGATCATTTAGTCGATGGCATCAAATTAGGTAACGCTAGCGCGGTTTTAGCAGCATCCATATTTCACTACGGAAAATATTCTGTGAAAGAAGCTAAAGAATATCTGGACTCAAAAGGTATACCTGTTAGGATTTGAGATGCTAAATACCCTAGAAAGTCTATTTAAACTTGCAAGAGAAAGAAAATCTTCACCAGTTGATGGTTCGTATACTAATAAACTTTTGAGTGATAAATCTTTGAGTAAAGCAAAAGTGCTTGAGGAGATAGATGAACTTATTGAGGCAGTTGAGGAAGATTCAAATAAAATACATGAAGCAGCTGATGTATTTTATCATTTAGCCATGTACCTTGAGGCAAATAATATAAAAATTGAAGATGTAATGAGTGAATTAGATAAAAGAAAAAAATGAGCCATAAATTTTATAAACCTGCAAGATCAAGATTACAAAGAAGTGAATTGGCTGTTCCAGGTTCATCTCCTAAAATGTTTGAGAAAGCACTTAGTTCAGCAGCAGATTATGTTTTTTTAGATCTTGAAGATGCAGTTTCTCCTAATGATAAAATTTCTGCAAGAGCAAATGTTATTAAAGCATTAAATGAAATGAATTGGAGAGGCAGTGGCAAAACTATTTCTGTGAGAATAAATAGTTTAGATACACATTACATGTACTCTGATTTAATTGAAATAGTTGAACAAGCTGGAGAAAATGTAGATACAATTTTAGTTCCAAAAGCTGGTACTGCAAGCGATGTTTATATGGTTGATTGTTTATTAACTCAGATTGAAACAAACAAAAAATTAAAAAATAAAATTGGAATTGAATGTTTAATTGAGACAGCTTTGGGAATGTCTAATATAAAAGAAATTGCAACTTCTAGTGAAAGGCTTGAGGCATTACATTTTGGTGTTGCAGATTATGCTGCAAGTTTAAGAGCAAGAACAACTGTCATAGGTGGTCTTAATGAAAATTATCCTGGTGATCAATGGCACCATGGATTATCTGAATTAGTAATGACTTGCAGAGCTTATGGCTTAAGAGCAATTGATGGACCATTTGGAGATTTTAATGATCCAGATGCCTATACAGCTGCTGCTAAAAGAGGAGCTGCAATTGGTATTGAAGGCAAATGGGCAATTCATCCATCTCAAATAGAGCTTGCAAATAAAGTTTTCTCACCACCTGAAGCAGAGGTTACTAAGGCTAAAAGGATCCTAGAGGAACTAGAAAAGGCTGCAAATGAAGGAAAAGGAGCTGCTCAGCTTGATGGACGGATGATTGATGCTGCATCAGCTAGAATGGCTGAAAATATTGTAAACATCGATAAGTTAATCCATAATAAATAAATAAAATTATGGATATTCACGAATACCAAGCAAAAAAAATACTTTCAGATTTTGGAGTAACGATTCCAAGAGGCGGAATTGTCTATAGCCCAGAGAATGCTGAGAATAAAGCTAGAGAAATTGGTGGATCAAAATGGGTAGTAAAAGCACAAATTCACTCTGGTGCTAGAGGAAAAGCTGGTGGAATAATAGTATGTGATAGTCCATTGGAAGTTGCTCAAGCAACAGACAAATTGTTAGGAAAAAAATTAGTTACAAATCAAACAGGCCCCGAAGGTAAAATAGTTAATAGAATTTATATTGAAGAAGCAACAGATATAGAGCGAGAACTATATCTTGGTCTTGTTTTTGATAGAAGTTCAGAAAGCATTATGGTGGTTGCATCAACAGAAGGTGGTATGAGTGTTGAGGAAATTTCGAAAGAAAAACCTGAAACTATAATTAGATCAAAAATTGAAGTTGCTGTAGGAATGCAAAGTTTTCAAGCCAGAGAATTAGCATTTGGTTTAGGAATTGAACCTGATTTAATTAGAAGAGCCTCTGAAACTATTATTGGATGTTATAAAGCATTCAGTGAACTAGATGCTACAATGGTGGAAGTCAATCCATTAGTAATTTCAAAACAAAAACAAATTTTAGCTTTAGATTGTAAAATGAGTTTTGATAATAACGCAATGTTTAGAAGAAACCAAGTTTCAGAACTTAGAGATAAGACACAAGAAGACTCAAAAGAAGTTTTTGCATCTGATAGAGGATTAAATTATGTGAGTTTGGATGGGAACATTGGTAATATTATTAATGGTGCTGGATTAGCAATGGCATCAATGGATATGATTAAACTAGCTGGTGGAAGTCCTGCTAATTTTTTAGATGTGGGTGGTGGTGCTACTCCAGAAAAAATAGTTAAAGCATTTAAGTTAGTTACAATGGATAAAAAAGTAAAAGTAATTTTAGTAAATATTTTTGCTGGTATAAACAGATGTGATTGGGTAGCAGAAGGAATAGTAGAAGCTCTTAAAAAAATAGAAGTTAATGTTCCATTGGTTATTAGATTGGCAGGTACAAATGTTGAAAAAGGGAATAAAATTTTAAAAGAGAGTAAGATAAATTATATTGAAGCAAACACTTTAGAGGATGCAGCGAATAAAGCGGTTGCAGCACTCAATAAATAGATCATGACAGTACTTATAGACAAAAAAAGTAAGATAATTATTCAAGGTTTTACAGGAAAAATGGGGTCTTTTCATGCAGACGAGATGATTAAGTATGGTTCTAATGTCGTTGGTGGAGTTACTCCAGGAAAGGGTGGCTCTATGCACCTAAATTTGCCAGTATTTAATACAGTTAAAGATGCAGTAAGCGAAACAGGAGCAGACGCATCAATTTTATTTGTACCACCAGCTTTTGCGGCAGACTCGGCAATGGAAGCTGCTGATGCTGGTATTAAAACTTGTGTAGCTATTGTTGATGGAATTCCATCTCACGACATGATCAGAATAAAAAGGTATATGAGGAGATACACCAAAAGTTCTAAAATGACTTTAGTTGGACCCAATTGTGCAGGTATTATTAGTCCAGGAAAATCTATGTTGGGGATAATGCCAGGACATATTTATAAAGAAGGAAGAATTGGAATCATAAGTAGATCAGGAACATTAGGTTATGAAGCAGCTCAACAACTCAAGAATTTGAATATAGGTGTCTCAACGAGTGTAGGTATTGGAGGAGATCCAATAAATGGAAGTTCATTTAGAGATATTATTGAAAAATTTGAGACAGACGATGAGACTGACGCAATTTTAATGATTGGAGAGATTGGTGGTCCTCAGGAAGTAGCAGCAGGAGAATTTGCAAAAGAAAATATGAAAAAACCCGTTATAGCATACATAGCTGGATTAACTGCTCCTAAAGGAAGAGTAATGGGTCATGCTGGAGCAATAGTTTCAGCGTACGGAGAAAGTGCAATTGAAAAGGTTGAAATTTTAAAAGAGTGTGGAATTACAATTTCTAAAAACCCATCTGTTATGGGAGATACAGTAAAATCAGTTTTAGAAAAAATATAAAATGAGTTACGACGATAATAATATATTTGCTAAAATATTAAGAAATGAAATACCTTGTAATAAAATTTATGAGGATGAATTTGTTTTATCTTTCCATGATATAAATCCACAAAAAAAAATTCATGTATTGGTTATTCCAAAAGGAAAATATATTGACTTAGATGATTTTAGTCAGAATGCGTCACCTGAGGAAATGGTTGGACTCCTTAAAGGAATTAACACCGTTGCAAAAAAATTAAATATATCTGTCGACACCGGTAAAGGATATAGAGCACTAGCCAATATAAGTGAGGACGGAGGGCAGGAAGTTCCTCATTTACATTTTCATTTGTTCGGTGGAGAGAAAATTGGTAAAATGGTTTCGTGATAATAAACGTAGACAGAAGCTTCTTAGAAATAAATTCATTAAAAAAACTTAATATATCCAAAAGTCCAGGTCCAAACTTTAAAATTAGACAAATAGATCCACCTGATTTCCAAATTAACAAATTTTTTTATAAACAAATTGGAAGAAAACATAGATGGGTAGATAGATTAGTGTGGGCCGATAAAAAATGGATTGAATACGTTGAAAATCCAAGGGTAAAAACCTTTGTTTTAAAGGATAATAATAACTTGGCAGGATATTACGAAACCATTCGTGATATTGATAATGATTACTCAGAAATAGCATATTTTGGGATATTAGAGGAATACTTCGGAAAAAAATGTGGAGGATATCTGTTGTCTGAAGCTATTAAAAAGTTGTTTGAAGATGGAAACTCTAGAGTTTGGTTACACACTTGCTCATTAGATCACAAAAATGCAATTAAAAACTATCTAGCTAGAGGGATGCGAGTATTTAAATCTGAAAAAATAAATGTTGAGGTTAATTAGTATATTTTTGTATTGAAAATAATTTTTCTTCAACATCAATATTAATATTAACATCACTTAAAAAGGTTTGAATTAAGTTTTGGTATATATCTTTGGTTTCCCAACCTATTAAATCTAAACTTTCTTTATCAAAAAAAACTTTTATAAAGTTATTTTCATAAACAAAATTAAATACATAATAAAAAGGATAATCTTTATCATCTCTTGTGTCCTTCATTTTTGAAATTAAGAACTTTTTATCAAGAATAAAATTCAACGGTGTATTCTCTAATGGATATCTATAATAGTTTTTGATTTTATCTGAGTTGATAACTAGAGATTTACCATTCGAGACTAATACTTTGTTGTATATATCATAATATTCACAAAAAATTTTCTTTGGGTACAAAATTATACACTCTCCTTTTTCAGTATTATTATTATCTATTTTTTGAATAAATTTGAATTGCAAAGAATATATATTTTCTAAGTGATTTATAATTTGTTGAGTTGAGGAACTTTGTGCATCTAGATTAAAAAAAAAAATCAAACAAAAGAATAAGTATTTTTTCATTTAAGCACTTCTCTTTTTCCTACATGATTTGCCGGACTAACTTCTCCATTTGCCTCCATTTGATCTACTATTCTTGCTGCTCTATTATAACCAATCTGTAATTTTCTTTGTAAAAAAGATGTTGATGCTTTTCTTTCAGATTTAACAATCTCTAAAGCAGTATTATACAATTCATCAAGATTTTCATTATCACTTGTAGCATTGGAACCTTCTTTTTCATCAACAAAATTTAGGATTTCATCAACGTAGTCTGGTTCAGCTTGGTTTCTAAGAAAGTTATTTATTTTTTCAATTTCTCCTTCTGATACAAATGGTGCATGTATTCTTGTCATTCTATTTGCTGAAGTCATATAGAGCATATCTCCCTTACCAAGTAGTTGTTCAGCACCTTGTTCACCAAGAATTGTTCTACTATCTATTTTTGATGTAACTTGAAAAGATATTCTAGTAGGAAAGTTAGCTTTGATTGTTCCAGTAATGACATCAACACTTGGTCTTTGTGTTGCCATTATAATATGTATCCCTGCAGCTCTGGCCATCTGTGAAAGTTTTTGTAT
Organism: uncultured Pelagibacteraceae bacterium; assembly: GCA_902545035.1. Taxonomy (GTDB): domain Bacteria; phylum Pseudomonadota; class Alphaproteobacteria; order Pelagibacterales; family Pelagibacteraceae; genus Pelagibacter. The sequence continues at coordinate 7,028 of CACCEJ010000001.1, read as the reverse complement.
ATAATTCTCAATATCTTTACCAGCGACCAACATAAGATCAGACATTTCATCAACTATTACAACAATAAAAGGCATAGAAATCTTATGTTTTTCATTGTATCCATCAATGTTTCTTACACCCACTTTAGTCATAAGTTTGTAACGATTTTCCATTTCTTTAACAACCCATCCTAAAACAGAAGCAGCTCTTTTTGCTTCCGTAATGACAGGGCATAATAAATGTGGAATACCTTCATATGTCGACAGCTCCAACATTTTTGGATCAATTAATATAAACTTACATTTTTCAGGAGAGTGTTTGTACAAAAGTGATAAAATAATTGTATTAATACAAACAGATTTTCCAGATCCTGTTGTACCAGCTATAAGCAAATGAGGCATTGTGCTTAAATCGCCAGTTATTGGTAATCCAGAAATACTTTTACCAAGAGCAATTGGGAGTTTTATATCTTTTTTTTTATAACTAGAGTCAGAGATTATTTCACTTAAAAAAACATTTTCTCTTTGTGACTTGGGTAATTCTATACCTATAGTATTACTTCCAGGTATTGTTGCAATCCTAGCTGATTCCGAGCTTGTGTTTCTAGCAATATCCTCTGAAAGATTTATTATTTTTGATACTTTTACTCCTGGAGCTGGTTCAAACTCATATAATGTCACTACAGGACCCTGACTTACCTTTTTTATTTCTCCTTCTACACCAAAGTCTAATAAAATTTTTTCTAAAGTTTTCTCTTCAACTTTATTTTGAGATAAATTTTTATCTTTTTTTGTTGGTGTTTTTAAAAAGTCAATTGTTGGTAATTTATATTTTAAAATTTTTTTTTCAGATGAGGGTATATCTTTTTCAAATGAAAAATTTTCTTGTACTCTAGTTTCATTTCTTATGTAGTCATTTTCTGAAACTAAATTTTGTTCTAAATCTATAGATGTATTTTTTAACGATTTTTTCTCTGACTTACTAAATAATTTCATAATTAGAGAAAATGAACTGAATTTAAAATTAATACTTAGTAAAAAGAAAATAGAGATCAAAATTAGAAATATAAAATAACCCAGTTTTGAATTAATATTTATTAAATTTATGAAAAATGTATCTTCAAATAAATTTCCAACAAATCCATTATTACCATTTAAATTAAGCCAATATGTTTCGGTATGGAAAACCGTAAAAAATAACGTTCCAATTATTGAATATAAAATTATAAAGAATAAACTCTCAATAATAATTAATATTTTTTTTTCAATTATTATTTTTATAGACGTGAAAAAAATAGAAATAGGAATTAACAACGATATTAAACCAATTGATTGAAAAAATAAATCTGACGTATAAGCACCTTTTATACCCAATAAGTTCTTTAATTCAGTGTTTTCTGGAAAGATGAAGTTGGGATCCTCTGGTGAGTAGCTGACTAATGATATCAGAAATAATACTGATAAAATTAGCAAACACACACCTATAAACTCTACTAATCTTTTAATTAGAAAACTACTTGATTTATCTAATAAATATTTAATTTTCATTTTGCTACTAATGATTTGTCACTTTGTATCATTTAATTTTTGTTGATAAAATTAAATAATATTATGAAAATTTGCCTTTTAGGAAATAATTTAACAAACTTAGTTTTATCTAACTTATTAGTTAAAAAAAAGATTCCTGTTGAAATTTTATATAAATCTTCAACTAAAAAATTCAATAATAATACTAGAACTATAGCTATTTCAAATGACAATTATGAGTTTTTAAAAAAAAATATAAAATTATTTGATACTTTAGGATGGCCCTCAGAAAATATTAAAATATATTCAGAGAAAAGTAATTCCTCTGAATTATTTGAATTTAAAGATAAAAATCGGAATAATTTCTATTTGGTTAAATATAATGAAATTTATAGATTACTTAAAAAAAATATCAAAAATAATAAACTTATCAACTATGTAAGATCTCATAATACTAATTATGAAATTATAAAAAATTATGATTTAATAATTAATTCTGACCAAAATAATCCGATAACTAAAAAATTTTTTCATAGAATAGTTAAAAAAAAATATTATGGATCAGCTTATACAGGTATTATAAATCATCAAAAAATTGAAAATAAAACAGCAACTCAAATTTTTACAAAAAATGGACCCTTGGCTTTTTTACCTTTGTCAGAAACTCATACATCTGTAGTTTTTTCTAATGACTCCGGAGAAAAAATTGAGCAAAAATTAATAAAAAGTTTTATAAAAAAATATAATTTTAAATATAATATTAAAAATTTTAGTAGTATTGAAAAATTTAATATTAAATTTTCAGTTTTGAGAAATTATTGTCATAAAAATATTTTATCTTTTGGTGATTTGATACATAAAATACATCCTCTTGCTGGTCAAGGATTTAATATGACATTAAGAGATATAAATAATTTATTAAATATTATGGATGAAAATTTAAATTTAGGTATTAACAGTGGAGAGTTAATTGCTAAAACCTTTGAAAAAAAAACTAAGCATCTAAATTTTATACATGGAACAGGTATTGATTTTATTAGCAGTTTTTTTAAACTTGATAATAAATTAAATAATTTTTTATCTGACCCAATTTTTAAAATTTTAAAAAAAAATAGAAGTTTAAATAAATATGCTACTTTGATTTCCAATGGAGGCTTAAATTAGTTATTGAATTGTTTTATTATTAAAATTATCAACAACATAAGTATTTAGAATTTCTTTTAACCTTTCCTTTCTTATATTAAGATCCTTACTTTCAAGTAAAACTTGTTTTTCTTCAAGAGAAAATGGTGAAGCCATAGATAATGTGTTGATAGTTTGATCTAAACTTTGTTTCTCAATTTCTTTCCAATTTATTTCGTATCCTTGTTTCTTAAATAAATCTTTTAAATTTCTAAATATTAAATTTAAGTCTGAAAACTTAATTTCCTCTGATTTGTCGCTCAAATCTGTTGAAAAATCATCATATTGTACTTCACATTCTCTATATAAATTATCATTATTAATTTCATCCATTATTTTAAATCTACAAATACCGTTGAGAATTATCAAATATCTTCCATCATCTGTTTCATTAAAACTTGTAATTTTACCTGCACATCCAACTTTATATAAATCAGGTTTCTTTAGCTCTCCAGATTTTTTAGGTTGTATCATTCCAATTAATCTGTTGGTTTTCATACTGTTATCAATCATTTCTATATATCTCGGCTCAAAAATGTTTAAGGGCACAGTTGTTTTGGGAAAAATAATAAAATTTGATAAAGGAAAAACTGGTAATATATTGGGAAGATCTTCTTTTTTCATTATAATTAAATTATAACAAATAAATAATGAATTCAAACAATTTAGATAAAGTTAATATTTTAAATTTATATAAAGAAAAGAATTATGAAGGAGTAATAAAATCTGGATTAAAATTGCTGAAAAAAAATCCTAAAGATTATCAATTAGTTTATTCAATAGGTTTGTCTTATGTTAATATTCAAAATTATTCTGAAGCAGAAAAGTATTTCGATAGATTATTATCTGTTCAAAAAAAACCAGAAATACTCTTCATACAAGCAAATATACACAAGCAATTGAAAAAATATGATACTGCAGTCTCATATTTTGAAGAAGTAATTAAATTAAATCCAAATTTTTCTGAAGCATACAATAATTTAGGAAATACAAAAAAACGTCTTGGTAAAATTGATGAGGCAATCTTATGTTTCAAAAAAGCGATTGAATTAAAAAAAAATAATATCCAGGCTTATTATAATTTAGCAAATATTTATAAAGAAAATAAAAATTTTGATGAATTAATCAAAACTTATGAAAAAATATTAAGCTTTGATCAAAATGACTTTAAAACTTTATATAATATAGGAAGTGTTTACCTTTTTTTAGGTAATATTTCTAAAGGAAGAGAATATTTTCAAAAGATAATAAAAATTAACAAAAATCATATAGCTAGTTATAGAAACTATATAGCAGTGACTAAAATTGAAAAAGATGATAAAATTTTTCAACAGCTTGAACTTTTAGATGGAAATATTTTTTCAGCCGAGAATAAAATTTTACTTTTTGATGCTTTAAGTAAGGGATATTTCGACCAAGATAAAAATGATTTAGCATTCAAATATTTAGATAAATCTAATTCACTTAAGAAAGAAAATTCAAAGTTTTCATTTGAAAAAACTGAAATACAATTTAGAGAAATAAAAGACTTTTTTAAGAAATATGAAGATATAAATTTAGATTTTGAGGATAAGCTCAAAAGTAAACCAATTTTCATTGTTGGCATGCCAAGATCTGGGACTTCATTGATAGAGCAAATATTATCAAGTCATTCACAAATATATGGGGCAGGTGAACTAGATTTTTTACCAAAAATTATGGATAAAGTAGATATTAAACAACCTAAAAATTTTCAAAGTTACTTCAATCAAATAAGAAACTCTTACTTCAATCAAATCATTAAAATTTCAAACAATAGTTATATAATTGATAAACTCCCAGTCAATTTTAGATGGATAGGTTTTATAATAAATGCTTTTCCAGAAGCAAAAATTATACATATTGAAAGAAATCCTATGGCTGTATGTTGGTCTAATTATAAAACTTCATTTGTTGATAGTGGTATGGATTTTAATTTAAGTCAGCAAGATATTGCTAAATATTATTCATTATACCTTGACTTAATGAATTTTTGGAAATCAAAGTATGGATCAAAAATATTGAATATAAATTACGAAAATTTTGTCAATGATTTTGTAAATAGTTCTAAAGAAATTTTAAATTTCTTAAATTTAAAATGGGAAGATCAGATAACAAATTATTATAAGAATACAAGACCTGTTACAACTGCATCTTTTCAACAAGTTAGGGAGGGTATAAAAAAAAATACCTCTTTCGCATGGAAAAAGTATAGCGATTATTTAACTCCTATGCAGGAAACTCTCAATATTATGAAAATTAAGTTTTAATAAATATTTATGAATTTAGATTCTGTTAAAAAATTAATGTACGATCAGGACTTCAAAGAGGCAGAAAAAATTTTACAAAATGGGTTAAAAACAGAAAAAGATAAGTTTATGATTTTCTATTTTTTGGGACTTGTTTATTTTGAATTGAGAATTTTAGAAAAAAGTATTAAATTTTTCAAGAAATCTCTAGAATTAAGACCTGATAATATTTCAGTTTATCTTAAATTAGCAGTGCTATATCAAACAACAGGTGATACTGACCTATCAAAAAAAAATTACTTAAAACTCATTGAATTGGATCAAAACCAAATAAGAAGTTATTATGGTTTATATCAGTTAAAACCAAAATTTCTTAAAGATGAGTATTACGATCAAGTTAAAAAAATTTCACTTAGTGCAAAAGAAAATTCAGTTGAGCTTGCGATTAGTAAGTTTTTACTTTCAAAATTCCAAATAAGTAAAGACAATTTAAAAAAAGAATTATCTTTATTAGAGGATGCCCATAAAATAATGTTTAACTCAAACTTACAATACAATAATCAATCCGATTTTTATTATAGAAAAATAATGCCAAAGTATCATAATAAAATAGAATTTTTTAATTTAGAAAACTCATCAAAAAAAAAATTCACAAAACCAATTTTTATTGTTGGTCTTCCAAGAACAGGGTCAACTTTAATTGAAAGTATTATATCTAGTGATAATAATAATTATTCATCATATGGAGAAAGTTCTTTTTTTCACATGGGTATATTAGAGCAAATAAAAAATAAAAATCTTTTCAATAAAAACAATTTTAATAATTTAAATAATATTGAATTAGATTTTATTGAATTAAAAAATTATTTATACAAAAGATACTCTCAATTTAATTCTTCATATAATAAAAAAGAAATTATAGATAAATCATTAGATAATTTTTTTAATATTGAATCAATTCTAAAAGTTTTTCCAGATGCAAAATTTATAAATTCTACAAGAAATATATACGACAATATAATTGCAATTTATGAAAAACTTTTGGCCAAATTATCTTGGGCTCATTCTATTAAAGATATATTGGATTATATAGATATATATTTAAAAGTAATCGATTATTATAAAAAAAAATATCCACAAAATATTATTTCAATATCATTGGAAAATTTGAACAATGATAAAAATTTAGAAACAAAAAAGATTTTTGAATTTTGCGAATTAAATTGGAGTGAGTCCATATTTGAATTTCACAAAAGAGATGATTTATATATTAAAACTAGTAGTAATGTACAATTAAGAACTGGAATTCAATCATATGACTATGACAAATATAAAAGATATTATCCTTTATTTGAGGTTTACAAAAAAAACTATAAGTGGTTAAATAATTAAAAAAATGCTGACCACACTGACGCCCACGGTTGTTCCACAATTCTAATCATTTTGCCTCTTGCTTAATTGGAGAAAAGCTTCTATTTTCAATACTTACAGAACAAGCGGGCATAGCTCAGTGGTAGAGCGTCTCGTTGCCAACGAGAAGGTCGTGGGTTCGAGTCCCATTGCCCGCTCCAAAAGTACTTGAATTGTTTGGACATGATTGCCTCAGATTACAAAGAAGAATTTAATCAAATAAATAAAATTCTTAAAAGCTATAATCAAAATTCTCTTAAAGATACTTTGTTGTTAGCTAGTAAAAGTAAATCTAAACTTCCTGAATTAAACAATATTCCTCAATATCATAATATAGTTGGGTTAATAAATTTAAGACTAAACGATTTAGAACAGTCAATTTTAGATTTTGAGACGGCGATAAAGCTTAATACAAAGTTCCACTCAGCTTATTACAATTTAGGATTATTGCATTTCAAGACTCACAATTTAAAAAAATCTTTTAATTTTTTAATTAAAGCAATTAATATTAAAAATGATTATAAATTAGCCAGAGATAAAATAATTGAAATATTATCTTTTTATGAACCTAAAGATAAATTTTCAAATTCAATAGTTAATCTACACAACAAGATAAAACAGGTTCCTTTTAAAATAGACTTTTCAAAAAAAATAACAGATCAA